>NZ_CP093529.1:0-300000 GCF_022682305.1 Shinella zoogloeoides
ATGAATATGGCCGCAACGTTCGGACAGGCAATTTCCGAGGTCGATCAACTGATCATCGGGCAGGCGCACGAACTGTCAGACAAGCTGAAGCAGCACCGGCTGGAAATGTTCCCGCCGGTCGCGCAGAAGAGCCTGCGCCAGTTCCAGCTCAGCGAGGCCGCCCACTTCCTCGGGGTGACGAGCGGCTATCTGCGCAACCTTTCGCTCGAATCCAAGGGCCCGTTGCCGCAGGTGACGCCTTCGGGCCGCCGCTCCTATACGGCCGAGCAGTTGCAGGAGATGCGCGAATACCTGGAGCAGAACAGCCGCGGCCAGCGCTACGTTCCGCGCCGGCGCGGCGCCGAGCACCTGCAGGTCATCGCCGTCGTGAACTTCAAGGGTGGCTCCGGCAAGACGACGACGACGGCGCATCTGGCGCAGCATCTCGCGCTCACCGGCCACCGCGTCCTGGCCGTCGACCTCGACCCGCAGGCCAGCCTTTCGGCCGTGCACGGCTTCCAGCCGGAATTCGACGTCAACGAGAACGAGACCCTTTACGGGGCCATCCGCTACGATGACCAGCGCCGGCCTCTGAAGGAGATCATCCGCAAGACGAATTTCCCGGGTCTCGATATCGTGCCCGGCAATCTCGAACTCATGGAGTTCGAGCACGACACGCCGCGCATTCTCGCGCAGGGCAACAGCGGCGATTACGGCCGGATCTTCTTTGCCCGTCTCGACGAGGCGCTTTCCACCGTCGCCGACGACTACGACGTCGTGGTGATCGACTGCCCGCCGCAACTCGGCTTCCTGACGATGAGCGCGATCTGCGGCGCGACGGCCGTGCTGATCACAGTACATCCGCAGATGCTCGACGTCATGTCCATGTGCCAGTTCCTGCAGATGCTGGGCGAGGTGCTGAACACGCTGAAGAGCGCGGGCGGCAACATGAACCTCGACTGGCTGCGCTACCTCGTCACCCGCTACGATCCGGCGGACGGGCCGCAGACGCAGATGGTCGCCTTCATGCGCTCGCTCTTCAAGCAGCATGTCCTGACCAGCCCGATGGTGCGCAGCGTCGCGATCGCCGATGCTGCGCTCACCAACCAGACGCTCTACGAGGTCGATCGCAGCCAGTTCACGCGCGCCACTTATGACCGCGCGCTGGAATCCATGGAGGCGGTCAACGCGGAACTCGTCGATCTCATTCACAAGGCATGGGGGCGTTGATCATGGCGCGCAAGAACATTCTTTCCAACCTGATCGCACCGGCCTCCGAGAAGTTGACGCCGGTAAACCCCGGACCGGAAGAGCACCGGCAGCATGTCACCTACAAGGGGATCGGCGCACTCGGCGCGGTGACGCGCAGCATCGATGCGCTCGCGGCCAAGGCGGATGCGGCCAAGGAGATCGAGGCCAAGCTCACGGCCGGTGAGGTCGTCATCGAGCTGGAACCCGACCAGATCGAGGAATCCTTCGTTTCCGACCGTCTGGTGCATTCCGACCAGCAGTTCCAGGAGCTTGTCGAGGCGATGCGCGTGCGCGGCCAGGACTCTCCGATCCTCGTGCGCCCGCATCCCGCAAAGGAGGGCGTCTACCAGATCGCCTTCGGTCATCGCCGCGCCAAGGCCGCCCGTCTGCTCGGCCGGCCCGTTCGCGCGGTGGTCAAGGCGCTGACCGACCGCGATCACGTCATCGCGCAGGGCCAGGAGAACAGCGCGCGCGCCGACCTTTCCTTCCTCGAGCGGGCGACTTTCGCCGGCGAACTGGAAACGAGGGGCTTCGACCGCGAGACGATCATGGCCGCACTCAGCGCCGACAAGACGACCGTTTCGAAGATGCTGTCCGTGGTGAACCGCATCCCCAAGGCCGTTCGCGTCGGCATCGGTCCGGCGCTTTCCATCGGCCGCGACCGCTGGCATGAACTGGCGACGCGTTTCGACGAACCGGCCAACGAGGATCGCGCCGTGGAGTTCCTCGCGCGCGAGCGCATCAAGCTCCGCTCGCCGGAGGAACGCTTCAATCTCGTCAGCGGTCATCTTGCGAAGGGTGACGGGCCGGCGGCGGCGCACAAGCCTGCCCCCGCCACCTGGGAGCGCAAAGACGTTCAGGCCAATATCAAGGCCAATGGCCGCCAATACACGATTGCGCTGAAAGCGGCCGACGCGGCCGGCTTCGGTGCTTACATCACACGCAATCTGGACAGCCTCTACGAGGCGTATCGTTCGGAAAACAAACAGAAATCAGGAGATTGATCCGCAAAAGAAAAAGGCCCCCTCAACGTTACCGTCGCGGAAGCCCTTCTCATCGTTTAGCAGCCTGAGAATCGCACTTCCCCGAATCACAGTCAAGCCTTTTCGGCGCCGGTTTCGGTGATGGGGTCTCTTTTGCCTGTTGAAAGGTGAAGAGACATGGAGACGGACGGCATAACGACGCCCTTCGGGCGGCGGGCGATGACGCTTGGCATGCTGGCAAGCCAGACGATCGCGAAGGCGGTCTCGCCGGAAGCGAGCATCGACAAGTGGAAGCTCTATCGCTGGCTTTGTGAGGCGCGGCCGAAACTCGGCATCAGCGACCGGGCGCTTTCCGTCCTGAATGCGCTGATGAGCTTCCATCCAAAGACCGAGCTTTGCGGCAATGAGGGTCTCGTCGTGTTTCCCTCCAATGCCCAGCTTTCACTCCGCACCCACGGCATGGCAGAAACGACGCTGCGCCGTCACCTTGCCGCGCTTGTCGAGGCGGGCCTTCTGACGCGCAGGGATAGTCCGAACGGCAAACGCTATGTGCGCCGCGACAGGCAGGGCGAGATCGGCGAGGCTTACGGCTTCTCGCTGGCGCCGCTGCTCGCAAGGGCTGGGGAGATCGAGACCGTGGCGGCGGCTGTCACCGCAGAGCGCCTGCTGTTGCAGCGGATGCGTGAACGGATCACGCTGGTTCGCCGCGATATCGCCAAACTGATCGAGACAGCTTTGGAAGACGGCCTTCAGGGCGACTGGATGCGTTATGAGGCGGAATACCGCCAGCAGGTCCTGGCGCTGCCGCGGGTCGCGACGCCTGATATCCTGGCACCGATCCTCGTGGCACTCGAAGCATTGCGGGAAGAAATCCTCAAGCAACTGGAACGACAGTTGATTTTACAAAATTCGGCTGGCAATGCCGGCCATACCGAGCGGCACAAACAGAATTCAAAACCGGACTCCACCTCTGACTTTGAACCAAGCTTCGAAACGAAGCAGGGCGGCGATGGCAGCATTCGACCTGAAACGCTGGAGAGTGGGCGGGTAGCGGCAAGTGCGAGCCGGACCGTAGACAACTCGACGGGTAACGCAATGCCAGCTGACAAGGATGGTCGCCGCCAGCCTCGGCCGGCAGCGACAAACGAGCCGCACAAGCCCTATCCGCTCGGACTTGTCCTGCAGGCCTGCCCGGAAATCGTTCCCTTCGGTCCCGGCGGTGCGATTTCCGGTTGGCGGGACTTGATGACGGCGGCGGTGGTGGTCCGCTCGATGCTGGCCGTCAGCCCCTCGGCCTACGAAAAGGCCTGTGAGGTGCTGGGGCCTGAAAATGCAGCGACGGTGATCGCCTGCATATTCGAGCGTTCGGGGCACATCAACTCGGCCGGCGGCTATCTGCGCGACTTGACCCGCCGGGCGGAGCGGGGCGAGTTCGCCCTTGGCCCGATGCTGATGGCGCTGGTGCGGGCAAACGCGCATCCGGCGACGCGTGCCGGATGATGACAAAGCGGTGCGGCGAATCTGCTTTGGAAACCGCATGTTAACCATGCGGTTCCTAATCATGGGCGGAAGACAAGGAAGCCCGAATCAATGCCGCCATCCGCCTTTGCCCAGCCGCACCGCCATTCCGATACCGTCGTCCCGTTTCCAGCCGAGCGCCGCACTGCCCATGTTCGCCGCTGCGCCGGGGAGCTGGACGGTCTCCAGGGCGAGGATGCGCGCCATTACTGGATGAGGGTCTGCCGGGAGCTGGCGGAGGAGCTGCGCAAGCTCGGATCCAGCGAACACCAGGCGCGTGCGGCTGTCTTTGCTTTTCAGGATGAGGTGCAGCAGGAGCTTTCCCGACTGCACGAAGCCGGCTGATCTCAGATCAGGTTGGATGCGCTCCCGACCAGCCCTGCCGAAAAGAGGAGCAGGAAGACGGCGGCGATGCGATAGACGAGGCGCGGCGAAAGAACCGGCGCCTTGCCGACAACGTGGCCGAGCGTCAGAAAGCTTGTCCCGGCGGTCAGCACCAGCAGGCTGAAAAGCCCGAGTGCGGGAGTGATTTCCGCGAGCGTGCCATGCGGCATGATGACCAGCCCGATGATCGGGGCTTTCGGATTGAGCATGGTCGTCAGGAAAACCTGGCCAATCGTTATCGGGGCTGCCTGGCGCTCCGCCTTTTGCTCCGAAGACACGCGCCAGAGGCGGACCGCCAGAAAAAGTACCCAGCACGCAGCGGCGATCCGCAGACCTGCGGCAAGCGCGGGGCGTCCGTCCAGAAGTGGCGCGGCGATGGTTGCGAGCGGAACGATCACCGCGAGATAGCCGAGGAGTTCTCCCGCCAGCAAGGGAGTGCTCGCCCGCAGCCCACGCGTTGCGGCTGCGACGGTCAGTAGCGTATTGGTCGGGCCGGGCGTCAGCAGAAGCGCGAGAATGGCGAAAGTGAAAAAGCTGTCCGGCATGGTCGTCCATCGGTCGGTTGTAGAACTCCCCTACCCTATGGTCCTCGTGTCGGGCAACCTTGATCTCTATCAAAGCCCTTTCTCTCCGGCGCGAGTCCCGCTAGGAACAGCGAAAGGGTTTCGGTTGGGAGGCGAAAATGACGGAGATGCTGGCTGAGGATATTCGCAGGCTTGAGGAGCAGGAGCGGTTGCTGCGTTTCAGCCGGTTCAGTCCCGATGACGCCTGGGCGCTCGGCAGTCGTATCCGGGAAATGGCAATGGCCCGCGTCGCGAGCGTCGCGATCGATATCTCTTTGCGCGACCGTACGCTTTTCCACTGCGCCCTCCCCGGCACCACGACGGACAATGTCGAGTGGATCCGTCGCAAGCGCAACACCGTCCTGCGGCTTTGGAGCGCCTCCTATCTCGTGGGGCGAAAGCTTGCTCTTTCCGGACGTGACCAGGTGGAAGCTCGCAACCTTTCCTATGCGGACTTTTCCGTGCATGGCGGCAGCGTTCCGCTCTTTGTCGCCGATCTCGGCTGCGTCGGGGCTGTGACGGTCTCGGGCGTGCCGGAACGGATCGACCACGCGATCGTCGTCGATGGACTGGCTGACTTTCTCGGGATCGATCTTGGCGAGGCGCGCCTGCCGGAGTGAGGCCCCTCCCCTCTAAGAAAGACGAGACCGTCCGGCTGCTGGGAAAGAGGAGAGGATCTGGCCTTCCGTGAAGCCGCGCCACGTCCTGGCCTTCGTGATCCTCCCGATCAGCGTGGTTCCCACCACTCTTCGGCTGACCCGCAGCTACATGGACGAGACGCGCCCCTACAGGCGAGTTCGGTCCAGCGCCTTGCAGGTCATCTTGGCCGGTATGAGCCCTCCCCACGCTGATCGCTGACCACGACGATGTCAAAAGCCTGCTCCTGCTATAGGTGCTGGAAAATCCGACGCTTCGCAAGGCGGGAAAAATACCCTAAGGAAATCAATTGCCTGTTTGGATCGTCCGATACCTATTTGATGATCTCGAATCGCAACACGGTCGCTACGAGCAACTATGACCTACCGGGAACCTTCATCAGGTAGAATTTCAACTACCACCCTATTTTTAGAATGCGGTCGCCGGAAAGATGCTCGGTGTGACCGTCTTCAAGGTCGATCATCGATCCCATGGTTTCGATAAGCCGGCACTTACGAAATTTGCCTGCAAGCCCAATGATCGGCTAGGGCCGGTCTGTCTATTGGATGCGATCGCCGATACGATGGAGATCGTTGCGCTGGAAGGCTCAGACCTGGTGGTTCTGGCCGGTCCGTTCGACTTCAGTAGGTCCTCGTCAATATAGTTAGCAATGCCGCGGACGTTGGAGAGGAACTTGCCGAGCGGGATGTCCTGCTTTCCACGTGTCCGGCATCAAGGTACGTCACTATGGTGTCCCGGTGTGCCAGGCGCGATTGCCGAAAACCTCATCGAGAGCAAGCTTTTCGCCCATGAGGGCGCCGCCTATGAGTGCGGTCTCATTGCCTACGCGGCTTGGCACACACGGTGGTAGCCTGAAGCCGGTTTACGAGAAGATGCAGAAATACGGCCTCGGCAGGAGTTTCGAATATTCTGCTGCTTCTGAGGATATGTGAACGTGATGGGTGGATTTCCACCAATCTCCTCGGGCGTTTGTTCCCGTTTCCACCTGCTGAGCGAAGTTTACGGCGGTAAACACGGGCGGATGTCCCCTCCCCGCCTTGCTCCGTCCGCCATGTGGCTCACGCTTGATATATTCAGGAAACGGTGCGGGAGGAGCCACGAACTACGAAGGCCAACGAGGAGCCGGTGCGGTGACCAATGCCGGCATCGGAGAGACCTCCTCTCTCTGTGGCATGATGCTGGTGAGCGCTCTGCAGACGCAGTTCACTACCGTGCTCCAAAAGGAGCGGGGCCGACCGTGATCGACCTGCTGGGTGACCATACGACGAACACAGCGAAGTAGATCCTGGGCGGGCAATCAAGGTTTATCCCCGTAACCTCCCCAGCCCATCTCGATGCCCTGCCCGAAATCCCAACGGCTGAGGAAGGCGGCTTGCCCGGTCTCCAGATCGGCATCTGGCGCTGCGTCTATGCGCCGAAGGGCACCCCGCGGAGATGACCGAGTGTCTCTCCAAGTCGTTGCAGCTTACCTTGAAGGGCCCGAACGTCTTTGCTCACTTTGCCGAACTGGGCACGGTGCCCTTTTCTCGCTGACTTATGCGATTCCGACCGCGCTCAAAACGGGACTGGAGAGCGGGATCGGGGGCTAGAAGCCGACCATCGAGGCTGCTGACCGTTCGCCAATTGAGGCGGCAAGACCTGCTGGACCAGGCTCGCAGCGGCGTTCATGCCGTCGCGGTCTGAGGAGGCCGCAGGGAAAGGGATGCCCATGAAACAAGTACAATTCGACAGCGCCCGTGCGCTCTGCAGTCTGATGTTCACCGCGTTGGAAATCCTCCTAGTTTATCAATGGCTTAACCTTGAATTTAACACAGTGTTCCGCATGGAGCCGGGTTACTCTCCGCTGATCCTCGCTGCATCCAGGCGCTGCTCGGCGTCGTTCTGCTGGTTCAGGCGATGGGATGGACGGAGAGCCGATAGGACCGCTGGCGCTGTGCGGCATGCTCTTCATCCCCCCTGCCCCGGTCTTCTTCGGATTGGCGGTGCGCGGCCTTGGCTTCGTCCCGTCGCTGTTCTTCACGGTGCTGATCGGCGCCTTCGCCTCGTCGCGCATGAAGCCCGGTATGGCGCCCGCCGTCGCCGCCGTCATCACAGTCTTTTCCGCGGTGGTGTTCGGCTATGCCCCCGTTCCGCCGTTCGAGCAGGTCGCCCCCTGGACCCAACTCTAGAGGGATGTGTGAATCTTGTCAGCCATCTCGCGCTCGGCTTCTCGACCGCAGCCTCGCCCACCAATCTCGCCTGCCTCGGTCAAGGCGAAGCGCGACGAGGTCTTTCAGGAGGAGGGCTGACGGAAAAGAGGTGAAGCGTTCACCGGCACCCTTCCATCTTGGATGGCGATCATCACGCAGTTTACCGCGGTCAACTTCAGCCGGCGAGGGTGACGTTGACGCCGGCTGCCTTCAGCGCGGTCGAGATGTCGCGGGGAGGGGCTTTTTCGGTGAAGAGGTCGGTCAGCGCATCGAAAGCGCAGACGCGCACCAGGCCCTGCCGGCCGAACTTGCTGTGGTCGGTGACGACGATGGCCCGCCGACCGCGTGAGACGACGGCGCGGGCGAACTCGGCTTCCTCGAGATCATAGTCCATGATGCCGATGCCGGCGTCGATGGCGCCTGTGGTGATGACGGCGTGGCCGACGGTGAAGTGGCTGATGAATTCGATGGCCGAGACCCCGAAGGCCGCACCGTTGTCGCTGCGCAGCTCGCCGCCGGCCATGTAGACGCGATTGCCGTTGACGGTCGACAGGGTGCGGGCGATATCGGATGAGTTGGTGACGACGGTCAATTGGCGGTGGCCGAGAAGCTCTCGGGCGAGGTAGCTTGTCGTCGTGCCCGTATCGAGCATGATGGAATCGCCGTCGCGGATCGTCGCCGCCACGGCCATGGCGATGGCCTTCTTGGCGTCGCTGTTTTCGCGCATGCGCTTTTCGAAGGGGGCTTCGCCGACGCTTGAGGCCAGCGCCACCGCGCCGTGCATCTTCACCACCGCACCGCTGGTGGTCAGCGGCTTGATGTCCCGCCGCACGGTTTCCAGCGAAACGTCGAGTTCCCGGGCCAGATCCGCGATGGAGACCGTGCCGTCCTGCTGGAGGAGTCGGAGGATGTCGCTGTGGCGTTTGGAATGGTTCATCTCTTCCGAACCCTCGATACTGCCCTTGTTTCATACCCTTTTGGAGATCGCCTGGCAAGAAAACCGCAGAATCGGGCGCAAAGACAGAAAAAACCACAGGCCGGAATTGACAGCCGTGCCTGTCCGGCGTGACATGGGCGAGCCGTGGCATCCACAAGAACAATGGGGGAAGACGCCGGGCGAATTTCGGGGGGAAGTGCATGGAGGGCCTGAGTACGC
The DNA here is from genome assembly GCF_022682305.1 of Shinella zoogloeoides. Lineage (NCBI taxonomy): Bacteria > Pseudomonadati > Pseudomonadota > Alphaproteobacteria > Hyphomicrobiales > Rhizobiaceae > Shinella > Shinella zoogloeoides. The sequence continues at coordinate 8,681 of NZ_CP093529.1, forward strand.
CCGACCGAGCCGTGGAGGACCGCATCCGCGCCTTGCCCTGCTGGCGCGGGCGTATCGATATCGCGCCGCTCAAGGGCGGCATCAGCAATGAGAGCTATCTGGTGACCGACGGAGCCGGGCGTCATGTGGTGCGCTTCGGCAGGGACTATCCGTTCCATCACGTTTTCCGCGAGCGGGAGCTGATGGTGGCGCGGGCCGCCCATGCGGCGGGCTTCGGGCCGGCGGTGCGCTATGCGGAGCCTGGCGTCATGGTCTCGGTCTATCTCGGGGCGCGGACCTTCGGTGCTGAGGATGTCGCGGCGGAGCGTCGCCGTCTGGCGGCGTTGCTCCGCCGCTTCCACGTCGAAATGCCGGCCGTAATCAGCGGCGCTGCCTTTCTCTTCTGGCCCTTCCATGTGGTCCGGGATTATGGCCGGACGCTTGCGGCCGGCGGCAGCCGTATGACGGCACACCTGCCCGGCTACATCGCACTGGCGCAGGAACTGGAGGCGGCGCAGGCGCCGCTACCCATCGTCTTCGGACACAACGACCTTCTGCCCGCCAACATCCTCGACGACGGTGAGCGGCTCTGGCTGATCGACTTCGAATATGCCGGCTTCTCCACGGCGATGTTCGATCTTGCCGGCACGACCTCCAATGCGGGTCTCTCGGCGGAGGAGGCGGAGGATTTCCTTGCCGCTTATTTCGACGGTGCGCCGGCCCCGGCGATCCGACGCTCGCATGCGGCCATGCAATGCGCCTCGCTGCTGCGCGAGGCCATGTGGAGCATGGTGTCTGAACTCCATCTCGCCGCACCGGGGGCCGACTATGCGGGCTACACGGCGGAAAATCTCGCGCGGCTCGACAGGGCGCTCGATCACTACAGAACGACATACGGGAAACATACCACATGACCCTGCCTTCCCATGCCGGGATCGTTGTCATCGGCGGCGGCATTATCGGCTGCTCGACCGCCTATCATCTTGCACGCGACCATAAGGCGGATGTCGTGCTTCTGGAGCAGGGGATGCTGACATCGGGATCGACCTGGCATGCCGCCGGCCTCGTCGGCCAGTTGCGCTCCTCGGCGTCGATCACCCGCGTGCTGAAATATTCCGTCGATCTCTACAGGGGGCTGGAGGCCGAGACGGGCCTTGCCACCGGCTGGAAGATGACGGGCTGCCTTCGCCTTGCCACCAACCGCGACCGCTGGACGGAATTTCGTCGCCTCGCCACGACGGCCGGGAGCTTCGGCATGGAGATGCATCTGCTGACGCCGCCTGAGGTGAAGGCTATGTGGCCGCTGATGGAGGTCGGCGACCTTGTCGGTGCGAGCTGGCTGCCGACCGACGGGCAGGCAAGCCCCTCGGATATCACCCAGTCGCTCGCCCGCGGCGCACGTATGCACGGGGCGAGGATCATCGAGAATGTCCGTGTCACCGGCTTCGACATGGAGGACGGACGCATCCGCCGCGTACACACCACGGTGGGCGATATCGCCTGCGAAAAGGTCGTCAATTGTGCCGGGCAATGGGCGCGCCAAGTGGGGGCGATGGCGGGCATCAACGTGCCGCTCCAGCCGGTCAAGCACCAGTATATCGTCACCGAGAAGGTGCCGGGCCTTGCCACGGATGCACCGACCGTCCGCGATCCCGATCGCCGCACCTATTTCAAGGAGGAGGTCGGCGGGCTGGTGATGGGCGGCTATGAGCCGAACCCGCAGCCCTGGACGACGGGCGACGTACCGGATGACTGGGCCTACCGCCTGTTCGACGACGACTTCGATCATTTCGAGCAGCATATGGTCGAGGCGATCGCGCGGGTGCCGGCGCTGGAGAAGGTCGGCGTCAGGCAGATGGTCAACGGGCCGGAGAGTTTTACGCCGGACGGCAACTTCATCCTCGGCGTCGCGCCGGAATGTGCGAATATGTTTGTGGGCGCCGGCTTCAATGCCTTCGGTATTGCGTCCGGGGGAGGGGCGGGCTGGGTGCTGGCGCAATGGGTGATCGACGGCGAAGCGCCGCTCGATCTGTGGGCCGTCGATATCCGTCGCTTCACCGGGATGCATCGCGACCGACAATGGGTGCTCGACCGCACGCTGGAAGCCTATGGTAAACACTACACCATCGCCTTCCCGCACGAGGAATACGACAGCGGTCGTCCGCGCCTCGTCTCACCGCTCTATGCCAAGCTGAAGGCACAGGGCGCTGTCTTCGGCTCCAAGCTCGGTTGGGAGCGGCCGAACTGGTTCGCGCCGGCCGGCGTCGAGCCGAAGGATATCTATTCCATGGGCCGGCAGAACTGGTTCGATGCCGTGGGCGAGGAGCACCGCCATGTGCGTGAGGCCGTCGGTCTCTTCGACCAGTCCTCCTTCGCCAAATACGAAATGGCCGGACCGGACGCGCTGAAGGCGCTCGACTGGCTCTGCGCCAATGACACCGACAAGCCTGCGGGCCGGCTCACCTATACGCAGCTTCTCAATACCCGCGGCGGCATCGAGGCGGACCTGACGGTCGCGCGGCTTGCCGATGACGCGTTCTACATCGTTACGGGCACCGGCTTCCGCACGCACGATCTCGGCTGGATCGCGGACCATATTCCCACCGGCCTCGATGTTACGCTGCGTGATGTGACGGAGGATTTCGGCACGCTCTCGCTGATGGGGCCAAAAGCGCGCGACGTGCTTGCGGCTGTTACGGAAGGGGATGTCTCCAATGCCGGTTTCCCCTTCGGTCATGTTCGGGAGATCGTCATTGCCGGTCATCCCGTGCGGGCGCTGCGTGTCACCTATGTCGGTGAGCTTGGCTGGGAGCTGCATATGCCGATTGGCGGGGTCGGGGCGGTCTTCGATGCCCTGATGTCGGCAGGCGCGTCTTTCGGCATCCGTCCGGTCGGCTATCGCGCGCTGGAATCGCTGCGTCTGGAAAAGGGGTACCGCGCCTGGGGTTCCGATATCACGCCGAACGACACACCGCTCGAGGCCGGGTTGGGCTGGGCTGTAAAGCTAAGCAAGACCACCGATTTTCTTGGCCGCCGGGCGTTGGAAGCGGTGCGGGGTGCACCGCGCGGGAAGGCGTTCGCCGGCTTTACGGTGGACGATCCCGATATCGTGCTTCTCGGCCGCGAGACGATCCTGCGAAACGGCGAGCCGGTCGGCTATCTTGCCAGTGGCGGCTTTGGCTATACGCTCGGCAAGGCCATCGGCTACGGCTATGTGCGCCGTGGCGAGGGACTGGATGATGCGTATCTGATGGACGGCGATTACGAACTCGTGGTCGCCATGGAGCGTATACCGGCGAGGATTCATCTCGGCCCGCTTTACGATCCCTCTGCGACACGGGTGAAATGCTGAAAGATATTTCACGAAGTAGTCTTGATTTCATCTCTCTGATCTGAAATATATTTCATTGTGTGAATTATATTGACACGCAATGCGCCTTGCGGTTAGCTGCCCATACCGGACTTCGAGGAGGAAGTTCGGTCTTCATCGAGATCAACGGCGTCGGAACATGACGCCCATGGGCTTTTGGGAGGGGCTTTGGCCCCGAGGAGGATACTTGCGCACTTTTTTGACGACGACCGCCATGGCGGTCCTTGCGACCACGCTTTTTGCCGGCTCCGCATCCGCCGAGACGGAAAGCCCGTTCCGCTGCAAGCCGGGCGAGAAATACGTCATGAACGTCATGGTTTCCGGCGTGGAATACTGGTTCCCGGTCTATGAAATGTTCAAGCAGGCAGGCCAGCAGATGGGCTGCGAGACCGAATATACCGGCACGCCGGAATATGACGTCAACAAGCAGATCGCCACCTTCGACCAGGCGCTGGCGCAGAACCCGGCCGGCATTCTCGTGCACCCGATGAACTCCGATCCGTTCATCGAGCCGATCAACCGCGCCATCGACCAGGGCACGGCGGTCGTCACCTTCGCCGCCGACTCCCCGCTTTCCAAGCGCGTGTCCTTCATTACCTCGGACAATACCCGCGAAGGCACCTATGCAGCCGATGCGATTGCCGAGAAGCTGGGCGGCAAGGGCGAATATGCGGTGCTGGAGAACCCCGGCCAGGACAACCATGACAAGCGCATCGCCGCCTTCATCGCCCGCATGGAGGAGAAGTGGCCGGATATGAAGCTCGTCGGCCGCGCGGCGTCCAACCAGGACCCGACCAAGGCCTATCAGGGCCTGTCGAGCCTCATCCAGGCCAATCCGAACCTCGCCGCGGTCTTCATGCCGGAAGCCAACTCCGCTATCGGCGCGGCGCAGGCCAACAAGGAGGCCGGCGGCAAGGTCCTCATCATGAATGCGGACGTCAACGCCAACATCCTCGATATGATCAAGGCTGGCGAGGTCTTCGGCTCGATCAACCCGAATCAGGGCATGCAGGGCTATATGGGCTTCATGCTGCTGTGGCTTGCCAAGCACCCGGAACTCATTGACCCGATGAACGACGCCAAGCGCTCGGGCTTCAACCCGATGAGCATCCCGGTTGTCGACAACGGCCTTTCCATCGTCACGGCCGAGAATGCCGATGACTTCTATTGGGACAAGTACCTGAAGCGTCGCGGCACCAAGGGTATCGAGGAGTAAGCTCCCAGGCGAATGCCATCCGCGCCCCTGCGGCGCGGATGGTCTTGAAAGGAGAGGGAGGAAGACGATGGCGGAGCCGGTGCTCACCATTCATGGCGTGACCAAGCATTTCGGGGCGGTGAAGGCATTGACGGATGTCGACTTCACGCTCGAACGCGGCGAGGTCCATGCGCTTTGCGGCGAGAACGGCGCCGGCAAGTCGACGCTGATGAACATCATCGCTGGCGTGCTGCAGCCGACCGCGGGCGAGATCCGCGTCGACGGTCAGCCTGTCCGTATACCTTCCCCGGCTGCCGCGCAGGCGCTCGGCATCGGCCTCGTGCACCAGGAGATCGCCCTCTGCCCGGATGCGACTGTCGCCGAAAACATGTTCATGGCGGCGACCAACCGTCGCCGCTCGCCCTTCATGAATTACCGCGCGCTGGAACGCGATGCGCAGGCCGTGATGAACCGCCTTGCCGCCATCGACGTCCGCCGTAAGGTCGCGGACCTGCCGATTTCCAGCCAGCAGCTCGTCGAGATCGCCAAGGCGCTGACGCTCGACTGCCGCGTGCTGATCCTGGACGAGCCGACCGCCGCGCTCACCGAAACCGAAGCGCAGCAGCTTTTCTCGATCATCCGGGATCTCAAGGCGAACGGCATATCGATCATCTATATCAGCCATCGCATGGCCGAGATTTTCAGCCTGTGCGACCGCGTGACCGTCTTCCGCGACGGCCGCTATGTCTGCACCGACCGCATTGCGGATGTGACGCCCGATGATGTGGTGCGCCGCATGGTTGGGCGCGAGATCACCCAGCTCTATCCGGATAAACTCCGCCCCGAAGAGGCGACGAGCGAAACGATCCTCGAAGTCGACGGGATTGGTGACGGTGGGCGCTTCAATAATGTCAGCTTCAGCTTACGCAAGGGCGAAATCCTCGGTATCGGTGGCCTCATCGGCTCCGGCCGCACGGAGATCGCGGAAGGCATCTGCGGCCTGCGGCCACGCACGGCGGGCACGGTGCGCCTGCATGGCGCGGCGCAGAAGATCGCGGCCTATTCCGACGCGGTGAAGGCCGGCATCGTCTACCTTTCGGAGGACCGCAAGGGGTCCGGCGTCTTCCTCGACATGTCCATCGCGCAGAACATTTCCGTGCTGGATCTGAAATCGCTGACCAATGCCGCCGGCCTGCTCGACGGCCGCGCCGAGGCGGTGCTTGCGGAGGATTTCGCAAGGCGGCTTGCCGTGCGCATGGGCGGCATCGAGGCGCCCGTCAAATCGCTGTCCGGCGGCAACCAGCAGAAGATGGCGATCGCCAAGCAGCTTGCGGTGAAGCCGAAGGTCATCCTGATGGATGAGCCGACGCGCGGCATCGATGTCGGTGCCAAGACGGAGATCCATCGCCTGCTGCGCGAGCTTGCCCGCTCGGGCATCGGTATCGTCGTCATTTCCTCGGAAATGCCGGAACTGCTCGGCCTTGCCGACCGCGTTCTGGTCGTGCGGGAAGGGCGTATCGCCGGTGAACTCGGCGCGGACGAGATGTCGGAAGAGGCCGTGATCCGCCTCGCATCGGGACTGGGTACGGCGCAGGCGACAGACCATGCCGCGTGAAGAGAATAAGGGAGAGAGGGAAATGGCAATCGACACGATGGCAGGCGCAGCGCCGAAGACATCGTCCTTCAAGCGCATCGGCACGATGCGCGAGGCCGGGCTGATAGCGATCATTCTGGCGCTTGGGCTGATCATGAGCTTCGCCTCGCCGCACTTCCTGACGCTCGGCAATTTCCGCGCCATGCTGATGAGCTTTTCGGTGGAGGGCATCGTCGTCGTCGGCATGACGATCCTGCTCATCGTCGGCGGCATCGACCTTGCGGTCGGCTCCGTCGTCTGCTTCGCCATGGTACTTTCCGGCTCGCTCTTCCTCGCCGGGCTCGATCCCTGGACCGCCTCGCTGATCGGCATTCTCGCCAGCAGCGCCATCGGCGGCATCATGGGCTTCTTCGTAACGGTCGTCGGCCTCAATCACTTCATAACGTCGCTGGCGGCGATGGTGATCGTGCGCGGCCTCTGCCTTATCATCACCAAGGGCACGCCGCTCTCGCTCTTCACGCTGCCGGCCGGTTTCAAGGCGGTAGGGCAGGGCACCTTCTACGGCGTTCCCTACGTCATTCTGATCTTCGTCGCCGTCGTGATCCTGTTCGACTTCCTGCTGCGCCGGGCGACCGCCTTCCGCAAGGTCTTCTATACCGGCAGCAACGAGAAGGCCGCGCTCTATTCGGGCATCAAGACCAACCAGGTGAAGTTCTGGGTGACGGTGTTGTGCTCGACGCTTGCCGGTGTCGCAGGCGTCATCTACATGTCCCGCTTCGGTGCGGCGACGCCCACCTTCGGCGCCGGCATGGAGCTGAACATCATCGCGGCCGCCGTTATCGGCGGAGCCTCGCTCAACGGCGGTTCGGGCACCATCCTTGGCGCGATCCTCGGCATTGCCCTGCTCTCGCTCGTCACCTCGTCGCTGATCCTGCTCAACGTTTCCGTCTATTGGCAGGACATGATCAAGGGTTGCATTCTGCTCGCCGCCGTGTCCATCGATCATTTCCTGCACAAGCGGAAGGCTGCCTGACATGCCCATCGCCAAACTGAAGCCCGCTCCGCGCGAAGAGATCGTTATCGCCCGCCAGATGCACCAGGCGCTCGTCCTGCACTTCCTGGAAGGCCTGACGCAAGCACAGATCGCCGACCAGCTCGGCCTCTCGCATGCCACCGTCAACCGTCTCATCAAGCGCGGCCGCCAGCTCGGCCTCGTCGAGATCAAGATCAAGTCGCCGGTGGAGCCGCTGGTGGACATGGAAGAGCGGCTTCTGGCGCTCGGCGGCATCGGCCGCGCCGTGGTGGTGCCGACCGTTTCGGACAATCCGCAGACCGCGCTGCTGGCGGTGGGGGAGGCGGCCGCGCGGCTGCTGCTCGAAGAGATCGCCGATGGCGACACGATCTGCATCACCGGCGGCAAGGGCGTCGGGGCCGTGGTCGCCGGCCTTCAGGCCCAGCGCCGCTTCGATGTGGAAGTCATTCCCGCAACGGGCTGCGTGCAGGGCAAGCACTATACCGATGTCAACCATGTCTCGACGCTGATGGCCGAACGGCTGGGCGGGCGCTCCTACCAGATCCACGCGCCGCTCTTTGCCGATGATGCCGCCCAGCGGGCGATGCTGATGAACATGCGATCCGTCGCGGAGGTCTTCCAGCGGGCGCGGGAGGCCAAGGTGGCCGTGGTCGGCATCGGCTCGATTCTGAGCGCGGATTCCACCTATTACGACCTGCATCCGTCCTCCAGCACGGACCGCTCCGCCATCGAGCATTCCGGCGCGAGTGCGGAACTTCTCGCCCACCTGCTGGATGGCGAGGGGCAGGTCTGCGACTACAGCCTCAACCGCGCGCTGGTCTCGCTGACGCTTCAGGAATTCGCCTCGATCCCGACGAAGATCGGCGTGGCGAGCGGCCTCAACAAGGCCGGCTCCATCCTCTCCGTCCTGCGCGGCAGCCATCTCGATACGCTGGTGACGGACGAAGCCACCGGCGCGCGCATTCTCGACCTTGCATCCGAAGAAGGACTTTCCGCATGAGCGGCGAACAGTTGACCCGTGAAATCGGACGCTCCGGCGTCAGCGCCTCGGCCGTCGGCCTCGGCACCTGGGCCATCGGCGGCTGGATGTGGGGCGGTACGGACGAGGCGCAATCCATCGCCGCGATCCAGGCCTCGCTCGATGCCGGCGTGACGCTGATCGATACGGCTCCGGCCTATGGCCTCGGGCGGTCAGAAGATATCGTCGGCAAGGCCATCGCCGGCCGCCGCGACAAGGCCGTCATCGCCACGAAATGCGGCCTCGTCTGGCACACGCGGAAGGGCAACCACTTCTTCGATCAGGACGGCAAGCCGGTTTATCGCTATCTCGGCCGGGATTCGATCATCCACGAGGTTGAGGAGAGCCTGCGCCGTCTCGGCACGGACTATATCGATCTCTATATCACCCACTGGCAGGACCCGACGACGCCCATCGAGGAAACCGTCGCCGCGCTGGAGGCGCTGAAACAGGCCGGCAAGATCCGCGCCATCGGCGCGAGCAACGTCAACCGGTCGGAACTCGAAGCCTATATCCAGACCGGGTCGCTCGATGCGATCCAGGAGCAGTTCAGCATGATCGATCGCGAGATCGAGGCGGACCTGCTGCCGCTCACTGTTCGAAACGGCGTGTCGACGCTCAGCTATTCCTCGCTGGCGCTCGGCCTGCTGTCCGGCACGATAGGTCCGGAACGCATCTTCGCGGGCGACGACCAGCGCAAGGACAATCCGCGCTTCTCCGTTTCCAACCGGCAGAAGGCGACGGATTTTGCCGGAGCGATCCGGCCGGTCGCCGAGCGGCATGGCGCGAGCATCGCCCAGGTCGTCATTGCCTGGACGCTGGCGCAGCCGGGGGTGACATTTGCCCTCTGCGGGGCGCGCAACCCGGCGCAGGCGCTCGACAATGCGCGGGCCGGCACCTTGCGGCTCGGGGCCGATGACCTTGCGGCCATCGATGCCGCGATCGCCGCGAAACTGGCCGATATGGACGGATAACGGGCTGCCATCATGAACCGGAAAGAGACATTGCACGGGCTGCGCCACAGCCCGAAGGTGGACGTGTGTGTCCTCGGCGGCGGCATCAACGGGCTCAGCGTCTTCCGCGAGCTGGCGCTGCAGGGCGTGAACGTGCTGCTGGTCGAGAAGGCGGATTACTGCTCCGGTGCCAGCGCGGCGCTGTCGCGCATGGTGCATGGCGGGCTGCGCTATCTGGAGAACGGCGAATTCAGCCTCGTCCGGGAATCCCTCGTCGAGCGCGACCGGCTGCTGCGCAACGCGCCGCACTACGTCGCCCCGCTGCCGACCACGGTGCCGATCTTCGATACCTTCTCCGGCCTTGCCAACGGCATCGTGCGCTTCCTCGGCCTTACCCGCCGTCCCAGCCGCCGCGGCGCCATCGCCATCAAGGCCGGCCTCGGTATCTATGATTTCCTGACGCGCAAGCGCGCGCTGATGCCCAAGCACCAGTTCCGCAGCCGCAAGGCGACCCTCGGCAAGTGGCCGGCGCTCAATCCGGCCATCCGCAATTCCGCGACCTATTACGACGCCTGGGTCAGCCATCCCGAACGCATCGGCATCGAGCTTCTGCGCGACGGCCTCTCGGCCGGGCCGGATGCGATGGCGCTGAACTATGCGACGGTCGAGGAGAACGGGGCCGGCAGTTTCCTGCTGCGTGACGGCGTTTCCGGTGAGACGCTGCCCATCCAGCCCCGGCTGGTCGTCAATGCGACGGGCGGCTGGATCGATATCGCCAATGGCACGCTGTTCCCGCAGGAAGCGCGTCCTGCGCCGCTGATGGGGGGCACCAAGGGTTCGCACCTCATCGTCGACAATCCCGCGCTCCGCGACATGCTCGACGGCCACATGATCTACTACGAGAACGAGGACGGGCGTATCTGCATCCTGTTCCCCTATCTCGGCAAGGTGCTGGTCGGCTCGACGGATATCCGTGTCGACGATCCCGGCACGGTGCGCTGCGAGGCGGATGAGCGGGACTACATCCTGCAATCCCTCTCCTTCGTGCTGCCCGGCGTGACGATCCGTCCGGAAGAAATCGTCTTCCAGTTTGCCGGCGTGCGCCCCCTGCCGGCCAGCAACGACAGCTTTACCGGCCGCATCCCGCGCGATCATTTCTGCACCGTGCTCGAAGGCGAGAACGGCGGACCGCCGGTGCTCTGCATGATCGGCGGCAAATGGACGACGTTCCGCTCCTTCGGGGAACTGGCCGCCGACATGGCGCTGGAGCGGCTGGGCCTGTCGCGCCGCATCGATACGGCGGAGCGTACCTTCGGCGGGGGGAGGGCTTTCCCCAGGGACCGCGCAAGCTGGATTCGCAAGCTCGCCGTCTCGTCTGGTCTCTCCGAACAGCGGACGGCGATGCTGTTCGATCGCTACGGCACGGATGCGGAGGACGTCGCGACCTTCCTCGTCGCCGGACCGGACCACGCCTTGCCTCACGGCGGCTACAGCGCCCGGGAACTGCTCTTCCTGATCCGCGAGGAGGCGGTTGAGCATCTCGACGACCTGTTGCTGCGCCGCACGACACTGGCGATTTCCGGCGAACTCTCGCTGGCCATGGCCGAGGCCGTTCTGGCGGTTCTGGCCGCCGAAAAGGGCTGGTCCGCAGCGCGCACCGCCGAGGAACGCACCCGCTTTCTCAACCTCATGCACGAGCGCCACGGCGTCTGCGAGCAAACCCTTTCCGCAAGGAACGAACACAGGAGTGAACTATGCGAAACAACCGCAAGGTCCGGATGAACCGGCTGTTCGGCAACGGCCGTTGCCTGGACGTGGCGATCGATCATGGCGTGTGCAACGAACCGTCTTTCCTCGACGGGCTGGAGAACATGCCGGCCGTCGTGAAGGCGCTGGTGGACGCAAGGCCAGACGCGATCCAGATGAACTACGGCCAGGCCGACCTGCTGCAGGACATCCCCGGCAAGGACAAGCCGGCGCTCGTCATGCGCATCGACATGGGCAATCCCTATAACCGCATCCGCCACCGCGACATGTGGGCGGTCCTCCAGAACGAAGCCGAGCCGCTGGTCGGTGCGCTGGAGATGGATGCGGCCTGCGTGGTGGTGAACCTCTTCATGCTGCCGGATGAACCGGATCTCTTCCGCCAGTGCGTGCAGAACATCTCCCGCGTCCGGGCGGACTGCGAGAAGTATGGCATGCCGCTGATGATCGAGCCGCTGGTCATGCAGCCGGTTACCGAGCGCGGGGGCTACATGGTCGATGGCGACGCGGAGAAGATCGTCACGCTGACGCGGCTTGCCCGTGAAATGGGCGCTGATATCGTCAAGGCCGATCCGACGACGAATGCGGAGGACTTCCACCGGGTCGTCGAGGCGGCGCGGTGCCCGGTTCTGGTGCGCGGCGGCGGCAAGGAGGACCTTCGCGCCGTCTTCGACAAATCCGCCGCCTTGATGCGGCAGGGCGCAATGGGCATGGTCTATGGGCGCAACATCTACCAGCATGCCAATCCGAGCGCCGTGGTGCGCGGGCTGATGGCGATCATCCATGCAGATGCGAGCGGCGAGGAAGCCTTCGCCGTCTACCAGCAGGGTTGATGGGCAATGCGGACCTTGGGAGGGGTTCACGATGGGTGAGTATCTGTTGGGGCTGGATGCCGGCAACACCGTCATCAAGGCGGTGATCTTCGACTGCGCGGGCCGGGAGCTGGCGCATGCCGGTGAGGAAGGCCATAGCCGCATGCCGCAGCCCGGCCATGTCGAGCGCGATCTCGGCGAACTCTGGGCCAATGCCAAACGCGTCATCCGCGCCTGCCTCGACAAGGCGGGCATCGCGGCGGGCGATATCGCGGCCATTGGCTGCGCCGGGCACGGCAACGGCTTCTATGCGCTGGACAAAGACGGCGAGCCGCTGATCGGCATCCAGTCGCTCGATACACGGGCGACCGGCCTCGTCGAGGAATGGGCATCTGCCGGTGTCGGTGAGCGGACCTATCCCATCGCCCGCCAGCGCCCTTGGCCCTCCCAGACACCGACGCTGCTTGCCTGGCTGAAGCGCCACAGGCCGGACCTCTTCAAGCGGATCGGCACGGTATTCTTCTCCAAGGATTTCGTCGTCAACCGGCTGACGGGCGCGCGCGTCAGCGAGATGTCGGACATGTCCGGCGCGGGGCTGCTCGACCTTGCGGCGCGGCGCTATGACAGGGCGCTGATGGAGGCCTATGGCCTTGGCGATTGCATGGACATGCTGCCGCCGCTCATCGAAAGCGCCGATATCGCCGGGCGTGTGACGGAGGACGTGGCGCGGGAAACCGGGCTTGCCGCAGGAACGCCGGTCGTCGGCGGGCTGTTCGACGTCGTCGCCTCGGCGCTCGGCTCGGGTGTTTCGCGCACGGGCAGCGCCTCCGTTATCGCCGGCACCTGGAGCATCAACCAGGTGATCATCGACAAGCCGGATCTCAATGGCCCGGTCTTCATGTCCTCGACCTTCGACCGCAGCCGCTACATGGCAATGGAAAACAGCGCCACCTCGGCCGCCAATCTCGAATGGCTGGTACGGGAATTCTTCGAAGGCGATCACCATGGGGAAGTCTCGCCCTTCGACGCCTGCTGCGCGCTGGCGGCGGCGGTCGAGCCGGCGGCGGATGATCCGCTTTACCATCCCTATCTCTACGGCGCGCAGCAGGACGGGCACGCGCGGGCAGGCTTCTACGGCATGGCCGGCTGGCACACAAAGGGGCATCTCGTCCGCGCGCTGCTGGAGGGGGTCGCCTTCGGCCATCGCCAGCATGTGGAGACCATTCGCAAGGCGGGTGCGACCTTCGAGGAGGCCGTGCTTTCCGGCGGCGGCTCGCGTAGCCGGCTCTGGCCGCAGATTTTCGCCGACGTGCTGGGCGTTCCCGTCTCGGTGGCGGTTTCGCGGGAGACCGGGGCGCTCGGCGCGGCAATCGCGGCGGGTACCGGCGTCGGCCTCTTTGCCGATTTCACGGAAGGGGCGGATGCCATGGTGAAGGTCGACCGGCACTATAAGCCGAATGGAGCGCTCGCCGCGCACTACAACAGGCGCTATGCGCTCTACACGGATATTGCCGAAGCGATGACGCCGCTCTGGCGGCGGCTCACGGCATCGGAAAAGGTAGCGACGGGAGTTGCGGCGTGAGCATGCCTATCGATGAAAAGCCGGTGGACGAAGGCAGCTACGATTTCATCGTGGTTGGCGCGGGATCGGCAGGCTGCGTGCTGGCGAACCGGCTTTCCGCCGATCCGAGGAACCGGGTGCTGCTGCTCGAGGCAGGCGGCTCGGACCGCTACCACTGGGTCCATATCCCGATCGGCTACCTCTACTGCATGGGCAATCCACGCACCGACTGGATGATGAAGACGGCGGCGGAGGTGGGGCTGAACGGCCGCGCGCTGAACTATCCGCGTGGCAAGGTGCTGGGCGGCTGCTCGTCGATCAACGGCATGATCTACATGCGCGGGCAGGCGGCCGATTATGACGGCTGGCGGCAGGCGGGCAATGCCGGCTGGGGCTGGGACGATGTTCTGCCCTATTTCGTGAAGTCGGAGGATAATTACCGCGGAAAATCCGCCATGCATGGCGCCGGCGGCGAATGGCGCGTCGAGCGCCAGCGCCTCTCCTGGCCCATTCTCGACGCCTTCCGCGATGGTGCCGAAGAACTCGGCATCGCCAAGACCGACGATTTCAACGACGGCGACAACGAGGGGTCCGGTTATTTCGAGGTGAACCAGCGCGGCGGCCTGCGCTGGAACACGACGAAGGCTTTCCTGCGCCCCGCGATGAAGCGCGGGAACCTGCGCGTGCTGACCGGTGCGGAGACGGAGCGGCTGGAATTCGACGGCAAGGTCGTGACCGGCGTTCGCTTCCGGCTCAATGGCCGGCTCTGCGCTGCGCGGGCGTCGCGCGAGGTAGTGCTTTCGGCCGGCGCGATCAACTCGCCAAAAATCCTGGAACTGTCGGGCGTCGGCCGGCCTGACCTGCTCTCCGGCCTCGGCATCCCGGTCCATCACGATTTGCCGGGCGTCGGCGAGAACCTGCAGGACCACCTTCAGATCCGCACGGTGTTCCGCATCGAGGGTGCACGCACGCTCAACCAGCTTTATCACAACCTCCTCAGCCGCGCAGGGATGGGCCTGCAATATGCGATCAGCCGTTCCGGCCCGCTCTCGATGGCGCCGAGCCAGCTCGGCATCTTTGCGAAGAGCGATCCGGCCGTCGCGACGGCCGATCTCGAATATCACGTCCAGCCGCTCAGCACTGACAGGCTCGGCGAGCCGCTGCACCGCTATCCGGCCGTCACGGTTTCCGTCTGCAATTTGCGGCCTGAAAGCCGCGGTACGGTGCATGTGACGGCGCGCGATAACACGTTGCCACCGGAAATCCGCCCCAACTACCTCTCAACGCCGGGCGACAGGCTGCTGGCCGCAAAGTCCATCCGCCATGCCCGCAGCCTGATGGAGACGCAGGCGATCTCGCGCTTTCGTCCGCAGGAAATGCTGCCGGGTACGGGGTTCCAGAGCGACGATGAGCTTGTCCGCCGGGCCGGCGATATCGCGACCACCATCTTCCACCCCGTAGGCACCTGCAAGATGGGCGGCGATTCGATGGCGGTGGTGGATGCGAAGCTGCGCGTGCACGGCCTCGACCGGCTCCGCGTCGTCGACGCCTCGATCATGCCGACCATCGTTTCCGGCAATACCAATTCGCCGGTGATCATGATCGCCGAGAAGGCGGCGGAGGCGATGCTGGAGAGGAACTAGGACCCGATCCGGTTGAGGAAGGCCAGTACCGCTTCGTTGAAGAGCGTAGGCCTTTGCAGCGGCGCGAAATGGCTGACGCCGGGTAGCGTGACGAGCGTGGCACGGGGAATGTTTGCGGCCAGATAGGCAGCGTGTTCCGGGCGGATGGCGCAAAAACAACCGTGAGGCAGTCGTGAGTTTTGAGAGGTTGCGGAGCAATGCGGCATTTGCATAGCCGCATTGCACAATAAATATTTTCCATCTGGTCAAGAAATGGGCATAGTGCATGCAGCTGATGCACATGGCGGTTTTCCTCCCAGTGCCGCCGTATCGGCTGTTCCCCTCTGGAGGTTTTTGACCTTCACACTTCATGGGCCGCGGTTTCCGCAGGCCCATTTTTTTTGCTTCACGCTGCTACATGCCGTCTGAAATGACGCAGATAGGATGCAATCTCGCGGTTGCATTAGCCTTTTCATTACGCTCTCGTGCTTCAATCTCCCGATACGCAGGCGTGGCCTCGGCAAGAACGGGCATGGTGAAACGGGTGCGGCCTTTGGATGGGACGACAACGATCGCTAGCGGAAAGACAGGCCGGCTTCGAGCCTGCGCCGCCCGTTTCCGGCACAGCCGGAGCCGTGCATGACGCGCCCTCCCAAGACAACGCTGCGCCTTATCGCGGTCGCCTGGCCCTTCGTCCTCATCGTCATCCTGCAGACGGCGCTGGCGACCTTCAGCCTGCAGGTCACCTCGTCGCTGCGGGCCTTCGTCACCGGCGAGAGCCTGTGGTCGAAGGGGCAGCACGACGCGCTCTACTATCTCAACCGCTATGCCGAGTCCGGCAACCGCTCCTTTGTCGACCGCTACCATCAGGCCATGGCGATCCCGATGGGCGACCGCTCGGCGCGGCTGGCGCTGGAAGCAAGCCCCGCGGACAATGCCGCCGCCTTCGAGGGCTTCCTGAAGGGCGGTAACCACCCCGACGACATTCCCAACGTCATCTGGCTCTTCCGCTATTTCCGCTGGCTGCCGATCATGGATGCCAGCATTCGCGACTGGCGCACGGCGGAAGGCGTGCTGATGCAATTGCTGCCGATCGGCGAGGGGATCGATGCGTCGCGCCATATCAGCGACGTCGACCGTCGTGACATCACGCGCCAGCTCGACGAGATAAACGCGCTGGTGACGCCTTTGACCAGGCGGTTCTCCGACCGTCTGGGCGAGGGCACGCGCCAGGTGCAGACGGTGCTCTTCGCCGCCAATCTTGCCATCGCGCTCCTCTTCATCGCGCTGACCGTCTGGCGGCTGAATAGCTTCCTTGCCCATCGCCGCAATATCGAGGAGCAGCTTTCGCACAGTGCGAACCACGACGACCTCACGGGCCTGCCGAACCGGCGGCTCTTCGAGGAAAAGCTGGCGGGCGTGCTCGACAATGCGGAGGCGCGTCATGCGCTGATGTTCATCGACCTCGATCAGTTCAAGGCGGTGAACGACAATGGCGGCCATGCGGCGGGGGACGCGCTGCTGCGTCGGGTCTCGCGCGACCTGAGCAACGCTATCCGCGGCTCGGATGTCCTTGCCCGGCTGGGCGGCGACGAATTCGGCATCGTCCTGCCGAACTGCCTGCCGGACGACGCGCTGCGCATCGCCATGCGGCTGCGCGAGATCACCGAGAGCATCGATTTCGTCTGGAGCGGGCATCGCTATTCGATCAGCGCCAGCATCGGTGTGGTCCATCTTGGCGGGCGCGGCTACACCCTGCAGGAAGCGCTGCGCGCCGCCGACATCGCCTGCTACATGGCCAAGGAGAAGGGACGCAACCGCGTGCATGTCTTCGAGACGAGCGATGCGGCGCAGAACCAGTTCACCGCGAACCTGAGCTGGGTGCAGCGCCTGCACCGGGCGCTGGAGGAGGATCGCTTCCAGCTCTTCTCGCAGGCGATTGCCGCCGCCGACGGGAGCGGGGAGGAGGGGGAGCACTGCGAGATCCTGCTGCGGCTGGAAGAGAACGGCAAGCTGCTTTCGCCCGGCGCCTTCATCCCCGCCGCCGAGCGCTACGGGTTGATGCCGTCGCTCGACCGCTGGGTGATCCGCAACGCGCTCGACCTCATCGGTCGGAACGCCGGCGCGGTCCCGGGCACCTATTCCATCAATCTCAGCGGCCTGACGCTGAAGGACGATACTTTCCTGCCGTTCTTCCGCGAGGCCTTGCAGCGCAGCCGCGTGCCGGCGAGCGTGCTCTGCTTCGAGATCACCGAGACCAGCGCCATCGAGAATCTCGACGAGGCCATCGCCTTCATGAATGCGATGCGCGCCATGGGCTGCCGCTTCGCGCTCGACGATTTCGGGGTCGGCATGTCGTCGCTGACCTACCTGAAGCGCCTGCCGGTCGACTATGTGAAGATCGACGGCAGCTTCGTGCGGGACATGCTGTCGGACAAGACGGACTGGATGACCGTCGAGATGATCAACCAGATATCGCATCTCGCCGGCCGCCGGACGATTGCGGAATTCGTCGAGAGCCCGGAGATCCTGGCGGCGCTGCGCACCATCGGCGTGGACTATGTGCAGGGTTACGCGATCGCGCGGCCCGCGCCTTTCGAGCCGGGACCGTCCGTTTCGGCAATCGAGCCGCGCCGCGCCAGCGTGGGCTGAGGTCAGGCTGGATCCGAGGCGCGCTCCAGCGCCTTCAGCATCGTTCGTTCGGCGAGGTTGAGATAGGTCTCCATCTGCGCCGCGGCCTCGACGGGCCTGTTCTCCTCGACAAGCGACAGGATGGTGGCGTTCATGTCGACGAAGGGGGCGTGCAGGTGCTCCGGGTCGTTCAGCAGGCCGAAGCACAGGCGCAGTTCCGCCGATATGCGCGCGTAGAACTCGTTGAGCCGCGCGCTGTCGGACAGGTCGACCACGGCTGCATGGAAGACCATGTTGGCGCTGCCGACGCCGGTCCAGTCGCCCGCATCGCGCGCGCGCTGCCCGTCGCCGACGGACTGGCGCATGATCCGGATGGCGGGGTGCTGCGGCCAGGCCTGGCGCAGCGCGCCGCATTCAAGCATGCGCCGCACCCGGTAGATATCGATGATCGAGGCCATGGAGGGCACGGCGACGAAAACGCCGCGATTGGCCTCATGGTGCAGGAGACCGTCCTTGGTGAGAAGGCGGAAGGCCTCGCGCAGGGAGTTGCGCGAGACGTCGAAGCGCTCGCTGAATGCGGCCTCGGAAAGGCGCTGGCCGGGAGAAAGCTCGCCCGAGATCAGCAGCGCGCGCATGCGCCGCGCCAGTCGATCCGCAAGCGGCAGGCCATCTGCGTCGTCGGTCATTCCGTTCTCCCTGTCCGGCTGTGGCCTTAGCATGAATGCGGGAACAAGGGAGGCGAAAAGTGCAGGAGATCTGCCGCTTCACGAGAAGAGAATGGAAATATTGTTGAACAATATTGACATTTTTGTCCAGCAAGGCATGATCGCCTGCCTTTACAGGACTGCGTAAGACGGAGGAAGCCATGGCAGCGATCGATCTTAACAGCGATCTCGGTGAAAGCTACGGCGCCTGGCGCATGGGCGACGACGCGGCGATGCTCGCCGTCGTCTCCTCCGCCAATATCGCCTGCGGCTTCCATGCCGGCGACCCGGCGGGCATCTATCGCACGGTGCAGGCCGCCGCCGCGAACGGCGTCGTCGTCGGCGCCCATGTTTCCTATCCGGACCGTGTCGGCTTCGGCCGCCGCGACCTCGATGCGACGGCCGAAGAGTTGATCGCCGACGTCATCTACCAGATCGGCGCGATCAAGGGCATCGCCGCTGCGGCCGGAACCACGGTGCGCTACGTCAAGCCGCACGGCGCGCTCTACAACCGCATCGCCTATGATGCGAAACAGGGGCAGGCGGTCATCGATGGGATCAGGGCGGTCGATCCGGCGCTTGTCCTGATGGGACTTGCCAATGCGCCGATCCTCGATCTGGCGCGCCGCTCCGGTCTTGCCGTCGTGGCGGAGGCCTTCGCCGACCGCGCCTATACGCCGAAGGGTGAACTTGTTTCCCGCCGTGAGGCCGGTTCCGTGCTGCATGATGAGAGGAAGATCGCCGACCGCATGGTGCAGCTTGCCCGTACGGGCACGCTCGAGGCCATCGACGGCAGCACGATCCGGGTGGAGGCCCAGTCGATCTGCGTGCATGGCGACAGCCCCGGCGCCGTCGCCATCGCCCAGGAGATCCGCCGCCGCTTCGAGGCCGAGGGCATTGTCATCCGCTCCTTCGCCGGCAAGGCATGAAGGCATGGCGCGCTTTCTTCCCGTTAGCCTGACCACGATCCTCGTCGAACTGGCCGATCTCGATGAAACGCTGGCGCTTTTCGCCGCGCTTCAGGCGGCCCCCATCGACGGCATCGAGGAAATGGTGCCGGCGGCACGTACGCTGATGATCCGCTTCCGCCCGGAACAGGTGACGCCGGCGGCACTTGCGGCGCGGATCGCAACCTACGACCTGTCGGCGAAGATCGCGCCTTCGGAGCATCTGGTAGAGATCCCGGTGCGCTATGACGGTGAGGACCTGGCCGATGTGGCGGATCTGACGGGCCTTTCCGTGGACGAGGTCGTCCGCCGCCATACGCAAAGCGAGTTCACAGTCGCCTTCTGCGGTTTCGCGCCGGGCTTCGGCTATCTCGTCGGTGGCGATCCGGCGCTGCACGTGCCGCGCCGCAAAAGCCCGCGCACCCGCATTCCCGCCGGCTCCGTGGCGCTCGCCGGGGCCTTCAGCGGCGTCTACCCGCAGGCAAGCCCCGGCGGTTGGCAGATCATCGGCACCACGCCGGTGAAAATGTGGGATATCGACCGCGAGCCGGGCGCACTGTTCCAGCCCGGTTACCGCGTCCGCTTCTTCGACATGGCCAAGTCCGGCCGGACCGTCAGCCTGCCCGAACCGCTACCCCGCCGTGAACGCGCTATCCTGCCGGATGCGCCTTGCTTCACGGTGCGCGCCGCGCCCATGCCCGCCCTCTTTCAGGATCGCGGCCGTTTCGGCCAGACGGGGCAGGGCGTCTCGGCATCCGGGGCGCTCGACCGCGCCGCGTTCAACGCCGCCAACCGTATCGTCGGCAACCCCGCCGGCACGCCCGGGCTCGAACTCACGTTTGGCGGCTTCTCCTTCGAAAGCACCGCCCGCGCCGTGATCGGTCTTGCCGGCGCGGCTACGACGGTCACAGTTCGAGATGCCCTCGGCCGCAGCCGGGATTTTCCGACCTATGCGCCTATCCCGCTGGAGCCTGGCGACGTCGTGACCGTGGGGCACCCGAGGAAAGGCATGCGCGCTTATCTCGCCGTGCGCGGCGGCTTCGATATCGCGCCCGTTCTCGGCAGCGCCGCAACCGACACGCTTGCCGTCGTCGGCCCGGAGCCGGTGGCGGCGGGAAGCGTGCTGGCCCTGAAGGGGGAGCGTGCGGGACTGACGAGCGTTTCCCTCGATGAGGCCCCGGCTTTCGGCCTGCCGTCCGCCGACGATATCGTGACGCTCGACGTGGTGCTCGGCCCTCGGACGGACTGGTTCACACAAAAGGGCGTCGAAACCCTGACCGGCCAGCTCTGGCACGTCACGCCGCAGTCGAACCGCGTGGGCATCCGTCTTGCCGGGGCGGTGCCGCTGGAGCGCAAGGATAGCGCGGAACTGCCGAGCGAGGGCACGGCGACGGGTGCGATCCAGGTGCCGCACAGTGGCCAGCCGGTGCTCTTCCTCGCCGATCACCCGCTGACGGGCGGCTATCCCGTCATCGGTGCGGTCGCCGATCATCATCTGGACCTTGCCGGCCAGATCCCTGTCAATGCCAGCATCCGTTTTCGCCCGATCGGCCCCTTCGCCGAGATCGCCGCGCCGCAGAGCCGATAGGAGGAGCGCCATGAAGAAAGTCCTGATCGCCAATCGCGGTGAGATCGCCGTGCGCATCCTGCGCGCCTGCCGCGACCACGGTCTCCTGTCGGTTGCCGTCTATGCCGACCCGGATGCCGACGCGCTCTTCGTGCGCCTTGCCGACGAGGCCTATGGCCTCGATGGCGTGCGCCCGGCCGAGACCTATCTCGATATCGACAAGCTGATCGCCGTCGCGAAGCGTTCCGGCGCGGATGCGGTGCATCCCGGCTACGGCTTCCTCTCCGAGCGGGCGGAATTCGCAAGGGCCGTGCAGGATGCCGGCCTCGTCTGGATCGGTCCCGATCCGCAGGTGATCGAGGCGCTGGGCGACAAGGTCGAGGCACGGCGCATCGCCGCCAGCGTCGGTGCGCCGCTTGTCGCGGGCAGCGACGGCCCCGTCTCCTCCGCGGCCGAGGTGATCGCCTTCGCCGAACGCCACGGTCTGCCGGTCGCCATCAAGGCGGCGCATGGCGGCGGTGGGCGCGGCATCAAGGTGGCCTGGAAGATGGAGGAGGTCGCCGACCTCTACGAATCGGCCGTGCGTGAGGCGACGGCCGCCTTCGGCCGCGGCGAATGTTTCCTCGAACGTTTCCTCGACCGGCCCCGCCATATCGAGGCGCAGGTCGTCGCCGACCGGCACGGCAACGTCCTGGTGCTCGGCACCCGCGACTGTTCGGCCCAGCGCCGTAACCAGAAGCTCATCGAGGAAGCCCCCGCGCCCTTCCTGACGCCGGAGCAGCGCGAGCGCATCCACGCGGCCGCCAAGGCGATCTGCGCCGCCGCCGGCTATTGCGGCGCGGGCACGGTGGAATTCCTTCTCGGCGCCGATGGCACGATCTCCTTCCTCGAGGTGAACACGCGCCTTCAGGTTGAGCATCCGGTGACGGAGGAGACGACGGGGATCGATCTCGTCATCGAGCAGTTCCGCATTGCTGAAGGCAAGCCCCTGAGCGTTACCGAGACCCCGCAGCCACGCGGCCATTCCATCGAGTTCCGCATCAATGCCGAGGATCCCGGCCGCGGCTTCCTGCCGACGCCGGGGACGGTCACCGCCTTCGATCCGCCGTCCGGCCCGGGCGTGCGCCTCGACAGCGGCGTCGTTACCGGCTCCACCATCCCCGGCGTCTTCGATTCGTTGATGGCCAAGCTCATCGTCACCGGTGCGACGCGCGAGGAGGCGCTGCGCCGTGCCCGCCGGGCATTGCGGGAATTCCGTATCGAAGGCGTGGCGACGGTGCTGCCGTTCCACCGTGCGGCCATCGATACGGAGGATTTCATCGGCGTGGACGGCTTCAAGGTGCATACCCGCTGGATCGAGTCCGAATTCGCCGCCATGCCGGACGCCATGGCCCGGCCGGAGCCGGCGGCCGATCCGTCGTTGATCCGCACCCATATCGAGATCGACGGCAGGCGTGTGGCGCTCGCCGTGCCGAGCCTGCTCCTGGCCGGCCTCGGCGCCGTGGGGCAGGGCGGGGCGCCTGCGAAAGACAAGGTGGCCGACAACGGCATCGCCGCCCCGGTCTCCGGCACCTTGCAGGCCTTCAGCATCGCCGACGGCGCGACGGTCGCAGAGGGCGATCCGGTTGCTGTCATGGAGGCGATGAAGATGGAAACGCAGGTTCTCGCGCCGAAGGCCGGCCGCCTGCGCCTGCGGGCGAGGGAGGGCGACTATCTTCAGGCGGGCGATACGCTGATGGTATTCGAGGATTGACAGGAAGTCCTTTTGCGGTCGGGCGTTTTTACGCTTGCCGTCATTGTCATCCTGCGCTTTCGTCGATATCGCCATCCGGCTCGAAGCTCCGGCCTGGAAGGGCATTTCCAGGCCGGGGGCGAAGCGGTCGCTTTCCTGAAGCGAGGCTGCGCTACATGGCGTGGCTACCGATATAGCCGAGCGATGCGGCGGCCATCCACACGGCCATGGCGATCATCATTAGGTTCTCCGTCAGCGAGATGAAGCCGAGCGGGACGTTGCTCGCACCGCCGACGCAGGCGCATTTCAGTTCGCGGCGGTCGATATAGACGGCCTTGAAGACCGATGCCGCGCCGACCGTGCCGATGAAGAGGGCGACCGGAACCGACAGCCAGTTGAGTGCGCCCGCCACCATCAGCACCCCGGCAAGGCCTTCGGCATAGGGGTAGATGTAGCTATAGGGCACCCAGCGCTTGGCGAGCAGGTCGTAGTTGAGGAACATCGTGGCGAAGCTCTCGACATTCTGTAGCTTCAGCATGGCGAGAACGACCATCGAGAAGGCGATGAACCATTCCGCCGCCTGCAGCGTGAAGGGCGTGCCGCTGACCGCGAAGCTCGTCGCCATGGCCATGAGCGCCGTCAGCGTGAAAAGCACGATGACCGGGCGATAGGTGGTTGCCGCCGGATCCGCGACGGGCTTGCCGAGATAGCGGCGCAGGTCGTCGTAGCCGCCGATGCGCGCGCCGTCGATGAAGACCTGCGGGGTGGTGGCGACGCCGTGCTGTGCCTTGAAGGCGTCGGTTTCCTCGCGGGTCGTCAGGTGGCGGTCGTCCACCGTATAGCCCGAGCGGCGCAGAAGGTCCTTTGCCTTGAGGCCGTAGGGGCAGGTGTGGTGCGGCGTTACCATGCGGTAGAGGATGGCCTTCCGGCCGGCGTTCTGAACTGTGTCCAACATCCCACGTCTCCTGTCTTGTGAAATCGTTGGCAGGACTATAAGTTCCGTACCATGGTACGGAGTCAACACCCTGAAGAGCTGACGATCGGAAAACTTGCCGCCGCCGCCAATGTCGGTGTCGAGACCGTGCGCTTCTACCAGCGCCGCGGGCTGCTCTCGACGCCAAGGCGCATGGACGGCATCCGCCGCTACGGCGAGGCGGACGTCTCACGCCTCCGCTTCATCCGGCAGGCGCAGACGGCGGGCTTCACGCTGGAGGAGATCCGCCAGCTCCTCGCGCTCGATTCGGGCGAGGACCGCGCCGCGGCGCGCGCGATGGCGACGAAGCGCCTTGCCGAACTCGATGCCCGCATGGAGGACCTGCAACGGGCAAGGGCATCGCTGCAGACGCTCGTTTCGGAGTGCGCGGTCGGCAAGAAGGGGCCATGCCCTATCCTGAAATCCTTCGAGGCTTCTTAACCGTCTGTTGGCCTAGTCTTGCAACAGGCATTTAGGAGTCTGGCGTTACGGTGCGGGCATGGCGGCAACCGCGCGCCGCGTTTGCATGGTGACGCCCGTCGGCGGCCCGGCATCTGCAGGATGGGGAGAACGCGTTCGGAATGGATGCGCAGACCATATTCACAACGGCCTCCGTGATGGTGCTCGCCAACGGCGCCATCCTGACGGCCATGGGCCGGGAGCTGCCGGCGAGCCTGCGGGCCGCGGCCATACACTGGTGCCTCGGCACGCTGTTGATCGCGTTCGGCTGCATCGTGTTCGCCTTCGGCGGACCGATGCCGCGTCCGCTGATGCTGTCGGCCGCCAATGCAGCCTTTGCCTTCGGCCTGACGGTCTACTGGATTGCGATCCGCCTGTTCCTGCGGCTGGAGATAAAGGCCCGGTTCTTCCTGCCTGCCGTGGTGGCTTCCGGCGCGGTGGTCTGGTTCTCGGCCGTCATGCCCAGTTTTTCCGTCCGCATGCTCGTCGTCTCGGTCGTCTGGGCCGGCCTGATGCTGATGTGCGTGAGGGATCTTGTCGATCCGTCGCGCGGCAATTCCTCTCTTGCTCGCTCGATCCTCGGTGCGATGTTCGCCGTGGTCGGCCTCTACTCCGTTGCGCGCTGCGGTTTCTATCTCTTCGCCGCGCCGCCAGAGGACTTCGCCGTCGAGGCGGGCGGTCATTGGCTGAACGTGCTGTCCGCCCTTCTGATGACGCTGCTGCCGGTGGTCGGCACGACGGCCTTCCTGCTGATGTGCTCGGATCGCCTGCGGCGGGGGTTGGAGCGCGCGGCGGCGACGGACTACCTGACGGGCCTGCCCAACCGGCGCAGCCTCGCCAAGGCAGGGGCGGGCGCTTTCCTCGATGCGCGGGCCGGCGGTGTCGAATTCGCTGTCGCCGTCTTCGATGTCGACAAGTTCAAGGCGATCAACGACGGCTATGGGCACGATGCCGGCGACCGTGCGCTGATCCACGTCGCCAACCGGCTGAGCGGGCAACTGCGCCCCACGGATATCATCGCCCGCACGGGCGGGGAGGAATTCGTCGTGCTGCTTCGTGAGCTGGTGCCGGGCGATGCGCTTGCTATGGCCGAACGCATGCGCGCTGCCGTCGAGCGGAGCGATTTTTCCGTCGATGGACGCGAGGTCCGGCTGACCATCTCGGCGGGCCTTGCCGTCAGCAATGCCGGCGATGCGGACTATGACAGTGTGCTGCGCCGGGCGGACGATGCGCTCTATCGCGCCAAGGAAAACGGTCGCAACCGCGTGGAGATCGCGCGCGACGACGCTTCACCATCGGGTGAAGCGGCAGGCGGGCGGCTGACGATCAACGATCCGCCCGCCATATCCGGCGAGGACTGGTCCCTGCCGGACGAAGGCCCGCAGGCCCGTCCTCTTGACGGTCAGATTTCGAGATAGGACGAAATCAGCGCGGCGATATCGGACTGCGGGTCGCTGGCGGCCGGGGGCTCCTCCGTCACGCTTTCCGTGTCGCCGGTTCCCGTCGGGCTGAAGGCGAAGCCGGTCACGCCCGGGCCGCGCGGCAGGGCCGCGATCTGCGATGAGGTCATGGCCGCGAGCTGGCTTGGCGTGAAGGCGTTCGCCTGCTCGTTGGTCAAGCCGGCGAGGGCGGCGGTGCCAAGGCCGCCGATGGCGTTCGGGCTGAGCGCGAGGATATGCTCCACCGAGAAGGCGCCGAGATCGTCGGCGCCGAGAGCCGCTGCCTGGGTCGCCGTCAGCGCGCCGACCTGCCCGGTCGAGAGCGCGGCGACCTGCGAAACGCTCATGGCGCCCATCTGGCCGTAGGTGAGGGCGGCCAACTGGTCATTCGTCAGGGCCGCGACGCTCTCGGTCGGCAGGGCGGCGATGACGGACGACGAAAGCCCCTTGATGGCCGTCGCGCTCATGGCCGCAAGCTCGTCGGTGGAGATCGTCTGCATCTGTGCGGTCGTAAGGCCCGACGTGCCCGGCATGGTGAGGGCGGCGATCTGGGCGAGCGAGAAGGCTTCCACCTGCTCGGTCGAGAGTGCGGCGACCTGGGCGCTGCTGAGGCCAGCGATGGCGCCCGTTCCGAGGGCGGCGATCTCGGCCACCGTCAGCGTCGCGACATAGCTCGGCGGCAGGCCCTTGATGGCGGCCGGACCGATGGCCGCGAGCTTGTCCTTCGAGAAGGTGTCGAGCGCCTCGCTTGAGAACCCGCCGAGTGCGGCGGCGGTAAGCGCCGCGATCTGGCCGGTACCAAGGGCTTCCGCCTGCTCGAAGGTGAGACCCGCGGCCTGTGCGCCTGTAAGGCCGGCAAGGCCGCTTGCGCTGAGCGCGGCGATCTGGCGTGGCGTCAGGGCGGCGATGTCGGCGACGGCGAGCGCCGCGACCTGTTTGGAGGTGAGCGCATTCACCTGCGCGGTCGAGAAGGATGCGATCTGGCCCGGCGCGAGCGCCGCGATCTGGCCCGTCGTCATGCCGCTGACGCCCGAAGGGCTGAGCGCCTCGAGCTGTTCGGGCGAGAAGCCGGCAAGGATCGTTTCCGAAAGGCCAGGCATGGCGACCGAGCTGATGGCCGCGATGTCGGCGGTCGAGAACAGCGCGATGTCGCCCGCGTCGAAGGCCGCCATCTGGCGTGAGGTGAAGGCGCCGATCTGCGTTGCGGTCAAGGCTTCGACCTGATCGGCGTTGAGCGCCGTGATCTGCTCGCTTGACAGGCCGGAAATGCCGGCCGTGCTGAGGGCGGCGATCTGGGCTGTGGTCAGCGAGGCGATCATGCCGGTCGTCAGGCCAGTCACGGCGCGCGATCCGATGGCCGCGATATCGGCGGTCGAGAACAGGGCGAGATCGTCAGCGCTGAGCGCCGCGATCTGCCGCGAGGACAGCGCGCCGACCTGCGCCGGTGTCAGGGCCTCGGCCTGCGCGGTGCTGAGGGCGGCGACCTGATCGGTGCCGAGCGCATGGACGCCGTCCGTGCTGAGCGCCGCGATCTGCCGGGGCGACAGCGCCGCAATGTCGTCGGTGCCGAGCGCCGCGATCTGTGCGGAGCCGAATGCGGCCATCTGGAGGGTCGTCAGGGCCTCGAACTGCGTGCTGCTCAGCGCGTCGATCTGCGCGCCGGTGAGGCCGGCGGCATTGATCGCGGCGATCTGGCCCGGCGTGAAGGCGGCGATGGCCGCCGTCGGAAGCCCGGCGAGGGCGCGTGAGCTGATCGCGGCGATCTCCGCGGTGGTGAAGGTTTCGAGATTGTCGGCGCTCAGCGCCGCGATCTGTGCGGAATTGAGGGCGGCGATCTGCGTGCTGGTGAGCGCCTCGGCCTGCGCGGCTGTCAAGCCGGCGATCTGCGTGCCGGTGAGGCCGGAAACGCCGGCGGGGCCGAGCGCTGCGATCTGCGCCGGGGAAAGCGCCGCGATATCCTCCGTGCCGAGGGCCGCGACCTGCCGGGAGCCGAGGGCGGCGAGCTGCGTCGTGGTGAGTGCGCCGACCTGGGCGGAGGAAAGGGCTGCGACCTGATCGCTCGTCATGCCGCTAATACCGGCCGCGCCGAGGGCTGCGACCTGCGCGGTCGACAACGCGGCGAGCATGGCGGAGGTCAGGCCCGGCACGGCGTCGGCGCTGATCGCGGCCATGTCGGCGGAGGAGAAGGTGGCGATCCTGCCCGCATCGAGGGCAGCGATCTGCCGCGAGCCGAGGGCCGCAACCTGCGTGGGCGTAAGGGCCTCGGCCTGGGCGCTGGTGAAGGCCGCGATCTGCTCGGGGGAAAGCGCGGCGATGGTGGCCGCATTGAGCGCGGCGACCTGCTCGGGCGAGAGCGTCGCGATATAATCCGGCCCGAGGATGGCGATCTGGCGGGCATTGAGCGCGCGCATCTGCTCCGGCCGGAGGGAATCGATCTGTTCGCTGGTGAAGGCTGCGACCTGTCGCGGCTCGAGACCGTTGATGGCGGCGGTGCTCAGTGCTGCGACCTGCGCCGTCGAGAGGGAGGAGACAGTCGCCGTCGACAGGCCCGTGATGGCGTCCGCGCGAATGGCGGCGATCTCGCGCGGGGCGAAGGTGGCGATATCAGCGCTCGAGAACGCGGCGATCTGCGCGGCATTCAGAGCGCCGATCTGGGCGGTCGTGAGCGCTTCGGCCTGCGCGGTGCTGAGGGCCGCGATCTGGCTTGAGGTGAGACCGGTGACGCCGGCGCTGCTGAGCCTTGCGATCTGGGTGGTCGTGAGCGCGGCGATGGCGTCGCTCGACAGGCCCGAGATCGCGCCCGAGGTGATGGCGCTCATCTCGGGAAGGGAGAAAGTCGCCAGATCGTCCGGGCCGAGCGCGGCGATCTGGTCGGAGGTGAGGGCGGCGATCTGGCCGGCGTTGAGCGCTTCGGCCTGCGCGGTGCTGAGGGCCGCGATCTGCTGGGTGGTCATCGCGCCGACGGCGGCCGGGTTCAGGGCGGCGATCTGGGCCGTGGTGAGTGAGGCGATGACGGCGGGCGACAGGCCGCGGATGGCCTGCGAGGTGATCATCGCCATGTCCCGCGCGGTGAAGGTCGCGATGTCATCGGCGCCGAGTTCGGCGATCTGCTCGGATTTCAGTGCGCCGACCTGTACGCTGGTCAGCGCCTCGGCCTGGCTGGTGGTGAGCGTGGCAAGCTGCTGCGAGGTGAAGCCGGTGATGCTGCCGGCGTTCAGCGCGGCGATCTGCGCGGCCGTGAGCGCGGCGATCTTGTCCGTGCCGAAGGCGGGAATCTGGCCGGAGGTGAGCGCGCTCATCTGGCGGACGGTGAGTGCGGCGGCCTGGCTCGTGCCGAGGGCGGCGATCTGGCCGGAGGTGAGGCCGGCGATGCCGGATGCGCTGAGCGCGGCGATCTGCTGCGTTGTCAGCCCTGCGACGTCGCTCGCCTTCAGGGCTGCGACCTGCTTGGAGGAGAGGGCCGCGACCTGCTGCGTCGTCATGGCGGCGAGCTGGTCCGGGGTGAGGACGCCGATCTGGTCGGTGCGCAGTCCGCCGACCGCCGACGGGCTGAGAGCACCGATCTGCGCGGGGGAAAGGGCCTTGAGGTCGTCGTCGAGCGCGGCGGCCTGCGTCGCCGTCAGGGCCTTGAGCTGGGTGGTGGAGAGCTGGCTGACCTGCAGCGAGCTTAGCGCTTCGATCTGGCCCGGTGTCAGCCCGGCGAAGGTGCCGGTGGCAAGGGCTGCGATCTGGTCGGAGGTGAGTGAAGCGAAGAGATGCGGCGAGAGGCCGGAAACCGCACCCTTGTTCAGGGCGGCGATCTGCGCGGTGGAAAGGGCGGGCATGTCGCGCGCCTCGAGGCCGGCGATCTGCGTGGAGGTGAGGGCGGCGATCTGCGCGGTGGTGAGGGCGGCGATCTGCGCCGTGGACAGTGCCTCGATCTGGTCGGCCGTCATGGCGGCCAGTGTGGCGCGGTTGAGCGCCGTGGTCTGGGTTGGCGACAGTCCGGCGAGTGCATCGCCGCTGATGCCCTTGACGGCCCGGTTGCCGATGGCGGCGACATCCGCCGTCGAGAAGGTCGCGAGGTCGGCCGCGCTGAGGGCGGCGAGCTGGGTGGAGGAAAGCGCCGAAACCTGCGCGGGCGTCAGCGCCTCGATCTGCGCCGTGGACAGCGCCTCGATCTGGTCCGGCGTCAGGCCGCCGATGCCGGTCGCGCCGATGGCCGCGATCTGCGCCGTCGTCAGCGATGCGAGGAAGGCCGGATCCA
Source organism: Shinella zoogloeoides (assembly GCF_022682305.1). Taxonomy (NCBI): domain Bacteria; kingdom Pseudomonadati; phylum Pseudomonadota; class Alphaproteobacteria; order Hyphomicrobiales; family Rhizobiaceae; genus Shinella; species Shinella zoogloeoides. The sequence goes on from NZ_CP093529.1 coordinate 38,280, forward strand.
GCGAGGCGATCTGCCGGGGCGTGAGGCTGCGGATCTGCGTGCTGGTGAAGGCGGCGATCTGGTCGGGCGAAAGTTCGGAAAGCGAAAGGCTGTCGAGGCCCGCCATCGCCTGGGTGCCGATCGCGGCGAGGTCGTCGGAGGAGAAGGTCGCGATGCCCTCCGGTCCGAGGGCGAGAAGCTGCCGTGCGTTCATCACGCGGACCTGGCTAGGCGTCAGCGCCTCGATCTGGTCGGTGCCGAGCACGTCTAGCTGGCCGGTGGAGAGGCCGGCGACCACGCTCGGGCTGAGCGCGGCGATCTGCTCGGGTGTCAGCGCTGCGATGACGGAGGTGGGCAGGCCCGCGACGGCCTTGCTGCTGAGGGCGGCGATATGCGCCGTCGAGAAGCCCGAGAGCGCATCGGAGTTCATGGCCGAAAGCTGCGCGGAGGTAAGCGCGGCGATCTGCTTGAGCGACAGCGCCTCGATCTGCTCCGGACTCATCGCGCGGATCTGCGCGGCGCCGAGGCCGGGGAGCGTGGCCGTGGCGATGGCGGCGATCTGCTCGGAGGAAAGTTCCGCAATGGCGTCGCTGCGCAGACCCACGATGGCCTTGGCGGTGAGGGCGGCGATATCGGCGGTAGAGAAGGTCGCGAGCGCCTCGCCCGACAGCGCGGCGAGATGCGCGGCGCTGAGGGCCTTGACCTGGGTTGGGGTGAAGGCTTCGACCTGTTCGGCGTCGAGCGCGGCGATCTGCGTGGATTTGAGGGCGGCGATCTGGGCGACGCCGAGGGCGAGGATCTGGTCGGTAGAGAGAGCGGCCATCGCGTCGGAGCCGAGGCCCGACAGCGCGGCGGTCTGGATCGCGGCGATATCCGCCTTGGAGAAGCGCTTGAGCGCCTCGGGATCGATTGCGGCGATCTGCTTGGCGGTGAGCGCGCGCGTCTGGAGCGGCGTGAAGGCTTCGATCTGCTCCTCGCTCATCGACGCGATCTGCGCCGTGGTCAGTCCGGCTATCGCCCCGACGCTGAGCGCGGCGATCTGCGTCGTGGTCATCCCCGAAATCGCGTCTGTGGTAAGGCCCGAGAGCGCGTTGGCCGACAGCGCGGCGATCTTCGCGGGCGTCATCGCCGTGATGTCGTCCTCGTCGAATGCGCCGATCTGCTGGGCGGTGAAGCCCCTGAGCTGTATCTGCGAGAAGGCCTCGATCTGGGTAAGCGTCAGCGCGTCGATCTGCTCCGACGTCAGCCCCTTGACGGCGCTGCTGGAGAGCGCGGCGATCTGGCTGGTGGAAAGCAGTTCGATCGTGTCGGTGCTGAGGGCGGCGACCTGCCGTGCGTCGAGCGCGGCGATCTGCACGGTCCTCAGGGCGCCCGCCTGTTCGTCGGACAGTCCGGCGATGGCGGCGGTGCCTAGTCCCTTGAGGCCGGCGGTCGAAAGGGCGGCGATGCTGGCGCTGGAAAGTTCCGCGATGTCGTCGGTGCCGAAGGTGGCGACCTGTGCGGCGGTGAGGACGGCGATCTGCGCGGGCTTCAGGCTGGCGATCTGCTCGGGGCTGAGCGCGCTCATCTGCGCGACGGTCAGGCCGGGCAGCGCCTGCAGGCTGAGCGCTCCAAGCTGTTCGACGGACAGGCCGGCGATCGTCTCCGTGCTTAGGCCGGATATGGCCTTTGCGGAAAGCGCGGCGAGGTCGTCGAGCGAGAAGAGGGCGATATCGCCCGCGCTCATGGCAGCGAGCTGCGCGGCGGTGAGCGCCTTGGACTGTGCGGGTGTCAGGGCCTCGATCTGCCCGTCCTCAAGGGCGACGACCTGCCGCGGCAACAGGCCGGTGATCGCGCTGGTGCTGAGCGCGGCGATCTGCCCCGTCGAGAAAGCCATGACGGCCTCGTCGCTGAGCGCGGAAATCTGCGCGGGCTTGAGCAGCGCGACCTGAGCGGTGGTCAGCGCGCGGATCTGGTCCGAGGTGAGGCCGGCGACCTGGGAGGCGGTGAGGCCGGCAATGGCGAGCGGGCTCATTGCGGCGAACTGCTCGCTGGAAAGGGCCGCGAGTGCCTCGTTGCCAAGCCCCTGCACGCCCTTGTAGCTGATTGCCGCCATGTCCTCGGCCGAGAAGGTCTGGAGGTCCTCGATGTCGAGGGCGGCAAGCTGGGCCGCGCTCAATGCCTGGACCTGCGAGGCCGTCAGCGCCTCGGCCTGGGTGGAGGAGAGCGTGTTGATCTGCTTGGTGGTCAGCGCGGCGATCTGCCCGGACGTCAGGCCCTCGATCTGGCCAGTCGTGTAACGGTTGAGTGCGCCGATCTGGTCGAGCGACAGGCCGACGATGGCGCTTTGCGTAATGGCGCGGAGCTGGCTGGCGCTGAGGATTTCGATGTCCTGTTCCTCCAGCGCGGCGATCTGCCGCGAGGAGAAGGCGCCGATCTGGCTCGAGGAAAGCGAGGCCACGTCTTCCGTCGACCAAGCCCTGATCGCATCCGTCGAGAGCTGCCGGATCTGGCTGGGGCTGAGCGTGGAAACGATCGACGTCATGGGCAAAGTCCTGCAAAAAACAAACGGATGAACACACAAATCCATAGTCTGGCAGCTTGCTCGATACAGGTGCGAGCTTGCCTGAGCCTGTAGGTGTGTTCCCGTCTGCGGACTTGCACGCGGGCCGTGTATTCAGCCCATGAAGCCGGCGTCAGACGCCGCCGGCGACCATGGTGTAGATCTTTCGGGTGCGCTCGTGGATCGTCCATTCGCCGCGCCAGCCGTGCGGCAGCACGAACATCTCGCCCGCGCCGATATCCCGGCTCGTGCCGTCGCCGTTGTGCAGCGTCACGCGGCCGGCGAGCAGGTGGCAGATCTCGGCGATCTTCGTGCGGTCGGCGGTGAAGCGGCCGGGCGTGCACTCCCAGATGCCGGTCTCCATCTTGCCGTCGGGGCTGGTCCACAGCACGGTCGCCGCCTCCTGCTGGTCGCCCTCGATGGAGGTGGGCTTGGGCGCGAAGGCGCCGATGTCGCGGCTGAGGAGATCGCCGAAGTTCTCGACATGGATCATGGTTCTGTTTCCTGGATTTTTCAGTGGCCGGTGATGCTGTCGGCGATGGCCGCGAGCTTGGAGGTGTGCGGCAGGCCGGCGAATTCACGCTCGTCGGCGATGCGGTAGAGCTGGTACATGGAATGGACGCCGAGCCAGCGGAACGGCTCCGGCTCCCATTTGCGCACCGTGCGGTTGACCCAGGGAAGGCGGGTCAGCTCGGTGTCGCGGCCGAGCACGAGATCGGTGAGCGTGCGGCCGGCGAGATTGGATGAGGAGACGCCGAGGCCGACATAGCCGCCGGCCCAGCCGATGCCCGTCGCCCGGTCGAAGCCGGCCGTCGTGCACCAGTCGCGCGGAACGCCGAGCACGCCGCACCAGGCATGGTCGATCTTCAGCGACTTCGTCTGCGGCAGGAGGCGGGTGAGGATGGCGTGCAGCGCGTCGATGGTCGCCTGCTGCGTCTGTCCGTTGATGTCGGTCTTCGAGCCGAAGCGGTAGGGCACGCCGCGCCCGCCCATGGTGATGCGTCCCTCCCGGGTGCGCTGGGCGTAGCAGTAGGCGTGCGCCGCATCGCCGAGCAGCTCATGGCCCTGCCAGCCGATCTCGTCCCAGAGCGCGGCGGGAAGCGGCTCGGTGACGATCTGCGCGCTGTTGAGCGGCAGCCAGGTGCGCTCCTCGCCGGGAAAGCCGGCCGTGAAACCTTCCGTCGCGCGAATGATGACGGGCGCGCGAACGGTGCCGCGGTCGGTCGTGACGCGGCCCTTCTCGAAGCCCGTCACGGACGTGCCCTCGAAGATCGCGACGCCGAGGCTCTCCACCACGCGCGCAAGGCCGCGCACCAGCTTGGCCGGCTGCACGCGCGCGGTATCGCGTATGACGAAGGCGCCCTTGATATCGGCGATGCGGATGCGCTTCGCGGCGTCTTCGGCGGAAAGCATCTCGATGCGCTCGGCCGGCATCTGCCAGTCGAGATAGAACTGGTATTCCTCGCGGGCGCGGTCGAGCTGCGGCTGGTTGGTGGCGACGGTGATGTTGTCGGCGCGGACGATGTCGGCGTCGATGCCCTCGGCCTCGGTGACGCGGATCACCTCGTCCACGGTGCCGGCCATGGCGCGCTGCATGCCGACCACCGCCTCGCGGCTGGAGGATTTGAGGTATTTTTCCCGCGACCAGCCGAAGCCGCCCGAAAGCCAGCCGCCATTGCGCCCGGACGCGCCGAAGCCGGCGAATTCCCGCTCGACGACGACGATGTCGAGCGCCGGATTGGCCTTCTTCAGGTAATAGGCGGTCCAAAGGCCCGTATAGCCGGCGCCGATGATGCAGATATCGGCGTTGCGGTCGCCAGGAAGGGGAGGCCGCTTCTGCGGAATGCCGCCGATATCGGCGTACCAGAAGGAGATGTTGCCGTTGGTCTTGACGTCCATGGGAGGGACTCCTTTTCCAAGGGGATATTGGGCGGCGGCCGCCTTGGCAACGGGAATTGCGGAACTGTGGCTTCGGCTGATCTCGAAAAGCGTACGATATGCGCGAAAAATACTGCTTTTCGGAAGCGGTTCAATCGCGTTCTATCGCCGCCAAGAGGAGCGGGGGCATGAAGCGCCGCCGCGACCGACCGGAGGAAAAAATCATGAATGCCGAAGAAACAGTACACTACGACAAGGTTCGTGCGATCTACGCGATCCTGCAGGGAGAGCGCGAGGCGGATCTTCTCCTGAAGAACCTGAACATCCTGGATGTGCATGGCGAGACGGTCTACCAGGGTTCGATCCTGGTCTACGACAAGCGTATCGTCGCGCTGAACCCGGACGAGAGCGTGGTGAAGGTGAAGGAGGTGTTCGACGGCAAGGGGCTTTACGCCATCCCCGGCCTGATCGACGCCCATATCCACTTCGAATCCCAGCTCGCCCATCCGACCGCGCTCGCCGAGGCCATGGTGCCCTGCGGCACGACGACGATCTATTCCGAATGCCTAGACCTCTTGAGCGCAGCCGGCGAGGAGGGCGTGGAAGCGGCCGAGAACCTCTTCCGCGACCACGACAAGCTGCCCTACCGCCTCTATGCCTTCGCCCCGGGCAAGAAGGTCTCGGCGGCGGTGACGAACCGGGTGCTCGACATGGAGCCGGTGATCGGTCTCGGCGAGTTCGAGCACTTCACCTATTCGTCGGGCAATGACGACGACTTCCGCAAGGCCGCCTGGGTGCGCGCGCGCGGCGGCTTCATGAACGGCCACTGGGGCGTCACGGCACTTTCCGACATGGTGCTGAACTACCTGCCGGCCATCGGCTGCTCGAACAACCACGACGTCTGGAACGAGAAGGACATCGAGAAGAGCATCCGCTACGGCTTCCCGACCCATATCAAGTTCGGCGTGGGCAGCGCGGAGGTGATCAAGGTGCTGTTGCGCGCCATCGTCGACCGCAAGTGGCCGACGGACAATTTCATGCTGTGCACGGACAATATCTCCGTCGAGCGGCTGCTGACGCAGGGGCATATGGACTGGATCATCTCGCTGTGTGCCGAGATGGGCATCAACCCGATCCATGCGATCAAGATGGCGACGCTGAACACGGCGCGGTCCTTCCACATGGAGGACAGGATCGGCTCGCTGACGCCGGGCCGCTTCGCCGACATCGTGCTGACGGACAGCCTGTCGAAGATCAACCCGCTCTATGTGTTCAAGGATGGGGAGCTTGTGGCGAAGGACCGCAAGATCCTGAAGAACGCCGCGATCGACTATTCGGGCATGTGCAAGAAGGGCGTTCCGGGTCTGAACGATCTGACGCCCGACCAGCTCGACATCGTGCCGCTGGAGGTGTCGGAGGACGGCAAGAGCGCGAAGGTGTATCTGTTCGACGTCTATGGCCGTGGCCATGCGAAGTTCTACCAGGAGGTCTGGGTTCCGCTGAAAGACGGCCGGATCGTTCCGGAGGTGGACGGCGTGAAGTACAGCCGTCTTTCGGTGGTGCAGCGCTATGCGGAGGGCCAGCGTCACATCGTCAACGGCCTGTTCAAGGGCGTCTCGCTCGACCGTGGTGCTGTCGCGACGTTCTGGCCCGCGCCGAAGCCGTATTTCGTGATCGTGGGCGAGGAGAGCGCGGAGATGTGCCATTGCGTCAAGCAGGTGGACAGCCATGCGGGGGCCTGCATCGTGACGGACGGTGGGGTGGAGAAGGCGGCGCTGCCGCTGGAGATCTACGGGGTGATGGCGAACATGACGGTGTCGGAGCTGACGGCGGCGGCAAGTTCCATCGACGCGGCGCTCGAAGACCTCGGCAACCGCAACGAGGGCGAACCCGTCGTCAACAAGCTCCTCTCCCTCTTCATCTCCCTCCACAGGTTCAGGCTCATGCACTGAGCGGTGTGGAGGACCCGGCGGGCGCTCCAGCGCCTGCCGGACCGGAAATAGCGTATTGACCGGGAGGTGGAGTTCCCGGACATGCGCGAAACGAATTATGCTGCGGAAGGCCGGGAGTGACGGGTGGCCCCGCACAATGCCATCGGGAGGAAATCATGGCACATCATGCGGCGGAAGCCGAAATCGTCGACACCGGCAGCCTGACCCGGCGCTGGATCATGTACGTCCTGGGGATCTATATCCTGACCTTCGGCGTCAGCCTTGCCATCCGCGCCGGCGTCGGCATCTCGCCGCAGAGCAGCCTGACGCGCACCATGACGCTGGTCTATACGCCGCTCAGCCAGGGCACCTATAACTTCATGCTCGAACTGATCATGCTCGGGCTGACCTATCTGGTGTTGCCGAAGGACTTCAAGCTGAAGAACTTCGCCTCCCTGATCCCGGCCTTCGTGCTGGCGGTGTTCCTCGACCTCAACCTCAAGCTCACCGAGTTCATCGTGCTGGAGGAATACGCCCTGCGCGTCGCGCTGCTGGTCTTCGCGGACGCTGCGCTCGCCTTCGGCCTCTTCCTGATGATCCGCGCCAATCTCGTGCTGATGCCCATCGACATGTTCGTCAACACGATTTTCAAGCGCACCGGCTGGAAGTGGGGCAACATCAAGACGGGCTTCGACTGCACGCTGCTTGTCACCTCGGCGCTGATTGGCCTCGCCTTCCTCGGAGAGATCAAGTTCATCCGCGAGGGCACGATCCTCAACGCCATCCTCGTCGGCCAGTACATCCGCCTCTATTTCTTCCTGTACAGGAAGATGAGCGCGAAGAAGGATGTCGCCGGCGCCGGCAAGCTCGAGACGGTTGCAAGCTGACGGCGGAATTTTCAGGAAAGCCAGCGGGGCGCCCTTCGAGGCGCCCCGTTTCGTTTGTCTACTGCTGGTCGAGCGCCCGTGTCAGGGTGAGGGCGGCGAGGGTGCAGATCGCGCCGGAGATCAGGTAGCCGCCGATGAAGATGATGCCGAAGCTGGTGGCAAGGCCGAGCGCTACGAGCGGGGCGAAGGCCGCGCCGACGAGCCAGGCAAGGTCTGAGGTCAAGGCCGCGCCGGTATAGCGGTAATACTGCGTGAAGCGCGAGGAGACGGCGCCCGAGGACTGGCCGAAGGTGAGGCCGAGAATGAAGAAGCCGATCAGGATATAGGCGTCCTGCCCCCGGCTGCCCGCATCGAGCAGGAACGGCGCGGAGAAGGAGAAGACGGCGATCAGGATCGCGCCGAACATCAGCTCGGAGCGCCGGCCGATCCGGTCGGCGATGAAGCCGGACAGTACGATGCCGACCGCGCCGAGCGCCGCGCCCGCGACCTGCATCCAGAGAAACTGCTGCACCGGCTGGCTGCCATGCAGGACGACCCAGCTCAGCGGGAAGATGGTGACGAGGTGGAACAGGGCGAAGCTTGCCAGCGGCACGAAGGCGCCGAGCACCACGTCCATGGCATGCTTGCTCAGCATCTCGAAGACCGGCCGGGCCTCCAGTTCCCGCGCCTCCATGGCCGCGCCGAATTCCTTGCTGGCGACGATGCGCAGGCGCGCGAAGAGCGCCACGACATTGATCGCGAAGGCGACGAAGAAGGGATAGCGCCAGCCCCAGGCGAGGAAATCCGCTTCGGAAAGGTGGCTGACGAAATAGCCGAAGAGTACGCTCGCCAGCGCGAAGCCGATGGGCGCGCCGAGCTGCGGGATCATGGCGTACCAGCCGCGGTGGTTCGCCGGCGCGCTGAGGCTGAGCAGCGAGGCCAGCCCGTCCCAGGCACCCCCGAGGGCGAAACCCTGGCCGAGCCGGAAGAGCGCCAGCAGCGCCACCGCCCAGTAGCCGATCGACTCGTAGCCCGGCAGGAAGGCGATGGACGCCGTCGAGCCACCGAGGATGAACAGCGCTGCCGTCAGCTTGACGCCGCGGCCGTAGTTGCGGTCGATCCACATGAAGACGAAGGAGCCGACCGGCCGGGCGAGGAAGGCGAGCGGAAACAGCGCGAAGGACATCAGCGTGGCGGCCACGGCGCTTCCCGCGAAGGGGAAGATCAGCTTGGGGAAGACGAGGATGGAGCCGATGCCGTAGACGAAGAAATCGAAGAATTCCGAGGTACGGCCGATTACCACGCCGATGGCGATGCTGCCGGGCGAGAGCGGCCTGTCGTCGGCATGCATGTGGCGGGCATCGCGCTCCAGGCCGGACGATGTGGGGTGTTGGGCAGCCGAACTCATGAACTCCTCCGCACGGATTTGCGTCATGTCACTGGACTGTTGATCAATCCGCGCCCGATGGCAAGGACAAGTAGGCCCCGTCGCCGGGAACGCCGAAATTGACAACATGCATTTCTATTGCGCTAGTACAAACGCGCATCGACAGATAGTCCCCGATTGACTACCCTCCTGCGACAGAATGCTGCGCTGCGACGATGGACCTCATTTTCAAGCGCCACCGTGCCCGATTATTGCCGACTAGACAGAACGCAAGTTGAGGCCGAAATGCCGAAGCAATTCAGTTTAGCCCGACGCTCCATAGTCTTCGCTCCGATGCTCGCCGCCCTTACCGGCTGCAACATGGTGGTCATGTCGCCCTCGGGCGATATCGCGGCACAGCAACGGGACCTGATCGTCGTCTCGACGATCCTGATGCTGGTCATCATCGTGCCGGTGATCTTCCTGACGCTGTTCTTCGCCTGGCGCTATCGTCAGTCGAACACGGCGGCCAGATACGATCCCGAATGGCATCATTCCACCGGTCTCGAGGTCATCATCTGGTCGGCGCCGCTCGCCATCATCATCGCGCTCGGGGCAATCACCTGGGTCAGTACCCACAAGCTCGACCCCTATCGCCCGCTCGACCGGATCGATGCGGCGCGCCCGGTGGCCGCCGAGACGAAGCCGCTTACCGTCGAAGTGGTGGCGCTCGACTGGAAATGGCTGTTCTTCTATCCGGACTACGGCATTGCCACCGTCAACGAGATGGCGGCGCCTGTCGATGTGCCGATCAACTTCAAGCTCACCGCATCCTCGGTGATGAACGCCTTCTACGTTCCCGCGCTTGCCGGCATGATCTACACCATGCCCGGCATGGAGACGAAGCTGCACGCCGTCATCAACAAGGCCGGCGAATACGAGGGCCTGTCGTCCAACTACAGCGGCGACGGCTTCTCTCACATGCGCTTCAAGTTCCACGGCGTCGATCAGGCCGGTTTCGACGCCTGGGTCGCGCGGGTGCGGCAGGCCGGCACGGCGCTCAACCGCGACGCCTATCTGAAACTGGAGCGTCCGAGCGCCCGCGAGCCGGTGCGTTACTTCTCGTCCGTCGACGAGGGACTCTACCAGGCCATCCTCAACATGTGCGTGCGCGAAGGCCAGATGTGCATGCGGGAGATGATGCATATCGACATGACGGGCGGGGCGGGTACGGACAGCCACGAGAACCGGGAAAGGCTGCGGCACGACAACCGCCATGCCGCAGAGGCTGCGCCCGGCGCCACTGTCCCCGAAACCGGCAATCCCGCGCGCAGCGACGAACCGGCCGAGGGCGTGGAGGCCCGGCAGGAGGAGCCGGCGGCGATGGACCACGACGCGCACCAGTCGCACTAGATTTCATCGCCCCCGCCGCCAGCGGCGGGGGCGCATTCGACACGCTATTGGACGATCCCATGTTCGGTGACATCAGCCTCACGCATTTCCTCTTCGGGCGGCTCACGCTGGAAGCGATCCCCTATCACGAGCCGATCCTTGTCGCGACCTTCGCGGTCGTGGCGGTCGGTGGCCTCGCGCTCCTCGCGCTGATCACGAAGTTCAGGCTCTGGGGCTATCTCTGGCACGAGTGGTTCACGTCGGTCGATCACAAGAAGATCGGCATCATGTACATCGTCCTCGCCATCGTCATGCTGCTGCGCGGCTTCGCCGACGCCATCATGATGCGCATCCAGCAGGCCATCGCCTTCAACGGCAGCGAGGGTTACCTCAACCCGCATCACTACGACCAGATCTTCACCGCCCATGGCGTGATCATGATTTTCTTCGTGGCGATGCCTTTCGTCACCGGCTTCATGAACTATGTCGTGCCGCTGCAGATCGGCGCGCGCGACGTTTCCTTCCCCTTCCTCAACAATTTTTCCTTCTGGATGACGACGGCGGGGGCTGTGATCATCATGATGTCGCTGTTCGTGGGGGAATTCGCGCGCACCGGCTGGCTCGCCTATCCGCCGCTGTCCGGCGCGGACTACAGCCCCGGCGTCGGCGTCGACTATTACATATGGGGCCTGCAGGTGGCGGGCGTCGGCACCACGCTCTCGGGCATCAACCTCATCGCGACAATCGTGAAGATGCGCGCCCCGGGCATGACCTTCATGAAGATGCCGGTCTTCACCTGGACCTCGCTCTGCACGAACATCCTGATCGTCGCGACCTTCCCGATCCTCACCGCCACGCTCGCGCTGCTGTCGCTCGACCGCTATGTCGGCACGCATTTCTTCACGAACGACCTTGGCGGCAATCCGATGATGTATATCAACCTCATCTGGATCTGGGGCCATCCGGAGGTCTATATCCTCGTCCTGCCGGCCTTCGGCATCTTCTCCGAGGTGGTGGCGACCTTCTGCGGCAAGCGCCTCTTCGGCTACACGTCCATGGTCTATGCGACCTGCGTGATCATGATCCTTTCCTACATCGTCTGGCTGCACCACTTCTTCACGATGGGGTCGGGCGCCTCCGTCAACGCCTTCTTCGGCATCACGACCATGATCATCTCGATCCCGACAGGCGCGAAGATGTTCAACTGGCTCTTCACCATGTATCGCGGCCGCATCCGCTACGAGGTGCCGATGCTGTGGACGGTCGGCTTCATGGTGACTTTCGTCATCGGCGGCATGACGGGCGTGATGCTCGCCATCCCGCCGGCCGACTTCGTGCTGCACAATTCGCTCTTCCTCATCGCCCATTTCCACAATGTCATCATCGGCGGCGTGCTGTTCGGGCTGATGGCGGGCGTCGTCTACTGGTTCCCCAAGGCCTTCGGCTACAAGCTCGATCCCTTCTGGGGCAAGATGAGCTTCTGGTTCTGGCAGATCGGCTTCTTCTTCGCCTTCATGCCGCTCTACGTGCTCGGCCTGATGGGCGTCACCCGCCGCGTCAGCCAGTTTGAGGATCCCTCGCTGCAGATCTGGTTCGTCATCGCCGCCTTCGGCGCGGCCCTGATCGCGCTCGGCATCGGCTCCTTCATCGTCCAGCTCGTCGTCAGCTACCTGAGGCGCGACCAGCTCCGCTGCGACAGCGGCGACCCGTGGGACGGCCGCACGCTCGAATGGTCGACCTCCTCGCCGCCGCCGGACTACAACTTCGCCTTCACGCCCGTCGTGCACGATCACGATAGCTGGTACGACATGAAGAGCCGCGGCTATGTGCGCCCGCTGGAGGGCTTCAAGCCGATCCATATGCCGAAGAACACAGGAACGGGCGTCATCCTCGCCGGCATCTCCGTCGTGCTCGCCTTCGCGCTGATCTGGTACATCTGGTGGCTGGCGGTCGTGTCCTTCATCGCGATCGTTGCGGTGTCGATCGCCCATACCTTCAACTACGACCGCGATTACTTCATCCCCGCCGATACAGTGACGGCGACAGAAGACGCGCGCACGAAACTGCTTGCAGAACGGACCTGAGCCATGAGCGCGACCCAAGTCCACAACCCCGACGAAAAGCCGGTCTTCTATCTTACGGAAGAGCATCACCCGGAAAACAGCACCACGCTGGGCTTCTGGCTCTACCTGATGAGCGACTGCCTGATCTTCGCCGTGCTCTTCGCGACCCATGGTGTGCTCGGTCGCAGCTACGCGGCCGGTCCCTCGCCGGCGGATCTTTTCGATCTCAATCTCGTCGCCATCAACACGGCGATGCTGCTCCTGTCCTCCATCACCTACGGTTTCGCCATGCTCCAGATGGAGCGCAACGCGAAGATGGAAACGCTGGTCTGGCTCGGCATCACCGGCCTCTTCGGCGCGGCCTTCCTGGCGCTGGAACTCTACGAGTTCCATCACCTGATCGCCGAGGGCGCAGGCCCGACGCGCTCGGCCTTCCTGTCGTCCTTCTTCACGCTGGTCGGCACGCACGGCCTGCATGTCACCTTCGGCATGATCTGGCTTATCACGCTGATGGTGCAGGTGAAAAAGCACGACCTCACCCGTGAGAATCGCCGCCGGCTGACATGCCTTTCCATGTTCTGGCATTTCCTCGACGTCATCTGGATCGGCGTCTTCTCCTTCGTCTATCTCCTGGGAGTTCTCGGATGAGCCACGAAAGCGCTTCTGACGCCCACCATTCGCACGGCCACGGTCACGAGGCCGGCCACGGCTCCTTCAAGGGCTACATGACCGGCTTCGTCCTGTCGGTCATCCTGACGGCCATTCCCTTCTGGCTGGTCATGGCCGGCGTGCTGGACAGCAAGCTGCTGACGGCGGTGCTCGTCATGGGGATCGGCGTCGTGCAGATCGTCGTGCACATGGTCTATTTCCTGCACATGAACCCGCGCTCGGAAGGCGGCTGGACGATGATGGCGCTGATCTTCACGCTCATCATCGTCGGCATCGCCATCGCCGGTTCCCTCTGGGTCATGCATCATCTCAATGCAAACATGATGCCGATGACCCACGAGATGATGAAGAACATGCCGTGACGACGATGGTTCGTGCCGGAGGAGGGGAGGCCGGAAGGGGCTGGGTGGCCGATGCCTGAGCGCTCCCCACGCGCCCGATACGTCCTCACCGGCTGCCTCTTCTGCCTTGCCGTTGTCTTCCTCGCGCTCGGCACCTGGCAGGTGCAGCGGCTTTTCTGGAAGCTCAACCTGATCGAACGCGTCGAAAGCCGCATCCACGCAGCGCCCGTGGCCGCGCCGGCCCGGGCGGAGTGGCCAAACGTCGCCCGCGAGAAGGACGAATACCGCCGCGTCACCGCGAACGGTCTTTTCCGCCATGACAGGACGGCGCTGGTCCAGGCCGTGACGGAGCGCGGCGCAGGTTTCTGGGTGCTGACGCCGCTCGTCCTGGCCGATGGCTCCACCCTCCTCGTCAATCGCGGCTTCGTGCCCACCGACCGCAGCTCGCCCGAGGCGCGTCTGGCGAGCGAGATCGCCGCCGGTCCCGTCGCCGTCACCGGCCTTCTGCGCATGAGTGAACCGGGCGGCGCGTTCCTGCGCTCCAACGACCCGGTGAGCGAACGCTGGTTCTCCCGCGACGTATCGGCCATCGCGGCCGCCAGGGGGCTGGAAGATGTCGCTCCCTATTTCATCGACGCGGATGCGACGCCCAATCCGGGCGGTCTTCCCATCGGCGGCCTGACGGTCGTCGCCTTCCGCAACAGCCATCTCGTCTATGCGCTTACATGGTATGCGCTGGCGGCCATGAGCGTGTTCGCGGCCTGGCAGGTCCATCGCCGCCGGCTGGCGTGAGAGGTTGCGGGAAAAAAAGAAGCCCCGCACGAAGCGGGGCAGCAAGCGTCACGGTTGGCTCCCAATGACGCGGGGAAGCTCGCGGGTTGCGCGAGTGATCTCCAAGTAGGGTCTGAAGGGGGCACAGGGAAGGTCTGATTCGGCGAATCCGGTACGGTTGTGCAAAAAAATGCGCAGCCGTCCGCCTACGCCTCCTGATCCACCACCAGCCGGTAACCGACGCCCGGCTCGGTCCTGACGATCGTCGGATGGGTCGGGTCGCGCTCGATCTTCTGGCGAAGCTGGCCGATGAAGACGCGCAGGTAATGCAGGTCCTCGCCGTGCGCCGGCCCCCAGACGGAGGTGAGCAGCGTCTTGTGGGTGACGACGCGGCCGGCATGGCGGGCAAGCAGGGTGAGGAGGTCGTATTCCTTCGGCGTCAGCCTGATCGGCTCCTCTTCGCGCAGGATGAGCCGGCGCACGGTATCGATGACGAGACCGTCGGTGGAAAGCGTCGCCGGCGGTGCGGCGGCGCGCTCGCGATGGCGCAGCGCCGTGCGGATGCGCGCCGTCAACTCGCCGATGCCGAAGGGCTTTTCGATATAGTCGTCCGCGCCGAGGTCGAGGGCGGCGATCTTCTCGCTCTCGCGCTCGCGGGCCGAGAGGATGATGATCGGAATTGTGGTCCAGCCGCGCAGGTTCGCTACGACCTCCTTGCCGTCCATGTCCGGCAGGCCGAGGTCGAGGATGACGAGATCGGGGGCGGCGGTCGCCACAGCCTTCAGCGCCTCGCCACCGGTCGCGGCCTCGACAACGTCGTAGCCGGCGGCCTTGAGGGCGGGTTTCAGGAAGCGCTGGATCTGCGGCTCGTCGTCCACTACGAGGATGCGTTCGTTTGTCATTTCGCACCGCCCGCCTTTTTCTCGCTTGCGGGGAAGCGGATGACGATGCGCGTGCCCCGTTTCTTCACGGCGGGGCTTTCCGCATGGATCCTGCCGCCCATCGCCTCGACGAAGCCGCGGGCGATGGACAGGCCGAGGCCGGTGCCGGGCGCACGGCCGTCCGGCTTGCCGCGGCGATAGAACTTTTCGAAGACCCGATCGATCTCCGATGGCGGAATGCCCTTGCCGAGATCGGTGACGGAGATCAGCACGTCGCCGCCGTCCTTGCGGGCATAGACGTTGACCGGTTCCTCCCCGCCATATTTGACCGCATTGTCGAGCAGGTTGAAGAGCACCTGCCCGAGCAGCACGCTGTCGCCCTCGATGAGCGGCAGGTCCGGCGCGATGCCGGTTTCGATGACCTTTCCGGGGAAATACTTGCGGGCGCGCTCGACGGCGGCCTGCACCACGTCGGAGACGTCGAGCCAGTCGCCCTTGGGCTTCAGGGTGCCGGATTCGATGCGCGTCATGTCAAGGAGATTGGAGACGAACCGGCTCATGCGGCTGCCCTCCTCCTCGATGGATTGCAGCAGGTCGTCGCGGCTTTCCGGGGTCATCCTGTCACCGAGCTGACGAAGGCTCGTGACGGCGCCCATGATCGTCGCAAGCGGGGTGCGCAGGTCGTGCGAGATGGAGGAAAGCAGCGCCTCGCGGTAGCGCTCGCCTTCCAGCTTAGCCGCCTGTTCCACGCTTTCCTCCGCAAGCCGCGCGCGGTCGAGCGCGATGGCGGTCTGGTCGAGGATCGCCGAGAGGGCGCGTTCGGCGTTGATGTCCAACCGCTCCTCGGTCTGCTGGATGCCGCAGACGCCGACCAGTCCGTGCGGACCCATCAGCGGGCGGAACTCGAAGCGGCTGTTGGGCAGGGTGCCTGTGCCGGCGCCGGCGGTTTCCTGCTTGTCGCGCGTCCAGCGCGCTGCGGTGAAGTCGGTGACGTCGAGATCGGTATCCGGCGGCCAGACGGCGGCGACCCTGAGATCGGCCTTGTCTGGCAGCAGCAGCGCGATGTTGCGCTTGAGGCTTGCCTGCAGGTGCGAGACCGCCACCCAGATCGCATCGTCCGCCTTGGCCGTCGTCGAGAGCTTGCGCGAGAAATCGTAGAGCGATTGCAGGGCGGTGGCGCGCACGCGCGCGACCTCCGCCTGCTCCCTGATGCGTGAGGCGAACCCGCCCGCGATGATCGCCACGGACAGGAAGACGAGCAGCGCGAAGACCTCATGCGGCGCTGTGATGGTGAAGGTGTGCAGCGGATCGATGAAGAGGAAATTGTAGGCGAGCGCCGAAAGGATCGCCGCGATGAAGGCGGAGACGTAGCCGCCCAGCACCGCCGCGCCGAGAACGGCGAGCAGGAAGAGCAGCGAGATATTGGGCAGTTCCGCGAAGACATAGACCAGCTTGCCGACGACCGCCGTGACGGCGGTGAGGCCCGCGGCAATCAGCGCCGACTGGCGATAGGAGGCGACGGCGGGGAGAGAGAGGCGCGCCGCGGCAGGTATCTTCTCGGCCTTTTCCGGCGTCACGAAATGGATGCCGATGCCGGCCGCCTTGCGGGAGAGCGAATCCGGCAGGGAGGGGGAGAAGAAGCGCGTCCAGCCGCGATGGCGCCTCGCGCCGATGACGATCTGCGTCGCATGCTCGCGGCGGGCGAGCTTCAGGATCTCCTCGACGAAGTCGTTGCCGACCACGCGGCGGGTTTCCGCGCCGAGCTGTTCGGCAAGGCGGAACAGCGCTTCCATCCGTTGCAGCCGCTCGGTGGTTTCCACCTCGCGGTCCGCCCGCTCGATGGAGACGACGAGCCAGGGCGCGTTGAGACCGGAGGCGAGACGGCTCGCCACACGCAGGACCTTTTCCGAAAGCGCGTCCGGCCCGACGCAGACGAGCAGCCGTTCGCCCGTCGCCCAGGGGCCTTCGATGGCATTCTGCTTGAGGTAGTCGACCATCTGGTCGTCCACCCGATCGGCCGTGCGGCGAAGGGCAAGCTCGCGCAGCGCCGTCAGGTTGCCGAGGCGGAAGAAGCGGTCGACGGCGCGGCTGGCGCTTTCCGGCAGGTAGACCTTGCCTTCCTTGAGGCGCTCGATGAGTTCCGTCGGCGGCAGGTCGACCAGCACGACCTCGTCGGCCTTCTTGAGGACGACATCCGGCACGCGCTCGCGCACGGTGACGCCGGTGATCTGCGCCACGAGGTCGGCGAGGCTTTCCAGATGCTGGATGTTGAGCGCCGTCCAGACATCGATGCCGGCGGCGATCAGCTCCTCGATATCCTGGTAGCGCTTGGGGTGGCGGCTTCCTTCGGGATTGGAATGGGCAAGCTCGTCCACCAGCACGATGCGCGGGCGGCGGGCGAGCGCGCCGTCGATGTCGAATTCCTCCAGCGTCTTGCCGCGATGGCTCGCCGCGAGGCGCGGCAGCACGTCCAGCCCTTCGAGCAGGGCGGCGGTTTCGCTGCGGCCGTGGGTCTCCACGAGGCCGACGACGACGTCCACGCCCTCCGCCTTGAGGCGCTTGGCGCGCGAGAGCATGGCGTAGGTCTTGCCGACCCCGGGAGCCGCGCCCAGGAAAACGGTCAACTTGCCCCGGCGGTCCTTCTCCGCCAGGGCAAGCAATGCATCGGGATCCGGTCTGCGACTGTCGTCGCGGTCGTTGTCCGTCATTCTCACTCTCATGTTCCGTGCGCGTCGAGCGCCAGGTTGAGCTGTAGCACGTTCACCCGCGGCTCGCCGATGAATCCGAAAAGCCGGGTTTCTATACGGTTTTCGACAAGGGTTGCCACGTCCGTTTCCGAAAGTCCCCGGGCCTTTGCCACCCGCGCGATCTGCGCCCGGGCGAAGGCGGGCGAGACATGCGGATCGAGGCCGGAGCCGGACGTGGTGACGGCATCGGCCGGAACGGGCGTAGCTAAGCCCGCCGCCTTCAGCCGCTCGATATCGGTCGCGACGCGCTCCTTGAGCCTGGCCGAGGTTGTGCCGAGATTCGAGCCGGACGAGGCGGCGGCGTTATAGGCATCCGGGCCGGTCGCGGAAGGGCGCGGCCAGAAATACCGGTCCGTCGCGAAGGACTGGCCGATCAGGATGGAGCCGATGACGGCGCCGTCCTTCTCGATCAGCGAGCCGTTGGCGGCGGCGGGCATGAGGGCCTGCGCCACGCCCGTCACGGCGAGCGGATAGGCAAGCCCGAGAAGGGCGGTGAGCGTGAGGACGAGAGTGATGGCCGGGCGAAGATGGTTCAGCATGATTACACCAGATGCAGGGCGCTGACGGCAAGGTCGATGGCCTTGATGCCGGCAAAGGGCAGGATCAGACCGCCGAGGCCGTAGACGAGGAGGTTGCGGCGCAGGAGCGCTGCCGCGCCCGCAGGGCGGTAGGCGACGCCGCGCAGCGCCAGCGGAATGAGCGCGACGATGATCAGCGCGTTGAAGATGACCGCCGACAGGATGGCCGATTGCGGCGAGGCAAGGTTCATGACGTTGAGGGCGTCAAGGGCCGGATAGGTCGCGAGGAACAGCGCCGGGATGATCGCGAAATATTTCGCGACGTCGTTGGCGATGGAGAAGGTGGTGAGCGAGCCGCGCGTCATCAGGAGTTGCTTGCCGATCTCGACGATCTCGATGAGCTTGGTAGGGCTGGAATCGAGGTCCACCATGTTCGCCGCCTCCCGCGCGGCCTGCGTGCCGGTCTGCATGGCGACGCCGACATCCGCCTGAGCGAGGGCAGGAGCGTCGTTGGTGCCGTCGCCGCACATGGCGATGAGCCGGCCGCCCTGCTGCTCGCGGCGGATATAGGCGAGCTTGTCTTCCGGGGTGGCCTGGGCGAGGAAATCGTCGACGCCGGCCTCCGAGGCGATGGCGGCGGCGGTCACCGGGTTGTCGCCCGTCACCATGACGGTGCGGATGCCCATGGCGCGCAGCGCCGCGAAGCGCTCCTTGATGCCGGGCTTCACCACGTCCTTCAGGTGGATGACGCCGAGGAGGCGGTTGCCGTCGGCGACGGCGAGCGGCGTGCCGCCGCTGCGTGCGATCGTTTCGACGGCGCGGCGGAACTCGTCGGGGGCTTCGTTCTCCGTAACGCCGGCAAAGCGCAGCACGGCATCCACCGCGCCCTTGCGCAGCCTGCGGCCGCCGACATCCACGCCAGAAAGGCGGGTTTCCGCGGTGAACTCGATCACTGCGTCGAAGCGGGCTTCGGGCGCCTTGATGCCGAATTCGCCGGCGGCGAGCGCCACGATGGAGCGGCCCTCGGGCGTTTCGTCGGAAAGGCTGGCGATGAGCGCGGCTTCCGCAAGCCCGGCCTGTAAGACGTCGGGGGCGGGCAGGAAGTCGCTGGCCATGCGGTTGCCGAAGGTGATGGTGCCCGTCTTGTCGAGCAGCAGCGTATCGACGTCGCCGGCCGCCTCCACTGCGCGGCCCGAGGTGGCGATGACGTTGAAGCGCACGAGGCGGTCCATGCCGGCGATGCCGATGGCCGAGAGCAGGCCGCCGATGGTCGTCGGGATGAGCGTGACGAGAAGGGCGGCGAGCACCGTGACGGTGAGCACCGTGCCGGAATAGCCGGCAAGGCCCCAGATGGCGACGCAGACGAAGAGGAAGATAAGCGTGAGGCCGGACAGCAGGATCGAAAGCGCGATCTCGTTCGGCGTCTTCTGCCGCTGTGCGCCCTCGATGAGCGCGATCATGCGGTCGACGAAGGAGGAGCCGGGCGCGACGGTGATCTTCACCCTGATCTCGTCCGACAGCACCTGCGTGCCGCCGGTGACTGCCGAGCGGTCGCCGCCGGATTCGCGGATGACGGGGGCGGATTCGCCGGTGATGGCGCTCTCGTTGACCGAGGCGACGCCCTCGACCACCTCGCCGTCGCCGGGGATCAGTTCGCCGGCGGCCACGAGCACGATGTCGCCGACGGCAAGGGTGGTCGCCGGGATCGTCTCCGTCGCGCCGGCGGCGGTGAGCCGCCGGGCGACGAGTTCGGATTTCGTGCGCTTCAGGCTGTCGGCCTGCGCCCGGCCGCGTCCTTCGGCGACCGCCTCCGCGAAGGTCGCGAAGAGCACGGTGAACCAGAGCCAGGCGGCGATCTGGCCGGAGAAGCCGGCTTCCGCGCTGCCTGTGAGAAGATCGCGCAGGAAGAGCACGGTGACGACGGCCGCGACGGCTTCGGTGACGAAGATCACGGGATTGCGTACGAGCTGGCGCGGGTCGAGCTTGACGAAGGCGTCGCGCGCGGCCGGCATGAGGATGGCGAGGTCGAGGAGGCTTGGAGCGTGATGGTCCTTGGACATGGCTCTTTTCCTTAGAAGGTCTGGCCCGCGAGCATGGCGAGGTGCTCGACGATGGGACCGAGGGCGAGCGCGGGGAAGAATTGCAGGCCGCCCAGGATGAGGATGATGCCGATCAGCAGGCCGACGAAGAGCGGCCCGTCCGTGGGGAACGTCCCCGATGACGGCGGCACCTTGACCTTGGCGGCCAGCGAGCCGGCAATCGCCATGACGGGCACGACATAGGCGAAGCGGCCGAGCAGCATCGCGATGCCGAGCGTCGTGTTGTACCAGACGGTATTGCCCGTCAGGCCGCCGAAGGCCGACCCGTTGTTGCCCGCCGTCGAGGTATAGGCGTAGAGGATTTCCGAAAGGCCGTGCGGTCCCGGCGTGCCGATACTTGCCACCGCGAAGGGCAGCATGGCGGAGATGGCGGTGAAGCCGAGGATGGCGAGCGGCAGCACGAGCACGGCGAGCATGGCGTATTTCATTTCGCGGCCCTCGATCTTCTTGCCGAGGAATTCCGGCGTGCGGCCGACCATCAGGCCGGACACGAAGACGGCAAGCAGCGCGAAGACGAGCATGCCGTAGAGACCGGAGCCGACGCCGCCCGGCAGCACTTCGCCGAGCTGCATCAGGAACATCGGCGCAAGGCCGCCAAGCCCGGTGAAGGAGCCGTGCATGCCGTTGACGCCGCCGTCCGAAAGGCCGGTCGTCACGGCGGCGTAAAGCGCCGTCATGGCCTGGCCGAAGCGGACTTCCTTGCCTTCCATGTTGCCGGCCGAACCATCGACGCCGAGCGCGGTGAGGATCGGGTTTCCGGCCGCTTCCGCCCAGTAGACGGTGGCGACCCCGGCGATGAGCAGGACCGCCATGGCGCTGATGATCGCCCAGCCCTGCCGGCGGTTGCCGACGAGTTCGCCGAAGGTGTAGACCAGCGCCGCCGAGATCGACAGCATGGCGAAGATGTTGAGATAGTTGGAGAATGCGGTCGGATTCTCGAAGGGATGAGCGGCATTGACGTTGAAGAATCCGCCGCCATTGGTGCCGAGCTGCTTAATCGCCTCCTGGCTGGCGACCGGCCCGAGCGAGATCGTCTGACTGGCGCCTTCGAGTGTCGTTGCCGTGACGGAGGCATCCAGCGTCTGCGGCAGGCCCATTGCGACGAAGGCGAGCGCCACGACGAAGGCGAGCGGCAGCAGGACGTAAAGTGTCGCCCGGGTCATATCCACCCAGAAGTTACCGAGGGTCGAGACCTTGGAGCGTGCGAGCGCCCGCGTCAGCGCCACGGCGAGCGCCATGCCCGTCGCGGCGGACAGGAAGTTCTGCACCGTCAGGCCCGCCATCTGGCTGAAATGGCTGAGCGTGGTTTCGCCGCCGTAGTTCTGCCAGTTGGTGTTGGTGACGAAGGAGACCGCCGTGTTGAAGGCGAGATCCGGCGCCATGCCGGCAAAGCCCTGCGGATTGAGCGGCAGATAGGCCTGCAGGCGGAGGATCGCATAGAGCGTAGCGAAACCCGTAAGCGAGAAGACCAGCATGGAGACCGTATAGGCGAGCCAGCCCTGCTCCTTGCCCGGCGAAATACCGGAAAGGCGGTAGAGGTCGGCTTCGAGACGCTCGAGAACCGGCGATAGCGCGGTGCGCTCGCCGGAAAAGACGCGGGCCATGTAGAGGCCGAGCGGCTTGACGGTGATCAGAACCGCAAGGAAGAAGATGGCGATCTGTAGCCACCCGATCATGGTCATGGAATTTCTCCTGGAAGCTCAGAAGCGTTCGGGCCGCAGCAGCGTGACCACGAGATAGACGCCGAGGGCGAGAGCGACGAAAAGGCCGAAGAGAGGTTCGATCATGGGGTCGCCTCACAGCCGGTCGAGCGCGCGGGCATAGGCGGCGAAGACGAGGAACGCGCCGCAGCCGAGCGCAAGAAAGATGACATCGGACATGTCCGTTCTCCTGTTGTGCGAGGAGAAGACTAGGCCCGGCCTGGGTCAGGTTTCGATTGGGAAGGTGTCGGGGCGATGTAAGGAAAAGATAAAGGGGCGCCGGCCGCGCCGCCTTATCCCGCGTCGTTCCGCGTCTGCCCGAGGGCGGCCAGCCATGCGGCGCGATAGGCCGCCAGCCCGGCCATTGCGGCCGGCGGGACGGTGGTCTCGGGTGTCGCCACGGGCTGGATGCCGGTCAGCAGGGAAGCGCCCTGGCTGGTGCCCGTCGAACCCGGCACGGCGACGACCGGCCGCCCGGTCAAGGCGGCGAGCAGGGTGAGATAGAGGCCGTTCGTGGCGAAGGGACCTTCGACGATGCTCGGCCCCCCGGCCCCGATCAGGCCGAGGCAGGTCTCGCTCATCAACGCGAGGTAGAGGCAGGCGGCGGCGTGGCGCTCGGCGGCGCTTGCACCTTCGGCATTCAGCCATTGCCGTTCGTGCCCGGGGAAGGGGCCGGAGCCGGGCGTGACATTCGGCGTGAGCATCAGCGTCTTTTCGATCACGGACGGCAGGGCCGCACGGATATCTGCCTCCGCCGCGCTACCGATCTCGGCCGCGAGGATCTCGAATTCCCGCCCGCCCATGAAGCGGGAGGAGGGGACGGCGCGACCGTGGGCGTCGACATTGGCGAGGGTGTCGCGTGCCGGGTCGAGATGTTCCAGATCGCCGCCGACGGCGAAGTTGATCACCCATGTGCCAGTCGATACGACCGAGAAGGGCGCTTTCCGCGTCACCAGATGCGGCAGCAGCGAGGCGTTGGAATCGTGGATGCCGCAATAGACGGGTACGCAGACGCCGAGGGTTTCGGCGATTTCGGGAAGGATGGGGCCAAGGGCATCGAAGGCCGGGCGGATCGGGGCCATCAGCGGGCGGATGCGGAGCGTGTCCACAAGCGTGGAATAGGCGCCGGCCTCGGGATTCCAGAGGTCGGTGTGGCAGCCGAGCGAGGTGACTTCGTTGGCGGCGACGCCGGTCAGCCGCGCCGCCCAGTATTGCGGATAGGTGACGATGGTTGCGACCCTGGCGAAAGCGTCGGGAAACGCGGTCTTCTGATAATGCAGTTGCGCCCCGACATTGAGACCCATCGACAGGCGCGGGGACCGCGTCTCGGCAAAGGGCGGGCGAAGCGCATCATAGGCTTCGCGGATCGCCTGCGGGTATTCGTGCTCGTAGTCGAGCACTGGCAGGGCAAGCCGGCGGTCAGTGCCGAGCAGGGCGGCCGATGCGCCATGCGTCGTGATCGAGATGGCGTCGAAGCCCGGCGTTTTCGCGAAGCTGCGGAGGGCGTCGAGCGCGAAGGTCCAGAGGGTTTCGACGTCGTAATGCGGGTAGGGGCCGTCCTTGAGAACGGTGTTGGCCATCCGGGCGGCGGCGATTTCCGCGCCCGTCGCGGCGTCGAGGACGACGACCTTGGCGTTGGTCTTGCCGATATCGAGGACGGCGATGCGGGAATAGGCGGTCATGGCATGTGGAAGACGGGAACGAGGTCGCTCTGGACCGGGGAATTGTCCGGGTTGGTCTCCATGATATCGGCCATATGCGCCCACCAGCGCTTCATCACGGGATGCTCGGGCAGGGCGGCCATGGTGTGATCCTTCGGCCGGGTGAGGATGCCGAAGAGGATGTTCGTTTCCGGGTCGAGATAGATGGAATAATCGGAGGCGCCGGCCTTGTGCAGCAGATCGACGAGCTCGGGCCAGATCTCGTCATGGCGCTTCCTGTATTCGGTCTCCATGCCGGGATGGAGCTTCATCTTGAAGGCGTGCCGTTCCATCAGGCTTTCCTCGCATGCTTGATCCGGCGGGCGACGATGGGCAGGGCGATGGTGACGATCAGCAGCAGGCCGATGAAGATGGACATGACGATGCCCGGCACGTTGAGAAGGCCGAGGCCGAAGGTGACGAGGCCCATCACGAAAGCGGCAATGACGACGCCGGCGATGGTGCCCGCCCCGCCGAGGATCGAGACCCCGCCGAGCACGACCATGGTGACGATCTCCAGCTCCCAGCCTTGCGCGATGGAGGGCCGGGTGGAGCCGAGCCGCGAGGTGAGGCAGACGGCGGCGATGCCGCTCATCAGGCCCGTCAGCAGGAAGAGGATGAACTTCACCCGGTCGACGGGAATGCCGGAGAAACGCGCGGCCATGGCGTTGTTGCCGATGACATAGACGTGGCGGCCGAAGTTCGTCCTGTGCAGCAGCACGCCGAAGACCACGGCCATGACGAGGAAGAGCACGAATTCGAAGGAGAAGACCCAGACGACATAGCCCTGTCCGAACCAAGCGAAGTCGGCCGGGTATTTGCCGTAGGCCTGGTCGCCGAGCACGATGTAGGAGATGCCGCGGAAGAGGCTCATCGTGCCGATGGTGACGACGATGGAGGGCAGCTTGAGACCGGCGACGAGCAGGCCGTTGAACGCGCCGCAGGTAAGGCCGGTGCTAATGCCGATCAGCACGAGGCCGGGCGTGCCGACGCCCATCTGCACCGCCGCGCCCATGGCGGTCGAGGCGAGCGCGATGATCGCGGCGACGGAAAGGTCGATCTCCCCGGCGATGATCAGCAGCGCCATGGCGAAGGCGACCAGCGCCTTTTCGGTGAAGTTGAACGTCGCGTCCGAGAGGTTCCAGGCGTCGAGGAAATAGGGCGAGGCGAGGGAATTGGCGATGAAGATGAGGACGGCCACGCAGAAGAGCAGCACCTCCCAGCTTGCCAGCAGCCGCTTCATCGGCGTGCCGAGCCGGTCGGGGATCTGGCGGCGGATCGTGGTCTCGGTGTTCATGCCAGCTTCTCCTTGGCGGCGCGGTCGCGCAGGATGATGCGGCCCTTCTTCTTCTCGGCGCGGGCGTTGAAGACGACGGCGAGGATGATGACGACGCCGGAGATTGCCATCTGCGCGAAGGGCGAGATGCCGATGACGGGCAGCGCATTCTTGATGACGCCGAGGAAGAGCGCGCCGAGCACGGTGCCGATCACGCTGCCGATGCCGCCGGCAATGGAGATGCCGCCGATCACGCAGGCCGCCACGCTGTCCAGCTCGAATCCGGCGGCGATGTCGACATAGGCGACCGCATAGCGCGACACCCAGAGATAGCCGGAAAGGCCGGCGAGCGCGCCGGACAGCACGAAGGCGAGGAAGCGCGAGCGGCCGACATCGATGCCGGCATAGACGGCGGCGGTCGGGTTGCCGCCCGAGGCATAGGCGGCGCGGCCGAAGGGCGTGCGCGTCAGCACGAACCACATCATGAGAACGATGGCGATGGCGACCCAGGAGAGGATCGGCAGGCCGAGGACGGGAAAGCGCGGCAGGTTGAGGAAATCGGGCGTCATCTGGTGGGCGTTCACCCAGCCGCCGCCCGAAAGCACGAAGGCCATGCCGCGATAGATGGTGAGCGTGCCGAGCGTCACGACGATGGGCGGAATCTGCAACAGCCAGACAAGGAAGCCGTTGATCGCGCCGAGCGCCGCGCCGATGCCGATGGCGAGCACGATGAGCAGCGCCAAGGGCAGGCCGGGATAGGCCGCGTCCAGCATCGCGACGGCCATGCCGGTGAAGGCGAGGTTCGCCGCGACGGAAAGGTCGATGGATTTCGTCAGGATCACCGTCATCTGGCCGAGCGCGAGGATGATCAGGATCGAGGTGTCGTTGAAGATGCTGGCGAGGTTGGTGGGGGAGGCGAAGCCGGCTGCGCGCGTGGCGAAGCCCGCAATCATCACGAGGATGATCAGCGCCAGCAGGAGTTCACGGTTCTTGAGAAGACGCTGCATGCTCATCCGCCTCTATGCGTTGCCGGTCGCCGCGCGCACCAGCGTTTCCGCCGTCAGTCCGTCGCGGTCGTATATGCCGGCCATCAGCCCCTCGCGCATCACCATCACGCGGTCCGACATGCCGAGGATTTCCGGCAGTTCGGAGGAGATCATGACGATGGAAAGGCCCTCGCCGGCGAGTTCGGAGATGAAGGCATGAACCGCCGCCTTGGAGCCGATGTCGATGCCCTTGGTCGGCTCGTCGAGGATGATGACCTTCGGCCTGGTGGCGAGCCACTTGCCGATGACGACCTTCTGCTGGTTGCCGCCCGAAAGCGTGCCGACCGGCACGGAGAGCGCGGCGGCGCGAAGGTCCAGCCGCTCGGCATATTTGCGCGCCAGCGCGAACTCGTTGATTGCCTTGAGGAAACCGCGCGCCGAGGTGCGGGCGAGCGAGGGCAGCGACATGTTCTGGTAGATCGGCATTTCCAGCGCCAGGCCGTGGCGTCCGCGTTCCTCCGGCACATAGACGATGCCGGCGGCAATGGCGTTTGCGGAGGAGCGGATGGCAATCTCGCGCCCGTCGAGGAAGGTCTTGCCCGAGGCGGGCACGGTCATGCCGAACAGCGACTGGCAGAGTTCCGAGCGCCCCGCGCCGATCAGCCCGTAGACGCCGAGGATTTCACCGCGCCTAAGGTCGAAGGAGATATCGCGGAATTCCGTATCGTGACAGTAGCCTTCGACTCGGAGCACGGTCTCGCCGATGGCAACCTTGCTCTTGGGGAAGACGTCGTGCACGTCGCGGCCGACCATTAGCCGCACGATTTCCTCCTGCGGCGTTTCCTTGAGCCGGCCCGTGCCGACCATGCGCCCGTCGCGGAAGACGGCGTAGTTCTCGGCGATCTCGTAAAGCTCGTCGAACTTGTGGCTGATGAAGAGGATCGCCTTGCCCTGCTTCTTCAGGTTCTCGACGATGCGGAAGAGATCGTCGATCTCCTTGCGCGAAAGGGCGGCCGTCGGCTCGTCCATGATGACGATGCGCGCCTCGACGGAGAGCGCCCGGGCGATCGCCACCAGATGGCGCTGGGCGATGGAAAGGTCCTTCAGCTTGATCGTCGGGTCGATATTGCTTTCGAGCTGGTGCATCAGCGCGCGGGCGCGCTCGTTGATGGTCTTCCAGTCGATGAGGCCGAAGCGCGTGCGCGGCGCGTGGCCGAGGAAGATGTTCTCCGCGACCGTCAGCTCGTCGAAAAGCACGGTTTCCTGATGGATGGCGGTGACGCCGGCATCGATGGCGGCCTGCGCATTGGCGAAGGTGACGGGCTTGCCGTCCATGACAATCTCGCCCTCGTTGGGGCGGTAGATACCGGTGAGGATCTTCACCAGCGTCGATTTTCCCGCGCCGTTCTCGCCGATCAGCGCGGTCACCTTGCCGGGATAGAGGGCGATATCGACGCCGTCGAGCGCCTTCACGCCGGGGAAGATCTGCGAGATGCCGCGCATCTCCAGAATGGGCGTTCCCGCCGCCTCGGCCCTCGCGACCGGAATGGAAGCTGCTGCGTTCGTCATCGACTACACCGGAAGAGGAAAGGAAACCCGGCGGCCGGAGCCGCCGGGAAGCCGTTTCGAAGGATCAGAAGATCTTCGAGAACTGGTCGATGTTCGAGGCATCGTAGACGAAGGGATCGGCCATGGCGGCTTCGCCATTGTCGCCGACCTTGATCTTGCCCATGCGGCCGGCTTCGATTTCCGAGCCCGGCGCGCCGTCCGTCTCGCCCTTGACGAGGCGATAGGCGATCTGGGTTGCGGAATAGCCGAGGTCGATCGGGTTCCAGATGGCGAATTCCTTGGTCGCGCCCGACTTGATGGCGCCGGCCATCTCGGAGGGCAGGCCGAGGCCCGTCACATAGACCTCGCCGATCTTGCCGGCATCCTTGACGGCCTGCGAGGCGGCGAGAACGCCGACCGTCGTCGGGGCGACGATGACCTTGACGTTCGGCTGGGAGGTCAGCAGACCGTTGGCTTCGCGGTAGGACTTGTCGGCAAGGTCGTCGCCATAGACGGTGGTGACGAGGTTGAGGCCCGGGAAGTCCGTGATCTGCCTCTTCATCTCCTCGATCCAGATGTTCTGGTTGGTCGAGGTCGTCGTTGCCGAGAGGATCGCGAAGTCACCCTTGCCGTCCGGCAGGTGGTTCTTGGCGAGCTGCAGGCACATCTTGCCGATCAGCTCGTTGGAGGAGGGGTTGAGGTGCATGATGCGGCCTTCCGGCGCCACGCCCGAATCCCAGGAGATGACCTTGATGCCGCGCTGCTGGGCCTTCTTCAGTGCCGGGACGACGGCGTCCGGGTCGTTCGCGGAGATCGCGATGGCGTCGACGCCCTGGGCGATCAGCGAGTTGATGACCTCGATCTGGCCTTCGGCTGTCGTCGTGGTCGGGCCGGTATAGATGATCTCGACGCCGCCGAGTTCCTTAGCAGCCTCTTCCGCGCCCCGGTTGGCGGCCTCGAAGAAGCCGTTGCCGAGCGACTTGACGAGAAGGGCGATCTTCATGTCCGCGGCATTGGCCGTGGACACCATGGCGGCAAGCGCGAACGCCGCGCCGGCGAGCAGTTTCGTGGTCAGTTTCATGGTCTTCCTCCCAGTGTTGAAATGTTCACTCCTCCCGGCCGCCGCCTTGTCAGGCCGCCGAGGTGGAATCCTCCCTATCGGCCGAAGCCATCGGCTTGACCGTGATGAGCCTTATGCCGGCATGGGCGACCATGGCGGCCGCCTCGTCCGAAATCCTGTCGTCGGTGATGATCGTGGTGACGTTTTCCAGCGGGCAGAGGATGAGGCTGGAGCGCCGCTCGAACTTGCTGGAATCGACCATCACGATCAGCTCTTCCGCCTGGCGCATCAGCTTCTGCTCGCTCTGGATGACCAGCGCGTCCGCCTCCATGATGCCGAGCGCGTTGACGCCCTGTGCGCCGATGAACATGCGCCGCGCATAGAAATTGCGGATCGCGTCGTTGTCGAAGGGCGAGAGGATGAGGCTCTGGTCGCGGTAGATCGCGCCGCCGGGAACACTCACCGTGCATTTGGAGTGCTTCACCAGATGCTCGGCGATGGCAAAGGAATTTGTCATCACCTGCAGGCGGCGGGCCGACATGAAATGCACCATCTGGAACGTCGTGGTGCCGCCGTTGATGATGATCGAGTCGCCCTCCTCGCACAGCTCCACCGCGCGGCGGGCGATAGCGCGCTTGCGATCGATGTTGATCGATTCGGACACCTTGAACGGACGCGCCGCCAGATTGCCGAGCTGCGGCGGATGCACGGCCTCGGCGCCGCCGCGCACGCGGCGCAGCTTGCCCTGCACATGCAGCGCGGCGATGTCGCGGCGAATGGTGGCTTCGGATGCCTCGGTCAGTTCGGCGATATCCTGCACCGTCACGACGGGCTTTTCCTGAATAGCGCTCAAAATGATGCGATGGCGTTCGCGTTCGTGCATGGGTCTCCTCCTAAGTATGATTTATTCGCATTCAATTTATCCTGTCAATCATAAACGATCAAAAAAGATCATGTTGCGCTGCACAATGATCTTTAATGATCAAAATTGATTGACATCGCGAAGGGAGATGCGCCATAGCTCGAAGAAAGGAGACGGGAAGCCGCCGCGGATTCCCGTGATTGGACAGACCAGGGAGGATGTCATGACGGGTCAGACCCGCCTTCTCGAAAACCGTTGGGACGATGCCCATGCCGCAAGGCTCGATGAGCCGGGCAAGCTGCTCTACCGCTCCAATCTCCTCGGCGCCGACAAGCGCATCACCAATTACGGCGGCGGCAACACCTCGGCCAAGGTGCTGGAAACCGACCCGCTGACGGGCGAAAAGGTCCGCGTCATGTGGGTGAAAGGGTCCGGCGGCGACGTCGGAACGATCAAGCTCGACGGCTTCGCCACCCTCTACATGGAAAAGCTGGAAGCGCTGAAGGGCATCTACAAGGGCGTCGAGGACGAGGACCGCATGGTCGGCTTCCTGCCGCATTGCACCTTCAACCTCAATCCGCGCGCCGCTTCCATCGACACGCCGCTGCACGGCTTCGTGCCCTATGCGCATGTCGACCACATGCATCCGGACGCGATCATCGCCATCGCCGCCTCGAAGAACTCGAAGGAACTGACGGCGCGGATCTTCGGCGAGGAAATCGGCTGGCTGCCCTGGCGCCGCCCCGGCTTCCAGCTCGGCCTCGACCTAGAGGCCTTCGTGAAGGCCAACCCGAAGGCCAAGGGCGTCGTGCTCGAAAGCCACGGCCTCTTCACCTGGGCGGACGACGCCAAGGACTGCTATCTGCTGACGCTCGACATCATCAACCGGGCGATCGAATGGTTTGCGAAGGAGACGGACGGCAAGACGATCTTCGGCGGGGCCGTCGCAAAAAGCCTTGATGAAGCCGAGCGCCGTGCCGTCGCTGCGAAGCTGATGCCGGAAATCCGCGGCCGCATCGGCAAGGGCGAGCGCAAGCTCGGCCATTTCGACGACCAGGCCGCCGTGCTGGAATTCGTCAATTCGAAGGACCTGAAGCCGCTCGGCGCACTCGGCACCTCCTGCCCGGACCATTTCCTGCGCACGAAGATTCGTCCGCTGATCGTCGATTTCGACCCGGCAAAGCCCGATGTGGACGCCGTGATCGCCGGTCTCGACAAGGCGCTGGAGGACTACCGCGCCGACTACACGCGCTATTACGAGACCTGCAAGCGCGGCAACTCGCCGAAGATGCGCGATCCGAACCCGGTCATCTTCCTCGTTCCCGGCGTCGGCATGTTCTCCTTCGCCAAGGACAAGGCGACCGCGCGCATCGCCGGTGAATTCTACGTCAACGCCATCAACGTGATGCGCGGCGCCTCGACGGTTTGCGAATATCAGGGCCTGCCGGAGCAGGAAGCCTTCGACATCGAATACTGGCTGCTGGAGGAAGCGAAGCTCCAGCGCATGCCGAAGCCGAAGAGCCTTGCCGGCCGCGTCGCCTTCGTGACGGGTGGGGCCGGCGGCATCGGCCGCGCGACGGCCGAGCGGCTGGCGGGCGAGGGCGCCTGCGTGGTGCTCGCCGACATCGACGCCAATGCTCTGGCTGAGGTCGGCGCGGATTTCGCAAAAAAATACAGCAGCGATGCGGTGCGCACCGTCACGCTCAACGTGACGGACGAGGCGGGGGTCATTTCCTCCTTCGCGGAAGCGTGCGTCGAATTCGGCGGCGTCGATATCCTCGTCTCCAATGCCGGCATCGCCTCTTCGGCTCCGGTCGAGAGCACCGAGCTTTCGATGTGGAACAAGAATATCGAGATTCTTGCGACCGGCTATTTCCTCGTCTCGCGGGAGGCATTCCGCCTCTTCCGCCGCCAGAATCTCGGCGGCAACGTGGTCTTCGTCGCCTCGAAGAACGGCCTTGCCTCCTCGCCGAACGCCTCGGCCTATTGCACGGCCAAGGCGGCCGAAATCCATCTTGCGCGCTGCCTTGCGCTGGAAGGCGCGGAGGCGGGCATCCGCGTCAATACGGTGAACCCGGACGCGGTGCTGCGCGGCTCCAAGATCTGGGGTGGCGAATGGCGCGAGCAGCGCGCGGCGTCCTCGAAGATCGAGGTGGGCGAGCTGGAGGAGCATTACCGCAAGCGCTCGATGCTGAAGCTCAACGTCTTCCCGGAGGACATTGCCGAGGCGATCTACTTCCTCGCCTCGGACCTTTCGGCCAAGTCGACGGGCAACATCATCAACGTGGATGCCGGCAACGCGCAGAGTTTCCCGCGCTAATCCGCGTGGGTCAGGGAGGACGGAATGGCTGAGTTCAGGATCGCAGAGGATGTGGTCGCGCAGGAAAACGACAAACGGGCTTCGGCGCTGAAGGAAGACTACGCGGCGCTCGGCGCGAACCTAGCCCGCCGTGGCATCGATATCGATGCGATCACGCGCAAGGTCGCGGAATTCTTCGTCGCCGTTCCTTCCTGGGGCGTCGGCACGGGCGGCACGCGCTTCGCGCGCTTTCCTGGAACCGGCGAGCCGCGCGGCATCTTCGACAAGCTGGATGACTGCGCCGTCATCCAGCAATTGACGCGCGCCACGCCGACCGTCTCGCTGCATATCCCGTGGGACAAGGCCGACCCGAAGGAACTGAAGGCCAAGGGCGACGCCCTTGGCCTCGGCTTCGACGCCATGAACTCAAACACCTTCTCCGACGCGCCGGGCCAGACGCATTCCTATAAATACGGTTCGCTCAGCCATACGGATGCGGCGACGCGCGCCCAGGCGGTCGAGCACAATCTGGAATGCATCGAGATCGGCAAGGCCATCGGCTCGAAGGCGCTGACGGTGTGGGTCGGCGACGGCTCCAACTTCCCGGGCCAGAGCAATTTCACCAAGGCCTTCGAGCGCTATCTCGCGGCGATGGCGGAGATCTACAAGGGCCTGCCGGACGACTGGAAGCTCTTCTCCGAGCATAAGATGTACGAGCCGGCCTTCTATTCGACCGTCGTGCAGGACTGGGGCACCAATTACCTGATCGCCCAGACGCTCGGCCCCAAGGCCCAGTGCCTCGTCGATCTCGGCCACCATGCGCCGAACACCAATATCGAGATGATCGTCGCCCGCCTCATCCAGTTCGGCAAGCTCGGTGGCTTCCATTTCAACGATTCCAAATACGGCGACGACGACCTCGACGCCGGCGCCATCGAGCCTTACCGCCTGTTCCTCGTCTTCAACGAGCTGGTGGATGCCGAGGCGCGCGGCGTTAAGGGCTTCCACCCGGCCCATATGATCGACCAGTCGCACAACGTCACCGACCCGATCGAGAGCCTGATCAATAGCGCCAATGAAATCCGCCGCGCCTATGCGCAGGCCCTCATCGTCGACCGCACGGCGCTTGCCGGCTACCAGGACGACAACGACGCCCTGATGGCGACGGAAACGCTGAAGCGCGCCTATCGCGCCGATGTGGAGCCGATCCTCGCCGAGGCGCGCCGTCGCACGGGCGGCGCGATCGATCCGGTCGCGACTTATCGAGCCAGCGGCTACCGCGGGAAGGTCGCGGCGGAGCGCCCGGCATCGGCGGCCGGTGGTGGCGGTATCATCTGAGGACCGCCCGGTTCAGGCACCGAGTGAAACGAGGTCCCGCGGCAGCCGGTTCATGGTCTGCGGGCCGTCCGGTGCGATAAGGAACTGTTCCTCGATCATCAGCGCGCCGAGGCCTTCGGCATAGAAGGGGGCCTCCAGCGCCAGCACCATGCCCGGTTCGATGACGATGGCGTTGCCATGGGAGAGGAACGGCCATTCCTCGATGCCCGCCGCCGCGCCCACGGAATGTCCGAAGTGCCCCCGGTAATATTCATGGAAGCCATGCCGGCGCATGGCGGCGAGCATCGTCGCATGCACATCGCCGAAGGTGTTGCCGGGCCGCAGAACCTCGACGCCCGCAAGGAAGGCGTCGAGCAGGGCCTTGTAGATGTCCGCGGCGAGCGGCGACGGCCTGCCCCAGATGAAGGTGCGCGCGCCGTCGGACGAATAGCCGTCAACCAGCGTGCCGACATCCGCCTTGACGAGACCGCCGGGGCCAAGGGTGGCGGCGGCATCCTGCAGGTTCGGGCCGATGGAGATATAGTCCCAGTGGCCGGAAAGCCCATATCCGCCAAGCCTCGCCGCCTCCCGCGCGCCGGCAAGCCAGGCGGCCGAAAGTTCCGCGACACGCACGCCGGGACGCGCCGCCCGCATCAGGCCTTCAAGCCCCGCTTCCGCGCAATGGGCCGCCCGGCGCAGCCGTTCGATCTCCCGGTCGTTCTTGATGAGGCGCAGCCGCCGGAGAATATCGGAGGCGTCGCGCCAGTCGACGCCGGGAATGGCCGCCTTCAGTGTGGAAAAATCGGCGGCCGGCATGAAATCCAGATCGACCCCGAGTCTTGCCCCGGCAAGGCCGTGCTCGGAGAGGAGGTCGGCAAGAAGGCGGAAGCAAGATTGCTGGTCGAAGGTTTCCGGGCGCGGCCCGACATTGCCGCCTTTGCGATAGGCGGCGTCGATATCCGCCACCGTGCGGACCCCCTCGACTGTCACGCCGTCGATCCAGATGCGATGCGTACGGATATCGATTCTTTCCGACAGATGCCTTGCACCGGCCGCCGCGTGGTCGCTCATGACGGCGGCCAATGGCGCTGCGGCATCCGCGGGCACGAGGGCGATGGCCGAGCCGGCGCGACCCCACATGGTCGCGACGCCGGCCGCAAGGCCGGTCGCATAGCGGAAGGCCTCCGGCCGGAAGAGGACCATCCCGTCCAGTCCTTCTGCCGCAAGCAGCGCCTGCGCTCTCGTGCGGTTCAAGTCGCTCATTCGTCCCTCGCATCTTCCATCATGGCGGCCTGCTTCACAGGCGCGAAAACTATCCATGGATTTGCCGGTCCTTGAAAGACAATTCCCTTTAATTTCCGCAAATTGGAGTGGAAACGCATACCGTTGTCCCGTTAGGATCAATACAATCTTCCTCATGGCGGCCTCGATTGCGGCCGCATCGAAACAGGAGAATGCGATGAACGGTTTCAATATCCCCGGCGGAGCCAGGGGCCGCAGCAACAGGGCCGTGACGGCGGCGCTTGCGGCCGCGCTTGCACTGGGCGTTTCCGGCCAGGCCCTTGCCGCGGAAAGCGATCCGGACGCCACGATCAATATCGGCTCGCTCTACGAGCCGCAGAACCTCGACAACACGGCCGGTGCCGGCCAGGGCATCAACGAAGCCTTCAACGGCAATGTCTACGAGGCGCTGTTCCGCCTGACGGATGCGGGTACGGTCGAACCGGTACTGGCGAAGGACACCAAGGTCAGCGACGACGGCCTGACCTATACGTTCACGTTGCAGCCGGGCGTCACTTTCCATTCCGGCGCGCCGCTGACCTCGAAGGACGTCAAGTTCTCCATCGAGCGCGTGACGGCGGAAGCCTCGAAAAGCTCGCGCAAGAACAGCTTGAAATCCATTGCGGGCATCGAGACGCCGGACGATGCGACCGTGGTCGTCAAGCTCGCCTCGCGCTCGATCTCGCTGCCCTACAATCTAAGCTATGTCTGGATCGCCAATGACGAGGCGACGGACTTCCAGTCGAAGGAAGATGGAACCGGCCCCTATGCGCTGCAGGAATGGCGTCGCGGCTCGTCGCTGGCGATTGCCCGTTTCGACAAATACTGGGGTGAGAAGCCGAAGAACGGCGAGGTCGTCTTCCAGTATTTCACCGAGGCGACGGCGCTCAACAATGCGCTGTTGACCGGCTCGGTCGATATCATCACCTCGGTGCAAAGCCCGGACTCGCTGGCCCAGTTCAAGGACAACCCGGAATTCACCGTCAGCGAGGGCAAGTCAACCACCAAGCTGCTGCTCGCCTATAACGACCGCGTCGCGCCCTTCGACAATGTGAAGGTCCGCAAGGCGCTCGCCCGCGCCATCGACGACGAGAAGCTGCTGAAGGCCGTCTGGGGCGATTACGGCACCCTGATCGGCTCCTTCGTGCCGCCGACGGATGCCTGGTATACCGACCTCACCAAGACCGATGCCTACGACCCGGAAGGCGCCAAGGCGCTGCTGACGGAAGCGGGCTACCCCGATGGTTTCACCTTCACCATCGATACGCCGAACTACGATCCGCATCCCATCGCCGCGCAGTTCATCCAGAGTGAGCTGGCCAAGATCGGCGTGAAGGTCAATATCAACGTCATCACGGCCAACGAGTGGTACACGAAGGTCTACAAGGCGCATGACTTCCAGGCGACGCTGCAGGAGCACGTTAACCACCGCGACATCGTCTTCTACGGCAACCCGGGTTTCTATTGGGGCTACAACAACCCCAAGGTCGTCGACCTGATCAAGGAAGCCGAAGCCAGCGCGACGGAAGCCGAGCAGACCGAGAAGCTGAAGGAAGCCAACACGATCATCGCGGAGGACGCGGCGAGCAACTGGTTCTATCTCTACCCGCAGATCGTCGTGTCGAAGAACACCGTGAGCGGCTATCCGGTCAACGGCCTCAACTCGCAGTTCTTCGCCTACGGCATCACCAAGGCCGAATAAGCGCCGGACCGGCATGCTCGACTCGAAACGCCGCCTGAACTATGTTCGGGCGGCGTCTCCATGAGAGGTAGATACCATACTTTCCTATATATTCCGCCGCACCGCCATTCTGGCGCTATCGGTCGTCATTGCCGCCGTTATCCTGTTCATATTGCTGCGTCTTCTGCCGGGAGACCCCGCCAACGCGCTCGTCTCCGTCGGGGCCGACGCCGCGCAGATCGAGGCCGCGCGCAAGCAGGTCGGTTCCGACCTGCCGCTTTACGAGCAGTTCGTGCGCTTTGCCGGCAGCCTTGCCCGCTTCGATCTCGGCAATTCCTTCGTCAGCGGCGCGCCAGTGCTGGAAGAAATCGGCAA
This sequence comes from Shinella zoogloeoides, assembly GCF_022682305.1. Taxonomy (NCBI): domain Bacteria; kingdom Pseudomonadati; phylum Pseudomonadota; class Alphaproteobacteria; order Hyphomicrobiales; family Rhizobiaceae; genus Shinella; species Shinella zoogloeoides. The sequence continues at coordinate 74,408 of NZ_CP093529.1, forward strand.
GCGCCTCGTCGTTACCGTGCCGCTGACGCTGATGGCCTTCGTCGTCGCCATCGTGCTCGCGGTGCCGCTCGGCATCCTCTCGGTCGTGCGGCAGAACCGCTGGTATGGCGGCCTTATCTCGGTGGTCTCCCAGCTCGGCATCGCCATACCGGTGTTCTGGATCGGCATCCTCCTCGTCACGGTCTTCGCGGTAAATCTGAGGCTCTTTCCTTCCGGCGGCTTCCCCTCGCGCGGCTGGCAGGCGCCCGGTGCCGCCTTCCAGAACCTTATCCTGCCCGTCGCGACCATCGCCCTCGTCATGTCGGCCTCGCTGATCCGCTATGTGCGCTCGGCCACGCAGGACGTGCTGGGCAGCGACTATTTGCGCACGGCCCGCGCCCTCGGGTCCACTTTCTCCGAAGCGCTCCTTCGCCATGGCATCCGCAACGGGGCGGTGCCAGTCATTTCCATTCTCGGCATCGAGCTTGCCTCGACGCTGCTCGGCGCGGTGGTGGTCGAGCGGGTCTTCGCCCTGCCGGGCCTCGGCTCCATGCTGCTGCTCGGTATAGAGCAGCGCGACTATCCCAATGTGCAGGGCGTGCTGTTCGTCTCGACCTTGCTGGTGCTGCTGGTCGGCTTCGCCGCCGATCTCCTGCAAAGGCTGGTCGATCCGCGCTTGCGCGGCCGGGCTGCGGGAGGTGGCGCATGAGCGGGCACGATGCCGTGACGGCGGGCGAAAGCGCCGTGAAAAAAGCCCAGATCCCGTGGCCGCTGGCTGTTGGCGGGCTTCTGGTCGGCCTGCATGTCGTCGTTGGGCTGCTTTCCCTCGTCTGGACGCCCTACGGGGTCGGCGACATGGTGGGTGGACGCCTCGAAGGTCCATCGCTTGCCCATTGGGCGGGAACGGACCGGCTGGGCCGCGATCTCATGACCCAGATCATGATCGGCTCGCGCATCGCCCTTCTGGTCGGCTGCGGGGCGGTGGCGCTGAGCGCGCTGATCGGCGTTGCGACCGGTGTTCTCGCCGCATTCGCCAGCCGCACGCTCGACGATATCCTCGCCGCCGGACTGGATATTCTCATCGCCTTCCCGACGCTCCTCCTCGCCATGCTGATCGTCGCTTCCAGCGACGGGGCGAGCCTCTGGACGGCGATCCTCGCCATCGGCATTGCCGGTTCGGCCATCGTCGCTCGGCTGACCCGCATCCTCTCGAAGCGGGTCCTTGCGATGGACTACATCACCGCCGCGCGGGTCGCCGGCACGGGCTGGGCGGGCATCGTCCGCATCCATGTCCTGCCGAACATCTGGCCGACACTGATCGTCAATTTCGCCCTGCAATTCGGCCTTGCGGTCATCGCCGAGGCTTCGCTTTCCTATCTCGGCCTCGGCGCGCCGCCGCCGAACGCCTCCTGGGGACGGCTGCTGCAGGAGGCGCAGGCCTCCGTCTACACCGCGCCCTTCGGCGCCATCGCGCCCGGCCTTGCGCTGGTCTCTCTCGTCATCGGCCTCAATCTCTTTGCCGACGGCCTGCGCGACATCGCCGATCCCACCCGCAGGAGGAGCCGATGAGCGCGCTTCTGTCCGTCGAAAACCTCGAAATCCGCACGTTTGCCCGCGTGCTCGTCTCCGGCGTCTCCTTCTCGCTCGCTGCGGGCGAGCGGATCGGCCTTATCGGCGAATCCGGCTCCGGCAAGTCGTTGACGGCGCTCGCCGTGCTCGGTCTCCTGCCGGAGACGATGCGCGTTTCCGGTTCCATCGTGCTGGATGGTCAGCAGGTTGTCGGTGCGCGCGACTGTGATCTCGTGCCCCTGCGTGGCCGCAGCATCGCCGCGGTATTCCAGGAGCCGATGACGGCGCTCGATCCGCTGATGCGCATCGGCGATCAGGTCGCTGAGGTGGTACGCCGCCGTTCCCGGCGCGACGGGATCACGCTCGCCAAGGCGGATGTGAAAGCGCGGGTGGCAGAGCTTCTGCAACGTGTCGCCCTGCCGGAGCCGGAGCGCATCGCCCGCGCTTTCCCGCACGAGATTTCCGGCGGGCAGCGCCAGCGCGCGGCTATCGCGATGGCGCTCGCCTGCCGCCCGAAGCTGCTGATCGCGGACGAGCCGACGACAGCGCTCGACGTGACCACGCAGGCCGAAATCCTGAAATTGCTGGAAATGCTGGTGCGCGACGAGGGCATGGGCCTTCTCTTCATCAGCCACGACCTGCCCGTCGTCGCCACCATTGCCGAGCGGGCGCTGGTGATGCGTCAGGGCGAACTGATCGAGCATGGCCCGGTGGATACGCTCTTCGGCCGTCCTGCCCATCCCTATACGCAAGGGCTTGTCGCGGCCGCCCGCGCCTTCGACGAAGCCCTGGAGGCCGCCCTGTGACGCTGCTCGATCTTTCCGGCGTATCCTTCGGCTATGCGAAGGTAAAGACGGTGCTGCACGGCATCGACCTTTCCGTGGCCGCTGGCGACAATCTCGGCATTGTCGGCGAATCCGGCTCCGGCAAGACGACCCTGCTAAAACTGCTGCTCGGGCTGGAGCGGGTCTCCACCGGCGAGATCTCGTTCCGGGGCGATCCCCTCGATACCACTGACCGGACCTTCATGCGCGGTTTTCGCCGCAGCGTGCAGGCGGTGTTCCAGGATCCCTATTCCTCGCTTGATCCGCGCCAGCGGGTCTTCGACATCATCGCCGAGCCGCTGCGCTCGTTGAAGATCGAAACCGATGTCGCGGCGGCCGTGGCGCAGGCGCTGCGGGACGTCGACCTGCCGGCCGATGCCGCGCAGCGCTATCCGCACGAATTCTCCGGCGGCCAGCGCCAGCGCATCGCCATCGCGCGGGCCATCGTCGCCAATCCCGACCTGATCATCGCCGACGAGGTGGTGAGCGCGCTGGACCTCACCACGCGCACCCGGATCATCGATCTCCTGCGCGCCCTGTCGGCCCGCACGACCTTCATCGTCGTCTCGCACGATATCGCGCTCGTCGCGCTGCTTTGCGAACGGCTCGTCGTACTGGAGAAGGGGCGGATCGTGGAGCAGGGCGCAACGCGCGATATTCTCGCGCGCCCGGCCCATCCCTATACGCAGAATCTGCTGGCCGGCACGCCTCGCATGCCCAGGCGGGCCTGACCCCGGTCAGCCCGCACGCTTCATTGCCGCCTCCAGAACGGTGTAGACGCGCGGCTCGATCATATGCGCGACGTTGAAGCGCATGAAGCCGGCCGCGCCCTGCGAGACGCTGAAGACATTGCCGGGCGCGAACACCACCCCCTCGGCGACGGCCGCCTGCGCCACGGGCGTCGAATCCATTCCCTCCGGTAGCTGGCACCACAGATTGAAACCGCCGCGCGGCAGGAGCACCGGCTCAATGCCCAGCCGGTGGAGCCGGTCGGCGGTCTCGCGCCGCGCGCGCACGAGGCGGCGGCGCAGTTCCTCCATGTGCTTGCGATAGCCGCCGCCCGCCAGCATATGCGCGAGGATTTCGCTGGAGACGGGGCTTGGGCCGCCGAAATTGGTGGCGATCTGCAGGTCGACCAGCCCTTCGATCCAGTCGGGCCGCGCCGCGATATAGCCGCAGCGCGCGGAGGCAGAGAGGGTTTTTGAGAAACTGCCGATGCGGATGACGCGGGAAAGCCCGTCGAGCGCGGCGAGCCGGGTCGAGGGTTCCGGCTCGAAATCGGCGAAGATATCGTCCTCGACGATGATCGTGTCGTTCTCCGCCGCGGCATTCAGCAGCCGGTGCGCCACCTGCGGCGCAAGCGTTGCGCCGGTGGGATTGTGGATCGCCGAATTGGTGATGTAGAGCTGCGGGCGCTCGCTGGCGAGCACGGCTTCGAAGGCCGCGATATCGGGACCGTTCACGCCATAGGGCACCCCGACGATCCGCGCCTGATGCGCCTTCAGCAGGGCCTGGAAATTGAAGTAGGAGGGATCGTCGACAAGCACCGTATCGCCCGGCCGCAGCAGGAAGCGGCAGATCAGGTCGAGCGCCTGCGTGCCCGTGCTGGTCAGCATTAGATGATCCGGCCCGGCCTCCATGCCCTCTTCGCCGAGCCGACCGAGCAGCAGGCGCCGCAGCGCCGGCGAGCCGCGGGTGCTGCCGTAGTAGCTGAGGAGGTCGCCGTTACTGCGCGCAAGGCTGCGCACCGCCCGTCGCAACGCTTCGTCCGGCATCCAGTCGGCCGGCAGCCAGCCACAGCCCGGCTTCAGCACGGCCTCGTCCGCATCGAGCGACTGGCGCGACACCCAGAACGGGTCGACCGCCCGCGCCTTAGGCGTTTCCGCCTCCGCCAGTTTCAGGGGCGGCTTGGCGATGTTCGAGACGTAGAAGCCGGAACCCCGCTGCGGCCGGATCAGTCCTTCCGCCGCAAGACGGTCATAGGCTTCCACGACGGTCGACGGCGAGACGCCCATGGAGGCCGCGAAGCGGCGGATCGAAGGGAGGCGGTCGCCCGGTGCGAGCGCACGACCGGCGATCCGTCCGCGTATGGCCGTCATGACATCAAGGGTCCGGTTTCCGGTGGGGTCGGTCTTTGCCTGCATTCCCATTGTGTGGTTCCATGTATCGGTACAGTTTTGCGAAATTGTACTGCTTTGTCTCTGCCTCTGCCAGCCCCTCGGCAGTATGAAAAGGGGGAATGCGAGGTATCATGAAAACATCTTTGGAAGGTTGGGGCAGCGGGCTGCTCGGGGTCGTCATCTTCAGCGGGTCGCTGCCGGCGACGCGCGTCGCCATTGCGGACTTCTCGCCGATATTCCTGACATCGGCGCGGGCGGTCATCGCCGCCCTTCTGGCCGCGGCCCTGCTTTTCGCACTGCGCCAGCCGAAGCCGTCCCGGGCCGACCTCCTGTCGCTGACGATCGTGGCGCTCGGCGTGGTGGTCGGCTTCCCGCTGCTGACGGCTCTGGCGCTGCAATATATCACTGCCGCCCATTCCATCGTCTTCGTCGGCCTCCTGCCGCTGGCCACCGCCATTTTCGGCGTGCTGCGTGGCGGCGAGCGGCCGAAACCGCTCTTCTGGCTCTTCTCCTGCCTCGGCAGCGCCATGGTCGTCGGCTTCGCGCTGAATTCCGGCGCGGAAATCTCGCTTGTCGGCGACCTCCTGATGATCGCCGCCATCATTGCCTGCGGCCTCGGTTATGCGGAAGGCGCGCAGCTTTCACGCCGACTCGGCGGCTGGCAGGTCATTTCCTGGGCGCTGGTGATCGCGCTGCCGCCGATGGCGATCGTCGCGCTGGTCTCGCTTCCCGCGACATGGGCCGGAATTACCGGTGGCGCATGGGCGGGCCTTGCCTATGTCTCCGTCTTCAGCATGCTGGTCGGCTTCGTCTTCTGGTATCGCGGCCTCGCCGTCGGCGGCATCGCGGCGGTGGGACAGTTGCAGCTCCTCCAGCCTTTCTTCGGCCTGCTGCTGGCCGCGGTGCTGCTGCATGAGAAGGTCAGCCCGCTGATGATCGCCACCACGCTCGCCATCGTGCTTTGCGTCGCCGGCGCGCGGAAATTCGCGCGCTAATCCCGTTGGCCGGCGGGTCCCGCGGCGGTGCGCCGCGGGACCCCGTTCTCGCTCAATTGCACCGCGCGAGGGTGCTTGCGCCAAGCTCCTGGCCGTTCACGAGGAAGACCGAACCGCCGGGCTGCGTGATCGAGCTTCCCAGCCAGGGGTTCGTCTCGCAATCGCGGGGTGTGTTCTTGACGGTGACGTCGCCGGAAAGGTCTTCCAACGGTCCCATCAGGTAAATCCCCGCCTGCCTGGCATTGTCGATGACGACATTCTCGAAGGAGATGTCGGCGACGGGGCCGGTCCAGTCGGAGCCATAGAGGAACATGCCGTATGTTCCGGCATTGGTGATCGTCACGTTCTTCAGGTCGATCCCGGAGACGGGGTTGAAGAAGATGCCGGCATTGGTCGGGCCGTCGATCTTCAGGCCATCGACGCTGACATTGGTCGTCTGGCCCACGTCTTCCAGCGTGGAGGCGGTGACCAGCATCAGGCCGTTGATGCCGCCCTTCAGCGACATGTCGGTGATCCTGACATTCGATGTCGCTTGCAACACGACGAGATCCATATCGCGATCCTGCTTCGTGTTGTCGATCGTCACCTTGTTCATGGTCACGCCGTCGGCAGCGACGAGGAGGATGCCCTCGCGGCGCGAACGGGAGATCGTCACATTGTCGATCACGATGTTGCTGGCGAGATCGGTGATGACCGGCGGCCAGCCGCTGTCGTCAATCGCGCTGCCGGCGAAGATGCCGTAGGTGACGCTGTCGATGGTCGTGTCGCGAACCGTGAGGTTCTTCGTGCCATGCGCGCTGATGGCGGCATAGGGCGCGCGGTTAGGGTCGCCGACGGCGAATTCGCAGGTCGTGTTGTTCGTGCAGATGTAGAGATCGTGGATGGTGCTGTTTTCGACGGCAGCGCCGTCGACGCGCGTCAGGCGGATGCCGTCATGGGCGGTGCGGGAGATGTCGACGGTATCGATGACGAGGCCGGACGTGTCGGTGCTGCCGATGCCGGCAAGGCCGCCGGTGATCGCGAGAGAGGAGATCATGCTGCCCGAGGCCATGGTCACGACGTCCTGTGCGGGATTGTAGCCGGTCAGCGTCGTCGCCGCGCCCCTGTTGGTGAACGTGCCGCGCCCACTGCTGGACGCACCCCGCAGCGCCAGCGTTCCGCCCCCGCCAAGCAGCGCCTGGCCCTCGCCCAGCGTCAGCGAACCGTTGAGGCCGAGATTACCGTCCGCCAGGATGAGTGCGCCGTTCCCGGCGCCGGCCATCAGGGCGTTGATGGCGGCGGCGTCGCCGCTTGCGCCGGAGATGTTCAGCACCGTGCCGACAGTCTGCCCGTTGAAGAGGAAGACGGCGTCTTCCAGCGGGCCGCTCGCGGCGACCTCGGTGCGGATGGATGCACTTCGGCGAACGGCCTGCGTCGTTGCGTCGAACGGATCGATCGCCTCGCCCGCAGGTGCGCCGAACGGGATGCGGACCCGCGCCATGACGCCGCCGGTCAGCTTGTCCTCGTTGTCGTAGGAAGCGCTGGCTCCGAAGGAGAAAGTCGATCCGGCGGGAAGGCCGGCGACGTTGGCGACGGTGAGTTCGGCGCGCAGCCTGCCGCCGAACATGTCGCTGACATTACGGCCGTTGTACCAGTAGCTGCCGGCGAAAAGCTTGAGTTCGGCATTGCCATCCGGCGAAACGCCGGGAACCTTGACGCCGATCTCCGCATCCGCGCCCGCGCGGCCTTCTTCGCGCCCCGCCCGGAACTTCAGGGCGCCGTTGACGACCTCGCCGCGTCCGGCTCCGTCCGCCGCCTTGCCGCCGTGTTGCGGCAGGTAGATGTTGGCGCGCGTTTCGAAGACCGGGCCGAGGGCTTCCGCGCCGAAGGAAAGCTGATGGAAGTCGTTGCCGTAGCTGGAGCGCAGATAGTCGTAATAGCCGTAGAAGCCGAATGTCCATTGGCCGGGCGTTCCCAGGCGGTAGCCCGCGCCGAGCGATCCCTGGCGGACCCCGCCCTCGATGAGCGTACCGTGCAGGTCGAGGAAGAGCGACTGGCTATCGTCGAGGTGGAAGGGCAGCATGATGCCGAGGTCGCCCGCCGCCTCGCCTCCCAGCCATCGTCCCTCGAATTCGGTGAAGCCGCGAATGTCCGTGGCATGGGCGTGCGCGATCCCAACGGCCACCGCTGCTAGCGGCCCGGCTAAGCCTTTAACAATGTTCATAAATATCTCCAGTTCGACTATCCGGGGAGCGGATGCGATGGCGGATATTATATATGACTCCAAGAGTCAACTTTATGAATTGAGGGCTGTGGATGACGCTTTTAGGCCGGCATCCGGGTCGTTTTCCGACTTGTCATGGACAGGGTGCCAGATGCGAAGCAAGGCCGCAAAATCAGGCGACCGCCTTCCGGGTGCGGAGGGCGGTCGTTCATTGGTTGCGGGGCGGCGCAGCCTGCCGCATGCCGGCGACGCGGTGCAGCGTTTCAGTTCGCCTTGCGCGCAGGCTCGTCCTGCGCAGCCGTGATTCCTGCCGCCTGTTCGCAGACTTCGACATGGCGGGCCAGCGCCTGATTGGAGAGGATGGCGCTGATCGTGGTGATGTCACGTCCCTGGTGCCTGGGCGTCTGCTGGGCTGCCTTGAGCCTTTCCAGAAGAGCTAAACGGGTCATGACATACTCCTTCGATAACTGGTGATGGGATAGCCGGCTCGGGGGAGCCGGTTTGGTCGAGGTGGTCCTTCGCTTCCGGAGCGCCGGGCATCCGCAGATGCCCGGAAAGAGAGACAATTGGCGTCAGGCGGCCTTCTTGCCGGCGTCGAACGGGATCTCGATGTCGACGGCGAGCGTGGAGACCTGTGCGCCGCGCTCCATCTTGATGGAGACCTTCTCGTCGTCGACCTGCATGTGCTTGGAAATCGCCTTCAGGATTTCGTCGCGCAGCTTGTTGACGAGGTCCGAGTCGCCGGTGGAGGCCCGCTCATGGGCGAGCAGCACCTGCAGGCGCTCGCGCGCTGCCGGGGCCGACTGGCCGCGAGAGAAGAAACGGAAAGGATTCATGCCGCTTTCCTTCCGAAGATCTTGCCGAGGAAGCTGCGCTTGTCGCCGGGAATGGTGACCGGCAGGTCCTCGCCCTTGAGGCGGCGCGTCGCTTCGAAATAGGCGAGCGCCGGGGCGCTGCGGCCGTCGGCCAGCGTCACGGGCGCGCCGACGTTGGAGGCGCGCAGCACATCCATGCTTTCCGGAATGATGCCGAGCAGCGGGATGGAGAGGATTTCCAGCACGTCGTCGACCTTCAGCATGTCGCCGCGCTCGGCGCGCACGGCGTCGTAGCGGGTCAGCAGCAGGTGCTTTTCGATGCGCTCGCCGTTCTCCGCCTTCAGCGTCTTGGAATCGAGAAGGCCGATGATGCGGTCGGAGTCGCGCACGGAGGAGACTTCCGGATTGGTGACGACGATGGCGACGTCGGCATGGCGCATGGCGAGCGTCGCGCCGCGCTCGATGCCGGCGGGGCTGTCGCAGATCACCCAGTCGAAGGCATTCTTGAGGGCCGCGATGACCTTCTCGACGCCCTCGGGGGTCAGGTTGTCCTTGTCGCGGGTCTGCGATGCCGGCAGCAGGTAGAGCGTCTCGACGCGCTTGTCGCGGATCAGCGCCTGCGTCAGCTTGGCTTCGCCCTGGATGACGTTGACGAGGTCATAGACCACGCGGCGCTCGGCGCCCATGACGAGGTCGAGGTTGCGCAGGCCGACGTCGAAGTCCACGACCACGACCTTCTCGCCGTTCTGCGCCAGCGCGGCGCCCAGTGCGGCCGACGACGTCGTCTTGCCGACGCCGCCCTTGCCCGATGTGACAACGATTACCTTGCCCATATGTGTCTCCAGTGCGTTGGATTTCGTCAGCCGAGAGTCGCGGCCTTGATTGTTTCGCCTTCGAGCCAGACCTGCCCGGGCTTGCCGCGCAGTTCCGGCTCCATGTCGTCAGCCGTCTTGTAGAACCCGTCGATGGCGATCAGCTCCGCTTCCAGCTTGCGGCAGAAGATGCGCGCCGAGGCATTGCCCGTCGAACCTGCCATCGCCCGGCCGCGCAGCGGTCCGTAGACGTGGATGGAACCGCCGGCGACGATCTCCGCGCCCGAGGCGACGGAGCCGATGATGGTGACGTCGCCTTCCGGGAAGAAGATCGACTGGCCGGAGCGCACGGGCCGGGAAACCACCAGCGACGGCGTCGTCTGGACCGGCACGGCGGCGACGGGTGCGGGGCTTGCCGCAGGCTTGGCTGTTTCCGTCGCTGCCGCCGGCTCGCCTTCCGGGGCCTCGATGTCGCCTGCCGGGCGTCCATCGGCCATGGCCGGAGGCATGTCAGGACCGAGCAGGGAGGAGCGTGCGCCCTCGATGCCCATGACGCGTACATTGCGCGCATTGAGCTGGTCGACCAGCTCGCGCAGCTCCGCGCGGTCGATGTCCAGCCCCTCGACGTCCAGCACCACCGGCCGGCGAAGGAAGAAGCCGGCCGAACGGGCGGCGAGGTCGTCGAGCCGCCGCAGCCAGTCCGCGAAGGGCAGCTCCGGGGTCAGCGCAAGCGCAAGGAAGGACCGCCCCTTGAGGCGGATCGGCCGGGGTTGAGTTAACACGTCAGTCATCTTGGTTAATTTTCGGTAGCCCCGGTGTAGCGGTGAAATGGTTAACAAATGGTTAATTTACAGGTCAGGCTGGCGCGAGGCATGCCTTCTCGACGCGGATATCGGCGATCCGGTTGCGGGAGGAAACGTGGAGGTAGACGCGCCTTATTTGGCGCGCTCCGTACGGGTGGCGGAGGCGCCTGCGGCGGGCGTCGTGCCGGGTGATTCGGTGGCGGGAAATTGAGGCGTGGCGTTTGGAGCGTTGCCCCTCACCCTAACCCTCTCCCCGCAAGCGGGGAGAGGGGACGTGCCCCACGCGGCGTTGATGATTTGAGGAGAACAGCGCGGCATATCCCTTCTCCCCGCTTGCGGGGAGAAGGTGGCCGACAAGCCGGATGAGGGGCCTGCCCTGAAGAGAATGTCGCGGCGAAACCCGCCGCGACGTAGGATCAGCCGATAGCCATCAGGCTGGCATTGCCGCCGGCGGCGGCGGTGTTGATGGAGGTCGAAACCTCCTCCAGCAGCCAGTTGAGGCAATAGGCTTCCGGATCGCTGGTCAGTTCCGCGGTGGTCGCCGCCTGCACCAGAACGAGCGGGCCGGGAAGGGCGGCGATCTTGCGGTTGACGCGCTGCACGTCCTCCGCCTCGCCCTCGACGAGCGCACCGGCAAACGGGCTGTCCTTCGCCCAGTCCGCCGTCCACGACAGGCGTGCGGCGACGGAGGCGGGAAGATCGGCCAAGACGGGCTTCAGCGCATCGACGCTGTCGATGACGATCTGGTTGCCCGTCGCGAGCGCTGCCGCGACCTGTCGCAGGAGGCCCGCTTCCGTCTTCGGCACGAGGAGGATGCGGCCGCGCGGATGCAGCGCATAGATGTTGCGCTCACCGACCGGGCCGGGCAGTTCCCGTTCCAGGCCGAGCGCGGAGCGGTTGGCGAAGCCGCGTGCCGTTGCGCCTTCCGCCGCCTTGCCCTTGTGGTCGAGCCAGGTGATGAAGTCGCGCAGCGCCGGGTCGGTATGCACCGAATCCTGCTGCGGCGGGACCGGGGCCTTCTGCACGAGGCGGCCGATATAGAGCGGGCCGCCGGCCTTGGGACCCGTGCCGGAAAGGCCGCGTCCGCCGAAGGGCTGCACGCCGACGACCGCGCCGATGATGTTGCGGTTGACGTAGATATTGCCGACCTTGATGCGGCTGACGACATGCGCGATCGTCTCGTCGAGGCGCGTGTGCAGGCCGAAGGTGAGGCCGTAGCCCGAGGCGTTGATGTCGTCGATCAGCCGGTCAAGATCGGCGCGGCGGAAGCGGATGACGTGCAGGACGGGGCCGAAGACCTCGCGCTTGAGGTCGGAAAGCGTCTTCAGCTCGATGATCGTCGGCGGAACGAAGGTGCCGTTCTCCGTGCCTGCCGACAGCGGAAGCTGCTCGACCTTGTTGCCGAGCTCGCGCATATGCTCGATGTGCTTGACGATGCCATCGCGGGCTTCGGCCGTGATGACCGGGCCGATATCGACATTGAGGCTGTCCGTGCGGCCGAGCGTCAGTTCCTTGAGCGCGCCCTTCAGCATGGTGAGTGTGCGGTCTGCGACGTCGTCCTGCAAGCAGAGCACGCGCAGAGCCGAGCAGCGCTGGCCGGCGCTGTCGAAGGCCGAGGCGATGACGTCGCCGACGACCTGTTCGGCGAGCGCCGAGGAATCGACGATCATGCCGTTCTGGCCGCCGGTTTCGGCGATCAGCGGGATCGGCTTGCCGGTTTCCGAAAGGCGCTCGGCAAGCTGGGCCTGGATGAGGCGGGCGACTTCCGTCGAGCCGGTGAACATGACGCCGGCCGTCTTCGACGCGCCGACGAGGGCAGCGCCAACGCGGCCCGCGCCGGGCACGAACTGCAGCGCGCCGACCGGAACGCCGGCCTCGTGCAGGATCTTCACGCTTTCATGCGCGATGACGGGCGTTTCCTCGGCAGGCTTCGCCAGCACCGCATTGCCGGCGACGAGCGCGGCGGCAACCTGGCCGGTGAAGATGGCGAGCGGGAAGTTCCACGGGCTGATGCAGACGATCGGGCCGAGCGGCAGGTGGGACGGGCCGAGCGTGCGGCGCGCCTGTTCGGCATAGTAGCGCAGGAAGTCGACTGCCTCGCGCACTTCGCCGATGGCGTTGGCCGCCGACTTGCCGGCCTCGCGCATGATGATGCCCATCAGCGACTCGATGCGGGCTTCCATGAGGTCCGCCGCGCGGTCGAGGCAGGCGGCGCGCTCGGCGGGCGAGGTCGCGGCCCAGGCCGCGACGCTGTCGGCAGCCATGGCGACGATGCGCTCGGCATGCTCCGCCTTGATCTCGGTGACGCTGCCGACGATGTCGCGGTGGTCGGCGGGGTTCAGTACGTCGCTCGTCTCGCCGGCGGTGGAGCCGTCTGCCAGCAGCGGGGCGGCGTGCCACTGTTTCGCTGCGGTGCCGGCAAGCTGGCCGGCAAGCGCGGCAAGCGTCGTCTCGTTGGAGAGGTCGAGGCCCTTGGAGTTCTCGCGGTTCTTGCCGAAGAGGTCGCCCGGCAGGGCGATCTGGTCGTGCTGCGCGCCGACGACGGGCATGGCGGCGACGATATCGACCGGATCGGCGATCAGCGATTCCACCGAGACCTTCGGGTCGGAGATACGGTTGACGAAGGAGGAGTTCGCGCCGTTTTCGAGAAGGCGGCGGACGAGATAGGCCAGCAGCGTCTCATGCGTGCCGACGGGAGCGTAGATGCGGCAGGGCCGGTCCAGCTTGTCCTTGCCGACGACCTCGTCGTAAAGCGGCTCGCCCATGCCGTGCAGGCACTGGAACTCGTATTTGCCGACGGCGAAATCCGGGCCTGCGAGCTGGTAGATGGTGGCAAGGCTCTGCGCATTGTGCGTGGCGAACTGCGGGAAGACGGCATCCGGCGCGGCCAGCAGCTTGCGGGCGCAGGCGACATAGGCGACGTCCGTGTAGATCTTGCGCGTATAGACCGGGAAGCCTTCGAGGCCGTCGAGCTGGGCGCGCTTGATCTCGGCATCCCAGTAGGCGCCCTTGACGAGGCGCACCATCACACGCCGGCCGGAGCGGCGGGCAAGGTCGATGATGAAGTCGAGCACGAAGGGGCAGCGCTTGCCATAGGCCTGCACGACGAAGCCGAGGCCGTTCCAGCCCTTGAGGTTCTCGTCGAAGCAGAGGCCTTCGAGCAGGTCGAGCGAAAGCTCCAGCCGGTCGGCTTCCTCGGCGTCGATGTTGAGGCCGATATCGTAGCTCTTGGCGATGGCGGCGAGCGCCTTCACCTTCGGCAGCAGTTCGCCCATGACGCGTTCGACCTGCGCGCGGACATAACGCGGATGCAGCGCCGAAAGCTTGATGGAGATGCCGGGGCCGTCATAGATGCCGCGGCCGTCCGAGGCCTTGCCGATGGCGTGGATCGCCTTCTCGTAGTCGCGGTAGTAGCGCTCGGCGTCGGCGGCGGTGGTCGCGGCTTCGCCCAGCATGTCGTAGGAATAGCGGAAGCCGCGGGCTTCGAGCGGCTTGGAGCGCTTCAGCGCTTCCTCGATGGTCTCGCCGGTGACGAACTGCTCGCCCATCATGCGCATCGCCATGTCGACGCCGCGGCGGATGACCGGCTCGCCGGCGCGCGCGATGAGGCGCGTCAGCGCGGCGGAAAGGCCGCGGTCGTTGACGGTGGAGGTGAGCTTGCCGGTGACGACGAGGCCCCAGGTCGCGGCGTTGACGAACATCGACTTGCCACCGCCGATATGGGAGGTCCAGTCGCCTTCGGCGATCTTGTCGCGGATCAGCGCGTCGCGCGTGTCGGTGTCCGGAATGCGCAGCAGCGCCTCGGCAAGGCACATCAGCGCCACGCCTTCCTGGCTCGACAGCGAATATTCCTGCACCAGACCCTCGACGCCGGTGCCCTTGTGCTTGGCGCGCAGCGCCTCGATCAGCGTGCGGGCTGTGCTGCGGATGTCGTAGCGCTCGGCTTCCGTGACGCGCGCGGCGGCGACGAGCGGCGGCAGGCATTCGGTTTCCGGCCGGCGATAGGCGGCGGTGATGGCCTGGCGCAGTTCACTCTGCGGGCGGATCGGCGGGGCGAAATTGGCGAAGGGGTTCTGCATGGAAGGACCTATGAGACGCGGGGTTCGGTAGGAAATCAGCGGATGAAGGTAATCGACGGCTCGTCCCAGTCGGGGACGTCATGGAACTCCGGCGCGTGATGGAGCAGGATGCTCGGCTCACCGCGCGCGGACCGCTCCGCCTTGATGCTGCAGGCCGCAACCAGCGCCCTTATGCCGAGCGGCTTGTAGTGGCTGAGAAGGTCCGGCCGCATGCTATCATCGAAGCTCTTGTCGTGCACCATCATCCCCCTGTGCTTGACACCGGATCGCCGCCTGCGCCGGCCGCATCCAGAACGGCCGGATTTCGCTTGGTAGATCCGGGAAACTGGTGCGGATAATATCACGATGCTGAAAAACAAATGGACTTCAAATTGTCTTAGATTAGGCTGATCGCATCTATTTTTTGAAGAACGGAGGGTGATTTGCCCGATATTTCCCATGTTGATGGGTCGTTGGATGCCTTCGACCGGAAAATCCTCGAGGAACTCACGGAAAACGGCCGTATTCCCGTCGCGGAGCTCGCGGAGAAGGTGGGCTTGTCGAAGACGCCCTGTCAGAACCGCTTCAAGCGGCTGATCGCGGAAGGCTTCATCCAGGGCTTCAAGGCGATCCTCAACCCCTCGAAGATGAACCTCGACCATATCGCATTCGCCGAGGTGAAGCTGACCAACACCCACGAGGAGGCGCTGAACAGTTTCAACGCGGCGGTCAAGAAGATCAAGGAGGTGGAGGAGTGCCACATGATCGCCGGCCGCTTCGACTATCTCCTGAAGATCCGCACCCGCGACATCAAGAAATACCGCCTCGTGCTCGGCGAGCGCATCTCGAACCTGCCCTACGTCGCCAACACCTCGACCAATGTGGCGATGGAGACGGTGAAGGAGCGGGGGTGACGGGGCGTCCTCTCGATCATCCCGGAACATCGGCCGAGGGCGGGCGTTTACGCTGATATCGCAAGGGAGGCTGCCATGCCGGCAAGATCGAAAGCGCAGCAGAAGGCCGCGGGCGCGGCGCTCGCCGCAAAGCGCGGCGATGTGAAGAAGAGCGCGCTCAAGGGCGCCTCACGGAGCATGGAGAAATCCATGTCGGAAAAGGAACTGGAGGATCTGGCCTCGACCAGCCACAAGGGCAAGCCCGAGCACGTGCCGAAATCGGACTGACGTGCCCGCCGTCAATCCTTCGGGCCGCGTCGGGCGGGTTCCGGCGTCAGCTTCGCCTCGATGGCCGCAAGGCCCGCTTCGAGTTGACGAAGGCCATCCGCCAGAAGCCGCGCCATCTCCTCCTCATAGGCCCGGGCAAGCGTGATCATCTCGCCGTAGATGCGCTTTCCCGCCGGAGTCAGTTCCAGATGCTCGATGCGGCGGTCGCTCATGTCCTCGCTGCGCTTCAGCCAGCGCTTTTCCTCCAGCGCCCGGACCGCACGCGATACCTTCGTCTTGTGCATGCTGGAATTAGCGCCGATCTCCGTCGCCGTCATGCGCCCATAGGCGCCAAGGGCGGCGAGCGCCCGCCATTCCGGCCGGGTCATCCGGTAGCGGTCGCGGTATTGTGCGGCAAAGCGCTGGCTCACCCGTTCGGCCGCCTGGTTGAGCCGATAGGGCAGGAAGGTCTCGAGCTTGAAATCCATAGTGGGCCGCCTTGATGGTTACAAAATGGACGGTTACATCTGTAACCATCTGATAAAGAGCCGTGCGGAGGAGGGCAAGCCATGGCGGAGAGCACCAACAGCCTGAAATACATGCCGGGCTTCGGCAACGATTTCGAGACGGAATCCCTGCCCGGCGCGCTGCCGCAGGGCCAGAACAGCCCGCAGAAGTGCAATTACGGCCTCTATGCAGAGCAGCTTTCCGGCTCGCCCTTCACCGCTCCGCGTGGCACCAACGAGCGCTCCTGGCTCTACCGCATCCGCCCGAGCGTGCGCCATACCCGCCGCTTCTCCAATGCGGACTATCCGCACTGGAAGACAGCGCCCTGCCTCGATGATCATTCCCTGCCGCTCGGCCAGCTTCGCTGGAATCCGTTGCCTGCGCCGCAGGAAACGCAAAACTTCCTCGAAGGCATCCGCACCATGACGACGGCCGGCGACGTGCTGACCCAGGTCGGCATGGCCGCGCACGCCTATACGTTCAACGCCGACATGGTGGACGATTATTTCTTCAATGCCGATGGTGAATTGCTGGTCGTGCCGCAACTGGGCGCGATCCGCGTCTTCACCGAAATGGGCATCATGGATGTCGAGCCGCTGGAGATCTGCCTCATCCCGCGCGGCATGATGTTCAAGGTCTCGCGCATCGGCGAGGGCGATGTGTGGCGCGGCTATGTCTGCGAGAACTACGGCGCGAAGTTCACGCTGCCTGATCGCGGCCCGATCGGCGCGAACTGCCTTGCCAACCCCCGCGACTTCAAGACGCCCGTCGCCGCCTACGAGGACAAGGAGACACCCTGCCGCGTCCACGTCAAATGGTGCGGCAAGTTCTACGTCACCGAGATCGGCCATTCCCCGCTCGACGTCGTCGCCTGGCACGGTAACTACACGCCGTTCAAATACGACCTCAGAACCTATTCGCCGGTCGGCGCGATCCTCTTCGATCATCCCGATCCGTCGATCTTCACGGTGCTGACGGCCCCGACCGAGGAGGCTGGCACGGCGAATATCGACTTCGTCATCTTCCCGCCGCGCTGGATGGTGGCCGAGCACACCTTCCGCCCGCCCTGGTATCACCGCAACATCATGAGCGAGTTCATGGGCCTCATCCACGGCCAGTACGACGCCAAGGAAGAGGGCTTCGTACCCGGCGGCATGAGCCTGCATAACATGATGCTGCCGCACGGCCCCGACGCCACCGGCTTCGAGAAGGCTTCAAACACCGAGCTGAAGCCCGTCAAGCTCGACCATACCATGGCCTTCATGTTCGAGACGCGCTTCCCGCAGCAGCTCACGAAGTTCGCGGCCGAACTGGAGACGCTGCAGGACAACTATCTCGAATGCTGGGACGGCCTGGAGCGCAAGTTCGACGGCACGCCGGGTATCAAGTGAGCCTAACCACCTTGCCAGGCCTTCACGGTGTCCAGCGGCCAGACGAGCATCAGGATGTTCAGCGCCAGCCCGTCGCGGATGAGCCAGGTCGTGGTTGCCTCGAAGACGATAATGAGCGCGACGCTTGCCCAGACGGGCAGGCGCGCGGCGAGGAAGAAGCCGACCACCATGGCGAGGATATCCGCGCTGGAATTGATCACGCTGTCGCCGAAATAGTCGAGCGAGATCGTCGCCTCGCGATAGCGGTTGATGATCATGTCAGTGTTTTCGAGGATTTCCCAGGCGCATTCCACGATGAGCGCCAGCGTCAGCCGCACATTGATGCTCGCCTTGGGGAGGATCAGCGTGAAGAAGCCGTAGAACAGGATGCCGTGGATGATGTGGCTCGGCGTGTACCAGTCGGAAAGCTGCTGCGAATTTTCCGAAGAAAACACCACCCCATGCCACAGTTTCACATATCCGCACTTGCAGATGAGCGGCTGACCCATCGTATAAAGGATGGCGGCTGTCGCGGCGATAAAGCCGGCGACGATCAGCAGGGAATTTCGGACCGTGCGGTTCAAGCGGGATTTCCTTGGAGAGGCGATGCGGCGCGGTTGCGGCGCATGCGGGTGGAGACAGGCGGCCGGAAGATGACACGATCCGCCGGCCGGAAACAAGATCGGGAGCGATACGCATGAAACTTGCGACACTGAAGGATTCCACCCGCGACGGCCGTCTGGTCGTCGTCTCGCGCGACCTGACGCGCTGCTCGGAAGTGGGCCATATCGCCCGCAGCCTGCAGGCGGCGCTGGACGACTGGGCGCATGTCGCGCCGCGGCTGGAACGGGTCGCCGAAGGGTTGGAAACCGGCTCGCAGCCGACCGCCCGCTTCCACGAGCACGACGCGACCTCCCCGCTGCCGCGCGCCTACCAGTGGGCGGATGGCTCGGCCTATGTCAATCACGTCGAACTGGTGCGCAAGGCGCGCAATGCCGAGATGCCGGAGAGCTTCTGGACCGATCCGCTGATGTACCAGGGCGGCTCCGACAGTTTCCTCGGCCCGCGCGACCCGATCCTGGCGTCTGACGAGGCATGGGGTATCGACATGGAAGGCGAGATCGCCGTCGTCGTCGACGACGTGCCGATGGGCGCAAGCGTGGAAGAGGCGCGCGATGCGATCCGCCTCGTCATGCTCGTCAATGACGTCTCGCTGCGTGGCCTCATTCCGGGGGAACTCGCCAAGGGCTTCGGCTTCTTCCAGTCGAAACCCTCCTCCGCCTTCTCCCCCGTCGCCGTCACGCCGGATGAACTGGGCGATGCCTGGGACGGCGGCAAGCTGCACCTTCCGCTTCTCGTCTCGCTCAACGGCAAGGCCTTCGGAAAGGCGGATGCCGGCGTCGACATGACGTTCGATTTCGGCCAGCTCGTCGCTCACGCCGCAAAAACCCGCCCGCTCGTCGCCGGCTCGATCATCGGTTCCGGCACGGTTTCCAACAAGCTGGACGGCGGCCCTGGCAAGCCGGTCTCCGAAGGCGGCGCAGGCTATTCCTGCATCGCCGAGGTGCGCACCATCGAGACGCTCTCGACCGCTGCCCCGAAGACGCCCTTCATGAAGTTCGGCGACATCGTGCGCATCGAGATGAAGGACAAGTCCGGCCATTCCATCTTCGGCGCCATCGAGCAGACCGTGACGCGCTACGAAAAGGACTGACCCGATGAGCGAGGAGATCGTGCTCTACGACTACTGGCGCTCCTCCGCCAGCTACCGCGTGCGCATCGCGCTCGAAAGCCTCGGCCTCGCCTACCGGCGGGTCTCCGTGGACCTTCTGGCCGGTGAGCAGCGCGCGCCCGAACACCGCGCCCGCAATCCGCAGGGCCTCGTCCCGGCGCTGGTGATCGACGGCCAGACGTTGACGCAATCCCTCGCGATCATCGAATACCTCTCGGAAACGCGCCCTGAGGCGCGTTTCCTCCCTGCCGACCCGCTCGGGCGGCAGCGCGTTCGCACGCTCTCCTACGCCATCGCCATGGAAATCCACGCCGTCTGCAACACGGGCATCGTCGGCCACGTCATGGATATCACCGGCGGCGGAGACGAGGTCCGTTCCAACTGGATGAAGAAATTCATCGGCGAAGGCCTCGCCGCCGTCGAAACCCTGCTCGAAAATCCAGCCACCGGCACTTTCTGCCACGGCGATACCCCCACCATGGCCGACTTCTGCCTCGTCCCGCAGGTCTACAACGCCAACCGCTGGGGCGTGGACATATCCGGCCTGGAGCGGGTGCGTCGCATCGCGGAAACCTGCCTGGAATTGCCGGCCTTCAAGGCGGCGCATCCGGAGACGGTGAAGGTGGCCTGAGCTTTGAAAGCCGGATACAGCGTGCTATATATACCCCTAGCCATAAAGGGATATACCATGCCGCTCTATGTAAAGGATCAGGAAGTCGACAGGCTCGCCGACCGGCTTTCCACTCTGCGCAAGGTCAGCAAGACCGAGGCGGTGCGACAGGCATTGGCGCATGAACTCGAGCGGGTTGAAAGCGAGCCGACCTTGGTGGAGAAGGCCGTTGCCATGACCCGAGCGTTGAATCAAAAGTACTCTCCGACGGGTCTCAAGGCCGATAAGGCCTTCATCGATGGCCTTTACGAAGACTGATGTTTATCGATGCCTCGACCATCGTCGCCATGATGGCGGATGAAAGCGATGCGACGATACTGTCCGCGCGTTTGATGAGCGTTGATACGAGGGTGACGTCGCCGATGGCGCTTTGGGAGGCGTCTATCGCTTACAGCAGGATTTTCGGACTTGAGCCGCAAGCAGCCCTGCGTGAGGTGCAGGCCTATATTCGTCCCTTCGATGTTACGGTGGCTACGATCGAGCCGGCAATGACGGCCGCTGCCGTCGATGCCTATCAACGCTTCGGCAAGGGGCGTCATCCTGCAGGCCTCAACTTCGGTGACTGTTTCGCCTATGCCTGCGCCCGGCATCTCAACATGCCGCTGCTCTACAAAGGCGACGACTTCTCCAAAACGGATATCGAAGCTGCATAGAGATCGCCCCACTGAGGTGGGGCGATCCGGGATATGTCAGGCGACGTCGCCCATGCAGACGTATTTCAATTCCAGATAGTCGTCCGCGCCGTGGGCGGAGCCTTCGCGGCCGAGGCCGGACTGCTTGATGCCGCCGAAGGGGGCGGCTTCGGAGGAGATGAGGCCTGTATTGACGCCGACCATGCCGTATTCCAGCGCTTCCGCGACCTTCCAGACCTTCTTGAGATCGCCGGCGAAGAAGTAGGCGGCAAGGCCGAATTCGGTGTCGTTGGCCTGCTCTATCACGTCCTCGACCGTGTCGAAGCGGAAGAGCGGGGCGACGGGGCCGAAGGTCTCTTCCTTCGCCACCGTCATGCCGCGGGCAACGCCCTTCAGCACGGTCGGCTCGAAGAAGGTGCCCTTGCCCTCGATACGCCTGCCGCCGGCAATGACCGTCGCGCCCTTGGAAACGGCATCGGCGATATGGGCCTCGACCTTGTCGATGGCGGCTTCCTCGATCAGCGGGCCGATGGTCGTGCCCTTGTCGAAGCCGTCGCCGACCGAAAGCTCGGCAACCTTCTTCGCCAGCTTCTCGGCAAAGGCGTCATAGACGTTCGACTGCACGTAGAGCCGGTTGGCGCACACGCAGGTCTGGCCGGCATTGCGGTACTTCGAGGCCATCGCGCCTTCGACGGCGGCGTCGAGGTTCGCGTCGTCGAAGACGATGAAGGGTGCGTTGCCGCCAAGCTCCAGGCTCACCTTCTTGATCTGGTCGGAGCACTGGCGCATCAGGATGCGGCCGACTTCCGTGGAGCCGGTGAAGGAGATTTTCCGCACCTTCGGATTGAAGCACAACTCCTTGCCGATGGCGGGACCATCGGTGCCGAGGATGATGTTGAAGGCGCCGGCCGGAATGCCGGCCTTTTCCGCCAGCACGGCGAGGGCGATGGCCGAAAGCGGCGTCTGCTCGGCCGGCTTGGAGACCACCGTGCAGCCGACGGCGAGCGCCGGGGCAGTCTTGCGCGCGATCATCGCCGCCGGGAAGTTCCAGGGCGTGATCGTGCCGACGACGCCGACCGGCTGCTTGATGACGAGCATGCGCTTGTCGGCGGAGGGGGCGGGGATCGTCTCGCCGTTGATGCGCTTGGCCTCTTCCGCGTACCACTCGATATAGGAGGCGGCATAGAGAATCTCGCCCTTGGCTTCGGCCAGCGGCTTGCCCATTTCGGCGGTGAGGATGGCGGCGAGTTCATCGGCGTTGGCGATGATGAGGTCGTACCACTTGCGCAGCAGTACGGAGCGGTCCTTGGCCGGGCGGGCGGCCCAGAGCGGCTGGACCGCATAGGCGGCGTCGATGGCGGCGGCCGTTTCGCTCGCGCCCATTTCCGGCAGCGTCGCCAGCTTTTCGCCGGTCGAGGGATTGAGGACGTCGAAGGTCGCGGCGCCGTTGCCGCCGATCCAGTTGCCGTTGACATAGCCGGCATCGCGCAGGAGATCGGTCGACTTCAGGTGCCTCGTGAGAGCATCATGGAGGGCCATGGTTTCGTTCCTTTTGGACACGGAAGGCCAATCACCCGGAGCTATGCCCCGGGTGTCGCCTTGGGAGGATGTGGTTCAGGTTTCGGCTGCGCTCAGGCGGCGCGGGCCTCGACCATGGCGGCTTCGAGAATGTCGAGCGCCTCGGCAAAAACCTCGTCCTGGATGGTGATCGGCGCGAGGAAGCGGATGACGTTGCCGTGCACGCCGCAGGTGAGCAGGATCAGGCCCTTTTCGAGGGCTTTCAGGCGCACCTTGTTGGCGAAGTCGGCGCTCGGCTGCTTCGTGGCGACGTCGTTGAATTCGACGGCGTTCATGAAGCCCGGGCCGCGGATGTCGACGATCTCCGGCACCTTGTCCTGCAGCGAGGCAAGGCGCTGCTTCAGGCGCGCGCCGAGATTTTCAGCGCGGCCGCACAGGTCCTCGTCCTTGATGACGTCGAGAACGGCATGGGCCGCGGCAACGCCGATCGGGCTGCCGGCATAGGTGCCGCCGAGGCCGCCGGGGCCGGGGGCATCCATGATTTCCGCACGGCCGGTCACGGCCGCGATGGGGAAGCCGCCACCGAGGCCCTTGGCCATGGTCGTGATGTCGGCCGCGATGCCGTAATGCTCCATGGCGAACATCTTGCCGGTGCGCGCAAAGCCGGTCTGCACTTCGTCGGCGATGAGCAGGATGCCGTGCTGGTCGCAGATCTCGCGCAGCGCCTTCATGAAGCTGGCCGGAACCGGATAGAAGCCGCCTTCGCCCTGCACGGGCTCGACGATGATCGCCGCGACGCGGTTCGGGTCGACATCGGCGGCGAAGAGCTTCTTCAGCACGCCCAGCGACTGCTCAACCGTCGTGCCGTGCATCTCGACCGGGAAGGGCGCATGGAAGACGTCGGCCGGCATGGCGCCGAAACCGACCTTGTAGGGCACGACCTTGCCGGTCAGCGCCATGCCCATGAAGGTGCGGCCGTGGAAGCCGCCCGAAAAGGCGATGACGGCCTGGCGGCCGGTGGCGGCGCGGGCGATCTTCACGGCGTTCTCGACGGCTTCCGCGCCGGTCGTGACGAAGATCGTCTTCTTGGCGAAGTTGCCGGGGGTGATGGCGTTCAGGCGCTCGGCCAGCTCGACATAGTTCTCGTAAGGCACGACCTGATGGCAGGTGTGGGTGAAGCGGTCGAGCTGCTTCTTGACGGCCTCGATGACGCGCGGATGGCGGTGGCCGGTATTGACCACGGCGATGCCAGCGGCGAAATCGATATAGCGATTGCCTTCCTTGTCCCAGATCTCGGCATTCTCCGCACGGTCGGCGTAAATCTGCGTGGTCATGCCGACGCCGCGGGAAATGGCGGCGTTCTTGCGGTCTGTCAGAGGCGTGGCGGTCATGGCGCTATTCCTGGATCTGGAGGCTTCGTTTCGTCGAAATTGCATTAACTTACATTTTTTCTGCAAGTCTCAAGTGGAATTCCTACATTTTTTCTGCAAGAATGCAACGGCATTTTACAGCGCGCTCATGACGGATTTTTCAAGCCGCCACGCACGCTGCGGGAATGCTATAGAACGATACTACAGAATCAGGGATTTGGCGCGATGGGTTCCGAGGAGCCGGTGCATTACAAGGTGGCGGAAGCCGCGCGGCTTGCCGGCGTTTCGGCCTCCACGCTCAGGCTCTGGGAGGCGCAGGGCCTCGTCGTGCCCGGCCGCTCGGATACCGGCCATCGGCAATACAGCGCCGAGGACGTCACGCGGGTGAAGCGCATCGCCTGGTACCGCACCGAGCGTGGCCTCAACCCCGCCGCCATCCGTGAGGCGCTGGAAGCCGAGGAGCCGGCCACGGATACCGGCTCCTTCGAGGGCGACGCGCCGCAGGGCGTCGGGCGCAAGCTGCGCAGCCTGCGTCATGCCGCGGGCAAGACGCTGGAGCAGGTCGCCGGCGATATCGGCATCGCCACCTCCGTTCTCTCCACCTTCGAGCGCACCTCGCAGGGTGTGACCTTCCGCGTGCTGCATGACCTTGCCGACTACTACGGCACGACCGTCTCGAAGCTGTCGGGCGAGGAGGAGCAGGACAACCGTTCCATCGTCCGGGCGGGAGAATGGAAGCTGTGGCCGGAAACCTCGCCGGGCGTCACCGTGCAGGTGCTGGCGGACGGACGCAACATGATGGATTGCCACCGCTTCGTGCTCGCCCCGGGCGCATCGAGCGACGGCGCCTACCAGCACGACGGCGAGGAGTTCGTCCATGTGCTCGCTGGCCGCATCGAGATCGTGCTCGACGGCCACGAATTCCACGACCTCGGTCCCGGCGACAGCCTCTATTTCGAAAGCTGCCGGGGGCATGCCTGGCGCAACCGCCACGACAGCGAGACGGTGCTGATCTGGATCAACACGCCGCCGACCTTCTGAGCTTGACGCGGTGCCGGCCATGGGGTTTCTGGCTGCAATTCATTGAAAGAGCAGGAGAAAGCCATGGCGAAATCCATCCATTCCATGATCCGCGTGCTGGATGAGGGCAGGTCCGTGGACTTCTACGGCAAGGCGTTTGGTCTTGCGGTCGCGGAAAGGCTCGATTTCGAGACCTTCACGCTCATCTATCTCAGCAATGCGGAAAGCGAGTTCGAGCTGGAGCTGACAGTCAACAAGGGCCGCACCGAGCCCTACCAATTAGGCGACGGCTACGGTCATTTCGCGGTCTCGGTCGGCGATCTCGACGCCGAGCACGCCCGCATGAGCGAGCTTGGCCTGGCGGTTGGCAAGATCGTCGAGTTCAATCGTGACGGCGGCCTCCTTGCCCGCTTCTTCTTCGTTACGGATCCGGACGGCTACAAGATCGAGGTCCTGCAACGCCACGGCCGCTTCAGGTAGAAGGCGCGCGCCGCTTCAGCTGCTGTTCGCGGAAGAAGATGAAGAGGCCGGAGGCGACGATGAAGCCCGCGCCGACCAGCATGGCCGGGCGCGGCATGTCGCCGAAGAACATCCAGCCGAAGACGACCGCCCAGAGCAGCAGCGTGTATTGCAGCGGTACGACGGTCGCGGCATCCGCCAGCTTCAGCGAGCGGTTGACCAGCATGTGCGCGCTCATTGCCACGATGCCGAGCAGGCTGAGAAGGCCAAAGTCGACGCCGCTCACCGGCGCCCAGCCGGCGGGATCGGCAAGGCACATGACGGCGGCGAAGATGCCGGCGCCGGCGATCTGCCAGAAGACCAGCGTCGTGTCGGGCGTCGCGCGCAGCGAACGGCCGAGCACCATGGCGAGGCCGAAGGCCATGCTGCCGGCGAGCGCGATCAGGGCCGGCAGGGTGAAGGTCTCCTTCGAGGGCGAAAGCGCGATCAGCACGCCGACGAAACCGACGATGATGGCTGTCCAGCGCCGCCAGCCGACCTTTTCCCCGAGCATGACGGACGACAGCGCCGCGACATAGATCGGGGCCGCGAGCCAATAGGTCATGGCATCGGCGAGCGGCATGTAGGCGACGGCGAAGTAGAAGCCGGAGGCTTCAACGGCGAAGAGGGCCGCGCGCAGGACGTGGAGTTTCGGGCGCTCCACGTCGATCAGCCGCCGCCATCCCATGCGCCAGAAGAAGGGCGTCAGGACCACGAGCGCGGCAAAGCTGCGGATCAGCATGAGCTGGCCGACGGAATAGGTCGCGACCAGCCATTTGCCGAGCACGTCGTTCAGCGAGAACATCACCATGCCGAGCAGCATCAGCAGCACGCCGAGGCGGGCGGAGCCGGAAGCGGGCGAGGAAGCGGCGATATCGGTCATGGAGGAAACTCGGATCTGGGGATCGCAGGGCTTTGGCACATTCCACCCGGCCGATCCAGTCAGCAATTTTGATGGCTCGATCAGCCGCGCCGGGCGACGAGGATGCCGGCCAGCACGATCAGGCCGCCGACCGCCTGCATGAGGCCGATGGGCTCCGACAGCAGGATCCAGGCGAGAATGGCGGCGACGACGGGCTGGAGGAGCAGCGTCAGGGATGAAAAGGCCGTCGGCAGGTAGGCGAGGGCGTAGGTGACGAGCCCCTGGCCGCCGACATGGCTGATGAAGGCGAGCCCCAGCACCATGGCCCAGCCAAAGAGCGTGACAGGTACGATCCCGCTCTCGAAGAACAGGGCGAGCGGCAGCACCCAGATAGTGGCGGACAAGGTCGTCCAGACCATGATGCGCAGGGTGGAGAAGCGCGAGCGCACATGGCCGAGCGACAGCATGTAGCAAGCATAGAAGATCGCCGCGACGATGGCCGTCGCATCGCCCGCAAGCTGCCCGCCGCCGATGGCCGCCGGCCCGCCCTTCAGCACGATCACGCCGAGGAGCGCCAGCGCCAGCCCCGTCAGGAAGACCGGGGTGATGCGCGTGCGGAAGATGAGCCACGAGCCGAGCGTCACGAAGACGGGCGCCAGATTAGCCAGCAGCGTCGCATTGGCGACGGAGGTCATGGTGAGCGAGAGGTGCCAGGTCGCAAGATCGACGGCGAGGAATGCGCCGGGCAGCGCCAGGAAAAAGTAGTCGCGGAGGCCGGCGGGCGTCTCGTCCGCCTGTTTCGTCACGCGCGAGATCAGGAAGAACGGCATGAGCGCCAGCGCAACGCGCCAGAACGCCGTCGCCATCGGCCCCACTTCGGAAAGCCGCACGAAGATCGGCGATCCGCCGATGGCGGCGCCTCCGACGAGAAGGGCGATCAGGGCAAGGCGATTATGGCGGGAGGCGGCAAGTGACGACACGACGGCAGTCCGAATGGGGAGGGTGCCGCCGGGCTATCAGACCGGGCCGGATTGAACCAGATGGAGGGTGCTAAATTAGGCGGAATCTTTCGGGCGAAAGCAAAAGCGGCGCCCTTTCGAGCGCCGCCTTCAAATCCGGAGGATTTCTCAGGCCGCGTCCGGCCGGTGCACCGTCTTCACTTCAAGGAAGTCCTCGAGGCCGAACATGCCGCCCTCGCGGCCGTTGCCGGACTGCTTGAAGCCGCCGAAGGGGCTGCCGTAGCGGTGCGGGCCGCCATTGATGTGCACCATGCCGGCGCGAAGGCGGGCGGCGACGCGCTCGGCGCGGTCCGGATTGCCCGTCTGCACATAGGCGGCAAGGCCATAGGCGGTGTCGTTGGCGATCGCGATGGCTTCCTCTTCCGTGTCGAAGGGAATGATCGCGAGAACCGGGCCGAACACTTCTTCACGCGCGATGCGCATGTTGTTGTTGACGTCCGCGAAGATCGTCGGCTTGACGAAATAGCCGGTCTCGAAGCCATCCGGCTTGCCCGGGCCGCCGACGAGAAGCCGCGCGCCTTCGGCAACGCCCGCCTCGATCAGCGCCTGCACGCGGCCGAACTGGATGTGCGAGACGAGCGGACCGATATGGCCGCCTTCCTCTTCCGGGTTGCCGACGGTGGCTTCCTTGCCGGTGCGCTCGGCGATCTCGACCACCTTGTCATAGACCGAGCGCTCGACGAGCATGCGGGTCGGCGCGTCGCAGGACTGGCCGGAATTGTTGAAGCATTCGCGGATGGTGCCGGAAACGCGGTCCTCGAGGTCCGCATCGGCGAAGACGAGGTTCGGCGACTTGCCGCCCAGTTCCAGCGTCACGCGCTTAACCGTCTCGGCCGCATCCTTGCTGACGGCGATGCCGGCGCGGGTGGAACCGGTGAAGGACATCATGTCGACGTCCTTGTGCTTGGAAAGCGCCGCGCCGCATTCGATGCCGTCGCCGTTGACGAGGTTGAACGTGCCCGCCGGGAAGCCGGCCTCATGCACCATCTCGGCATAGAGCATGGCGTTGAGCGGCGTGAATTCGGAGGGCTTCAGCACGCAGGTCGAGCCCGTCGCCAGCGCCGGAACCACCTTCAGCGCGATCTGGTTGATCGGCCAGTTCCAGGGCGTGATGAGGCCGCATACGCCGATGGGCTCGCGGCGCACGACGTCGCCGTTCGGCAGCACTTCGCGGCTCTTGAGGCGCTTCAGCGCATCGATGAAGCCCTGGAGGTGGCCGACGCCGACATCCGCCTGCTGCTCGGTGCTCATGCTGATCGGCGCGCCGAGTTCGAGCGTGATGGTGCGGGCCATCTCGTCATAGCGACGCTTGTAGATCTCCAGCAGCTTTTCGAGCAGAGCGAGGCGCTCGTCCACGCTGGTCTGGCTGTAGGTCGCAAAAGCCTTCTTGGCGGCGGCGACGGCGCGGTCGATATCGGCGGCGGTGCCCATGGTGATGACCGCGACCGGCTTTTCCGTCGCCGGGTTGATGACCTGGAGGTCATTGGGCTTCAGCGGATCGACCCACTGGCCGTCGATGTAGAATTTGCGCTTGTCGAGCATGCTTTTCTCCCGTCACTTCTGTTTTTCGTCGAGCCAGCCCCTTATGAGCTGGCGATAGCGTTCCCCGCCGAAGCTTGGAAAATGGCCGCCATGCACCAGCCGCATCGGCAGGGTCAGGAGCCGTTCCATCGAGGCGATATAGTCCGTCAGGTCGGAATGGTAGGTGTCCTCGATCAGCGGGCCATCGTAGACGATGTCGCCCGAGAAGAGAATTTCGGTTGCCTTCTCGTAGAGTGCAATACCCCCTGGGGAGTGGCCCGGCGTGTGGATGACCTCGAACTGGCGGTCGCCGAGATCGATCATGTCGCCATCCTCGAGGATGCGCGTCGCGGGCGCCTTCTTCACGGCGTAGCATTTCGAGCAATAGGGCTCGGGCGGCAGCGCGTCGAAGATCTCGTCGGTGACGTAAGGGTCGGCCAGCGTGTTCTCCCGCGTCGGATTGGCGAGAAGGTCGGCCTCGGCCGAATGCACCGCGCGGCACTCGAATTCGTGGTGGCAGCCGATATGGTCGAAATGCGTATGGCTCGCCACCGCGATCAGGTCGCGTTCCGTGACGAGCGGCACCCATTGCCTGAGCGAGACGACGCCCATGCCGCTATCGACCAGCATGTCGCGGTCGCGCCCGCGGATGTGCCAGACGTTGCAGCGATAGAATTCCTGGATGTAGGGTTCGCAGATATAGGTCACGTCGTCATCGAGGCGACGAACGCTGTACCAATCCTCCGGCCGGATGCGCCGCATCGATCCTAAACTCCCGCCCCGTCCTGAAGCACGACGATGCTATCCGCCTTCAGCCGAAGGTCAAGCTCGGCGCCGACTTCCGGCGTTTCGGTCTGCGGCAGATGGGCGGTAAGCGTCGCGCCGTTGGCCGCGACATGGCAGCGATGATGCGTGCCGAAGAAGGCGCTGCCGGTGATGCGGCCGTGGCCGAGCGAGAGGGTGGGCACATCGGCATTTGCCGAGCGGAAATGCTCCGGGCGAATGCAGAGCGTCACATCGCTTCCGGCAATGGGGAGGCCGGAAACGAAGGTGGAGGCCGGCAGGACAGCGCGGCCAAGCGGGGTCTCCAGTTCGGCTTCGCCGGCGGCGGTGCGCACGACCTTCGCCGGCAGGAAATTGGCCTCGCCCATGAAGCCGGCGGAAAACAGCGAGCGCGGGCGCATGTAGATCGAGGCCGGCGTGCCGACATCCTCGATGTGGCCCTTGTTCATCACGACGATGCGGTCGGCGATCGCCATCGCCTCCTCCTGGTCGTGGGTGACATGCACGAAGGTCGTGCCGACGCGCTTCTGGATCGCCTTCAATTCGTCCTGCATCTGCCGGCGCAGCTTCAGGTCCAGCGCGCCGAGCGGCTCGTCGAGCAGCAGCACGTCTGGATCGACCGCCAGAGCGCGGGCCAGCGCCACGCGCTGGCGCTGGCCACCCGAAAGCTCATGCGGCTTCTTGGCGGATGATGCCCTCAGGCCGACGAGATCGAGATAGGAGAAGGCCTTTTCGTAGCGCTCCGCCTTACCCATGCCGCGCATGCGAAGGCCGAAGCCGACATTGTCGCGCAGGCACATATGCGGGAAGAGCGCATAGTCCTGGAACATGGTGGTGGTCGGCCGCTTGGCGGGCGAGACATATGTCATGTCGCGCCCGCCGATGGCGATCGTGCCGGACGTCGGCTCGATGAAGCCGCCGAGGATGGAGAGCAGCGTGGTCTTGCCGCAGCCCGACGGGCCGAGCAGCACGATGAACTCGCCGGCCGCGATATCGAGCGAGACATCGTCGAGCGCCCGGAACGCGCCGAAGTCCTTGGTGGCGTTCTTGATGGAAACGTCGGCGGTCATGAGGATTTCCCGGTTTTTCTGAAGACCGTCAGTTCCATGAGGATGAGGAACACGACGGAGATGAGGAAGACGACGCTGCCGATGGCGTTGGTCTTGGGGTCGAGGCCGGAGCGCAGCATGCTCCAGATCTCGACCGGCAGCGTCACGTCGAAGCGCGACAGCAGGAAGGCGACGATGAACTCGTCCCAGCTGAAGGTGACGGAGAGGAAGAAGGCGGCAAGGATCGACGGCAGCAGCATGGGCGCGGTGACGAGCAGCATGACCTGCCAGTCCTTCGCCCCGAGGTCGCGCGCCGCCCGCTCGATGTTCACCTGATGCCCGCCCATCGAGGCGTAGATGATGGCGAAGCAGAGCGGCAGGTTGATCACCACATGGCCGATGCCGACCGTCACGAGCGAAAGCCGCATGCCCGTCACGTTCAGCATGGAGAGGAGGCCGAGGCCGATGATCAGCGTGCTGACCGTCATCGGCGCGACGATGAGGCCGCGCAGAAGCGCGGAGGCCGGCAGCGTGTAGCGCGCGAAGGCATAGGCGGCGAGGAAGCCGAGGATGCAGGCGACGGCCGAGGAAATTACCGCCACCAGCAGCGAATTGCCGAGCGCGGCCATCAGCTTGCCATCGGAGAAGACCGCTTCGTACCAGCGCAGCGTCAGCCCGTTCAGCGGTGGCACGGGCAAGGTGCCGTCCTGGAAGGAGAAGAGCACCAGCACCACGACGGGCAGGAAGATGAAGAGATAGATGAGGCCGGCATAGAGCGCGGCGAGCGCAGTGGAAAGGTGTCGCATGGATCAGGTCCTTTCCATCTTCAGCCAGCGCGCGCAGGCGATGTAGGCGAGCGTGACGACTACCATCAGCACCAGCGAGAGCGCTGCCGCCATCGGGAAGTCCGCTCGCCGCCCGAGCTGCAGCATGATGACCTGCGGCAGCACCAACTCGTTGTTGCCGCCGAGGATCTGCGGCGTGATGTAGTCGCCGATGCACAGCACGAAGGTCAGGAACGCGCCGACCATGATGCCCGGCAGCGTCAGCGGCAGTACGACATGCCAGAAGGTCTGGAAGGCGTTCGCCCCGAGGTCCGCCGCCGCGCGGCGGTAGTTCGGCGAAAGCTGGATGAGGTTGGCGTAGATCGTCAGCGTCAGCAGCATGACGAAGAAATGCACGAAGCCGATCACGGTGCCGGTGCGGTTTGCCGAAAGCTCCAGCGGTTCGGTGATGATGCCGATTGAGAGCAGCGCCTGGTTGACGACACCGCCCTTGGAGAGCACCAGCAGCCAGGAATAGGAGCGCACCACATAGGAGGTCCAGAAGGGCAGGATCGCCATGACGAGGGCGAAGCGCTGCCATTTCTTCGGCACCCGCTCGGCGATGATCCAGGCGAGCGGATAGGCGAGCAGCACGGAGATGACGGTGACGGTCGCCGTGATCTCCAGCGAGACCACCAGCCCCTTGAAGAAATGCGCCTTCGCGAAGAAGGCGACGTAATTGTCGAGCGTCCAGATCGCGACGATCTCGCGCCCCTGCCGCGTCCAGAAGCTGATCGCCACCATGTAGGCGAAGGGCACGAGGAAGAACAGCGCTGTCCAGAGCAGCCCCGGCAGGGCAAAAGCCCATGCCTTGCGGCGCTCCGCGCGTTCGAGGGCTGTTGCGGTCATGGGCGGGTCTCCGTTTGCGCTTTACGCCAGCGCCTGCCCCTCATCCGGCCTGCCGGCCACCTTCTCCCCGCAAGCGGGGAGAAGATGATATGCCGTGCCGTTTTTCTCAACCCTCCAACGATGCGTGGGGCAAGTCCCCTCTCCCCGCTTGCGGGGAGAGGGTTAGGGTGAGGGGCAGCCTTGTGAGCAATATGTGTGCGTGGTGCCCTTACTGCTGCAGCATTTCCGTCCAGATATCCTGCATCGCCGCGTCCATGTCGGCATCCGCCACCGGATAGAGCTGCGAATTCTTCAGGTATTCCGGCTGCTTGTCCCAGCGTAACGCCGTCTTCTGCTGGTCGGTGAGGTGCTCGCCGGCCTTGGCGTTCGCCGGCATGGCCCAGTAGCACGAGGATGTCGCAAGCCGCGCCTGTCCCTCGGGGCTGACGATATACTGCACGAATTTCAGCGCCAGATCCTGCTTCTCGGAATTCTTGAACACGCCGATCGACTGTGCCCAGCGCAGCGCGCCCTGCTTGGGGATCGTCCAGTCGAGATTCGGCTTTTCCGCCGAAAGCCCGGCCGTCAGCCACTCGCCGCCGCCGGCGACGATATCCACCTCGCCGGTCGCCAGCGCCGTCTGCGAAGCGACGACGTCGCTCACCTGGCGGGAGACCTTCTTCATCTCGAAGAGCTTTTCCTTGATGGCCGGCAGGTCGTCCTGCGTGAGGTCGGCGGTCTTCTTGCCGATGGCGACGCCCGTCAGGCCGACCATCGGAAGGTAGTAGTCATAGAGCGCGATACGGCCCTTGTACTTGTCAGACCACATGACCGAGAGGTCTTCCATGTCGGCCGGATCGACCTTCGTCTTGTCGTAGGAAAGCGTGTTGTAGCCGAACTTCTCCGTGACGGCGTAGACCTTGCCGTCGCGGGTGGTCGTCTCGTCCATGCGGACCTCGGGGAAGAGGTCGCCGAGCGGCAGCTTGTCAGCCGGCATTTCGCCGAGGATGTCCATGTCGATGGCGCGCGGCACGTCGACCGCGTCGATGACCAGCACGTCCCAGTCGCCGGGACGGGACTGCTCGATGATCGAGATCGCCGCACCCGTGCCCTCGTATTCCTTGAGGTTCACCTTGACGTTGTTGGCCTTCTCGAACGGCTCGACCAGCGCCGGGTCGGTGTGGTCGCACCAGACGAGGGCGTTCAGCTCGTCCTGCGCCATCGCGGCAGGCGAAAGGGCAATGGTGGCTGCGGTGGCAAGAAGCATGTGGCGGGCGAAGCCGCCGGAAACGGTTTTCGTCATCGTCTTTCCCTCTGGCTGAAGGCGCTTGGCCTTGCTGGTGGCGCTCGTTGCGGCGCCTTGAGAAAAAGATTGAACGAGTTCATTTTTTAAGTCAATCTCATTTTTGAAGAGATTCAGTGGAGGTTCCCATGGCCGGATTGCGGGCGAAACAGAAGGCGGACAAGACGCGCCGCATCCTCGATGCCGCGGCCACCCTGTTCCGCGAGCAGGGCTATGACAGCGCCCGTATCGAGGACATCGCGGAGATGGCGGAGGTCTCCGTCGGCACACTCTACAACTATTACCAGAACAAAGGCGATATCCTTGTCGCCACCGTCGCGATGGAGGTGACGGAGGTGCTGGAGGGCGGCGCGCGGATCGTGGCAAGTCCCCCGCTCAATGTCGCCGAGGCCCTGCAGACGCTGATTGAACAATATTACGACCATTCCCTCGTCTATCTCTCGAAGGAGATGTGGCGCACGGCGATGGCGATCTCCATCCAGCAGCCCGAAACCCCGCTTTCCCGCCGCTATACCGAGCTGGACGGCCAGCTTTGCGCCCAGGTCGTGCGGCTCGTCGAAACATTGCAGGCACGCGGCGTCGTCCATGCGGGGGTGGACGCCAAGGCCATGGGCGAGGTCTTCTTCAACAACCTCAACATGATGTTCATCGAGTTCTGCAAGGTGGACGCCATGTCGCTCGAGGAATTGAAGGCGCGCGTCGAGGCCCAGCATGCGCCCATCGCCGCCCTCATCAGCACCGTCAAGATCGTATGACTTCGGAAAACGCATGACCGACACGCAAGCCGCCGTCCTCTCCGCCGCCGATGCCCTGGTCGCCGCCTTCGCCAGGCACGACCGCGACGCCTATTTCGCTGCCTTCGCGCCGCAGGCGACCTTCCTCTTCTACAATCTCGACCGCCCGCTGGACGGCCGCGCCGCCTATGAGGCCGAATGGGCGCTCTGGGAGGAACGCGACGGCTTCCGCATCCACGCCTGCCGCTCGGCGGACCGCCGCGTCCAGCTCCTCGGCGACGTCGCCATCTTCACCCACGCCGTCGAGACCGAGCTTTCGATGGGTGGCGAGAGGCTGACCAACAACGAGCGTGAAACCATCGTCTTCGCCCGCGACCCCGCCGGCCGCTGGCTCGCCGTGCACGAGCATCTTTCGGCGGCGGCCTGACCTTGAGCATTTCCGGTGAACCGGAATTCACCGGATAATGCTCAAGATTTTTGTTTTTATCGCATTACCCGACGCCGAAGCGGTCCCGCTTCGGCTGCAAATGCTTGTCTTATGATTTTCTGTGCCGAGCAGGCAAGAAGTGAGCGCCGGGAGAGGGTCGCAGCCCTCTCGTCGGCGGCGAGGGTCGGATCGGTGAAATGCTGACCGTTTGACGGGTCGAGCTAGAGTTTGATCGCCCTCGTCTTTCCCTTGAGGCCTGAACGGATACCTGCAGCCAGGCTGCGGACGACAAGCACAGGACAAGCGAAAGATGACCAATGATACCATCGGCGTCGACATCTCGAAAGATCATCTCGACGCCCACCGCATGAGCGACGGCGAAAGCCGCCGCTTCGCCAACGACAAGGCCGGGCACCGGGCGTTCGTAGGCTGGGCGGGCCGATGCGGTGCGCCCAGCCTACGAGCCGACCGGTCCCTATCACCGAGCCTTCGAGCGCAGACTGGCGGAGGCGGGCTTCGCCCTCGTCAAGGTCAACCCGCGACAGGCCAGGCGATTTGCAGAAGCCACCGGCAGGCTCGCCAAGACCGACCGTCTCGACGCCGCCATGCTGGCCCGCATGGGCCCGCTGCTCGACCTTGAAGCGCGGCCGGTGCGCAGCCCGATCCTCAACGATCTCAAGGACCTGCACATGGCGCGCGAGGCACTGGTGAAAAACCGCACGGCGGCAAAGAACAGGGCAAAGACGCTCGCCCTTGTCATCCTCAAGCGCCACAACGCCGAGCAACTCAGGCAGATCGAGCGCCAGATGGCCGCGATCGAAGCCGAGATCAAGGCCTTGATCAAGTCCGATCCCGGTCTCGCGCGCCGCTTCGACATCCTCGTCTCTATCCCGGGCGTCTCGACGATCACCGCCTTCGCGCTGATCATCGACATGCCCGAACTCGGCACCCTCGAAAACGGTCAGGCGGCCTCACTTGCCGGACTGGCTCCCGTTGCCCGCCAATCAGGACGATGGACCGGCCGCGCCTTCATCCGTGGCGGCCGCGCCAATGTCCGTCAGGCGCTCTACATGCCGGCTCTCGTCGCCATGCGCTTCAATCCCAATCTCAAGGTGAAATACGACCAGCTCATCGCCGTCGGTAAAGCTCCAAAGGTCGCCATCACAGCCATCATGCGAAGGCTCGTGGTGCTCGCAAACGCACTGCTCAGGGATGGCCGAAAATGGGCCCAAAACCTGCCTTGAACAACACGGATACTCTAGCAGCACCCCGCCTCGCCCTTTCCGCTCGCAAGCTGCTCGAGGATCGGGCAATCCGGCCGGTCGTCGCCGTGGCAATGGGCGGAGAGGTGCTCCAGCGTGTGCACCATTTCCTCCAGCAACCGCATCTTGGCCTTCATCTCGTCGATATGTTCGCTGGCGATGCGCTTGACGTCGGCGGAGGCGCGGGCGCGGTCCTGCCAGAGGGTGAGCAGGTCGCGGATCTGGGCGATGGAAAAGCCGAGGTCGCGCGCCCTTCGGATGAAGGAGAGTGTCGACAGGTCCCTGGGGCCGTAGACGCGATAGCCGGAGCCGGTGCGGCCGGCGGCGCGGATGAGGCCGATCTGCTCGTAGTGACGGATCATCTTGGCGGTGACGCCCGTCGCCTCTGCCGCCTCGCCGATGTTCATGTCCTGTCTCCCTTGAAGCGCTTCAGCCGCAGCGCGTTGGTGACCACGAAGACGCTGGAGAGCGCCATGGCGCCCGCCGCCAGCGCCGGCGAGAGCTGGATGCCGAAGGCCGGATAGAAGAGGCCGGCGGCGAGCGGAATGAGCGCGACATTATAGCCGAAGGCCCAGAAGAGGTTCTGGCGGATGTTGCGCATCGTCGCCCGCGACAGGGCGATGCCGGTGGCGACGCCCCGCATGTCGCCGGCCATCAGCACCACGTCCGCGCTCTCGATGGCTACGTCCGTGCCGGTGCCGATGGCGATGCCCGTGTCGGCGGCGGCGAGCGCCGGCGCATCGTTGATGCCGTCGCCGACGAAGGCGACCTTCTTTGCGCCGCCCGCCGAAAGTTCGCGCACGGCGGCGACCTTGCCGTCCGGCAGCACCTCCGCCATCACCCTATCGATACCGAGCCTGGCCGCGACGGCCTCGGCGGTGCGGCGGTTGTCGCCGGTGATCATCGCGACCTCTATGCCGAGCGCCTTGAGGCGCGCGACCGCCTCCTTCGTCGTCGGCTTCACCGGATCGGTGACGGCGAAGAGGGCGGCGAGCTTGCCATCCACGGCGGCATAAAGCGGTGAAGCGCCCTCGGCGGCCAGCCGCTCGGCATCGCTGGCAAAGGGGGCGACATCGAGCCCGCGCGCCTGCATGAAGCCGACCGAACCGGCTTCCACCCTGCGGCCGGAAACCTCTGCGGAAATGCCTTGTCCCGATGTGGTGACGAAGCCGGATGCCGCTGGAAGGTCGATACCCTCCGCCACCGCCGCCTCATGGATGGCCGTGGCGATCGGGTGCTCGGAATGCATCTCGGCCGCGGCGACCAGCGTGAGGACGTCCCCGCGCGAAAAGCCTTCCGCCGGCACGATTTCCGTCAGCGTCGGATGGCCGAGCGTCAGCGTGCCGGTCTTGTCGACGGCGACGATATCGGTGCCCTCCAGCGTCTGGAGCGCGGTGCCCTGGCGGAAGAGCACGCCGAGTTCCGCCGCCCGCCCGGTGCCGGTGATGATGGAGGTCGGCGTCGCAAGTCCCATGGCGCAGGGGCAGGCGATGATCAGCACGGCGACGGCGTTGACCAGCGCATGGGCGAGAACCGGGCTTGGCCCCAGCGCCAGCCAGAGGCTGAAGGTGATAAGCGCGACGGCGATGACCGCCGGCACGAACCATTGCGTCACGCGGTCGACCAGCGCCTGGATCGGCAGTTTGGCCGCCTGCGCATCCTCCACCATGCGGATGATCTGTGAAAGCACCGTATCGGCCCCGACGCGGGTGGCGCGGAAGGTGAGGGAGCCGGTCGTGTTGACCGTGCCGCCCGTCACCCGGTCGCCCGCCTGGCGCGCGACGGGCATCGGCTCGCCGGTGATCATGGATTCGTCGATATAGGAGTTGCCGTCCGTCACCTCGCCGTCGACCGGCACTTTCTCGCCGGGCCGCACCAGCAAGATGTCGCCGGGCACGACACTCTCCAGCGGCACGTCCTCCGGCTTGCCGTCGCGCAGCACGCGGGCGGATTTCGCCCGCAGGCCGGCAAGGTGGCGGATCGCCTCGCCGGTGCGCCCCTTGGCGCGCGCCTCCAGATAGCGTCCGGCGAGGATAAGCGTCACGATGACCGCCGCCGCCTCGAAATAGACATTGGCCGTGCCGCCGGGCAGCAGGCCGGGCGCGAAGGTCGCGACCGTGGAAAAGCTCCAGGCGGCGGAGGTACCGATGACGACGAGCGAATTCATATCCGGCGCAAGGCGCAGGAGGCTTGGAATGCCCTTGCGGAAGAAACGCAGCCCCGGGCCGAGAAGCACCAGAGTCGCCAGCACGAACTGGATCACCCGGCTCGTCTGCATGCCGAGAGTTGCATGGATATAATGACCGAAGGAGGGGAAGGCATGCGCGCCCATCTCCATGACGAAGAGCGGCGCGGTGAGCACGGCGGCGATCATGAGATCGCGTCGCAGGGTATTCGCCTCGGCGGCCCGCCGGTCTTCCTCGGGTGCGGCGGCCGTCTCGCGAATGGCCCTGTATCCCGTCTTCTCGATCGCGGCGGCAAGATCCTCGAAGGAGGCAGCCCCCTTGAGAAGGCGCACGCGGGCGCGTTCCTGCGCCAGATTGGCGGTGGCCTCCAGCACGCCGGGCACGGCCTTCAGCGCCTTTTCGACGCGGCCGATGCAGGAGGCGCAGGTCATGCCCTCGACGGGAAATTCCAGCACCTCCTCGGTAACGCCGTAGCCCGTCCTGCGCACCGCCTCGGCGACCGCCGTGGCATCGGGTGCGCCGGCAAAGGTCACGTCGGCCTTTTCCGTCGCGAGGTTGACGGCGGCGCCGGTGACGCCCGGCACCTTTTCGATGGCCTTCTCCACCCGGCGCACGCAGGAGGCGCAGGTCATGTCGGAGATGGAAAGCTTGATGGTCTGCTGGTCGTTCGCGGTGGGCATGGTGCACCTTTCATCCTATTCGGATAGATCGTGCACCTTCCCATGATGTCAAGGTCAAGCGTCCTTTCGACGCATCACGCATCGGCCGGCGAATAGCCTTCCGCCTCGATGACGGAGGCGACG
Source organism: Shinella zoogloeoides (assembly GCF_022682305.1). Classification (NCBI taxonomy): domain Bacteria; kingdom Pseudomonadati; phylum Pseudomonadota; class Alphaproteobacteria; order Hyphomicrobiales; family Rhizobiaceae; genus Shinella; species Shinella zoogloeoides. The sequence continues at coordinate 112,664 of NZ_CP093529.1, forward strand.
GCGGCCCGGTCGCCGGCATTGGCGATGGAGACGCGCTTGGCGGCAAGGTCGATATCGATCTTGGCGGACGGATAGGCGGCGAGAACGGCGTTGGTGATCGTCTTGGCGCAGTGGCCGCAGGTCATGTCGGACACGGTGAAGGCGAGAGTGGTCTCGTTGCTCATGGGTGGTCTCCTGTTTTGTACCGGCATGCTGAAGCCTTCCCCCATGGCAAGGTCAAGAGCCTATCCGAGAAGACGCCGCAGGAGGGTGAGGAACTGGTCGCGGGCGCGCGTGCCGCCCAGCCGCTCCAGACAGTCCGCCTCGAAATCCGCCTCGGCGCGCCGGGCGTCGGCCAGCAGGCTTTCTCCAGCCGGGGTCAGGTGGATCGCGTAGGAGCGGCGGTCGTTCGGGGCGCTGCGTCGTTCCGTCAGGTGGCGGCTTTCCAGCTCGTTCATCAGCACCACGAAATTCGCCCGCTGGATGCCAAGCGCTGCCGCAATCTCCGATTGCTTCCGGCCGGGATTTTGCGCGATCAGGGACAGGACGCTGAATTCGGCCGGGCGCAGGCTCAGCCTGGAAAAGTGCAGCAGGAAACGGTTCGTGAACTGGCCGTGCGCCCGCCGGAGCTGATGCGTCACGCTTTGGGCGACGGTGGAGGTGTCGAGCGCGTCGTCGGCCGGAAGTTCGTAAGTTTCACTTATCTTTTCCAAGGCTTGGCCATCCTCGCCCGTGCCGGGCAGGTCCCGGCACGCGGTCTGGAATGAACCATAAAGGCACGGATGGCCCGCGCAAGATGCGTCTCGCGAGATTGCAGGAATTTTCTACGCGCAATCCATGGGCGAGAAATGATTTTGCCGGAAACCGTATCCGTCTCCACGCCTGACGTTTACTTCAGGCCGGCGTCACTCAATCATGGGTGGCTGTTTCCTCAGTCGAGGACGAATCGCTGGAGACGGTCCTGCAAGAGGCCGATCGTCGCGACATCGGCATTGGCGAAGGCGAAGCGTAGGTAGCCTTCCTGCCGCGCGCCGAAATAGCTGCCGGGAAGGCAGAGGATGCCGGCTTCCTTGGCCAGCTTCTCCGCCACCCTTGCCGAGGAAACGCCATCGAACGGATGGCCGATGAAAGCGAAATAGGCGCCGACCGCGCCGACACGCCAGGCCGGTGCGCCGGCCATGGTGGCGCGCAGCGCCTCCACCCGGCGGGCGATCTCGCGCCGGTTCTCCTCGCGCCAGTCCGCAAGCAGCGGAAGGGCCGTCGCGACGGCGGCCTGCGCCGAGCGCGGCGGGCAGATCTGGAGATTGTCCATGATTTTCGCCACCTGTTCGACGACGGCGGGGCCGGCCGTGATGGCGCCGAGCCGGTGGCCGGGGATGCAGAAGGATTTCGAGAAGCTGTAGAGGCCGATCAACGTTTCTTCCCAGCCCTTGCGGCCGAAAAGCTCGTGCGGACGGCCCGCGCCGACAGGCAGGAAATCGCGATAGGTCTCGTCGAGGATGAGCCAGATGCCGCGCGCCGCACACAGGTCGTAGATGGCCGAAAGCAGCTCCGGCGGATACACCGCTCCCGTCGGGTTGTTCGGGGAGACGAGGGCGATCGCCCGGACGTCCGGCGCGATGGCGGCGGCAAGCGTATCGATGTCCGGCAGGAAGCCGTTCTCCGGGTCGCAGGGCGCGAAGCGCGTCTTGATGCCGAGCATGGCCAGGGTGGTTTCCTGGTTGAAGTAATAGGGGTCGCTCATCAGCACGGCGTCGCCCGCCCCGGCAATCGCCATGGCGGCGCAGATGAAGGCCTGGTTGCAGCCCGATGTGACATGGACGTTGTCGGCTGCAAGCGGCGCGCCGTAAGTCCCGGCAAGATGTGCGCCATAAGCCTTGCGCAGGTTCTCCTCGCCCTCGATGGGGCCGTATCCGGTATAGGCGCGGGAAGCGGCGTTCTCGCCGAGCAGGCGCAACATTTCCGGATGAGGCGGATAGCCGGGCACGGCCTGCGACAGGTCGATCATCGGCCCGTTGCGGCCGTCATAGGCGGCGGCCCAGGCGAAGACGGAGGGGATCGGCGGGGCGGCGAGGGTTTCGACGAGCGGATTGAAGCGGGGCATGGACGTGTCTCTGAAGGTCAGGCGCGGGTCTTGCGCTGGGGGCTGGAGGCGGTCCGGCGCGGGGCCGGGGCCGGGAGGGGGCGATGGGGTTCGGCTGCGCGGCCGCGGCCGCGCAGCAGCATGCGGGCGGAAGCGTGCGGTTCGGGCAGGTTCTCCTCGAGCGAGGCGAAGAGCCAGTCGATGAACACCTTGACGATCGGCGTCTGGCGGGCGGACTGTCGGCAGGTGACGTAGAAGGCGTGGTTGGCCGGCACCGTCAGGTCGAAGGGCACGACCAGCTCGCCCCGGGCGATGAGGTTGCCGGCGGTGATCGTGTCGCCGAGCGCGATGCCGTGGCCGTGCAGCGCGGCCTCCGTGGAAAGGCGGGCGTCGCTCATGAAGTGCTGGCTGCCGCGCACCATGTCGATGGCGTCGGCCGCCGCGAGCCAGGTGTTCCACTCGCGCCCGTCGTCGCCATGGAAGAGCGTGTGGTCGGCAAGGTCGCGCACGGAGCGCAGCGGCCGGCTGTTGAGCAGCGTCGGGCTGGCGACCGGGAAGAGCTGGATGTTGGACCACAGCCGTGTCCAGCAATCCGGCCAGTTGCCGTCGCCGTAGAAGACACAGACGTCGGTATCCAGCGAGCGTAGGTGATCGGCATCGTTGGAGGCGATCAGCGAGACGCGTACGCCGGGAAACTGGTCGGTGAAGGTGTCGAGGCGCGGAAGCAGCCAGAGCGAGAGCAGGGCCGGCACGCAGGCGATGGTGATCTCGCCGCGCGTTTCCGGCTGGCGCATGAGCGCGGTCGCCGCCGCGATCTCCCCGAACGCATTGGTGACGGCCGGCAGCAGCAGCGCGCCCTGCGGTGTCAGCTTCAGCCGCTTGCCGCCGCGCTCGAAGAGCGCCATGCCGAGCGCCTCCTCCAGCGCGCGGATCTGGTGGCTGATCGCGCCGTGCGTCACGCTCAATTCCCGGGCGGCGGCCGAAACGGATCCCCGGCGGACGGTGGCCTCGAAGGCGCGCAGGGGATTGAGCGGCGGCAGGCGCGAGGCCATGAAAACGAACCCGGTATGTGAATTTTTCTCACCGGAAACGCTATAACAATGTCAATTGATTTTCCAGACGTTTTGCAACGATAATACGAAAAACGAGGGCGTAGCCCCGGGGAACGGATCGGGAGGCTCACGGCCCTGCCCTCAAGAGGGCGAAGGCGCGGCGTACGGCAGGCGATGCCGGGCTTTCTTCCCGAAATTCCTGCCCCGGCGGCTTTCGCCCCTTCCGTGCCGGCGACCGGCTGGCATAGAATGGCGACAACGGGAACAAGCCGGGCGGGATCGACCCGCCGGCCTACAAGGAGAAAGACCACCATGCGTGATATCCTCAAGACCAATGCCAGCCGCCGCGCCGTGCTGGGCGCGGGCGTCGCCGGCGCCTCGCTGCTTGCCATGCCCGCGATCCTGCGCGCGCAGGAACGGTCGCTGAAGGTCGGCGTCTACGGCGGCTATTTCAAGGATTCCTTTGACAAGAACATCTTCGCCGACTTCACGAAGGCGACGGGCATCGCCGTGGAATCGGTCGCCGAGCCGACGGGTGAAGCGTGGCTCGTCCAGCTCGAGCAGGCCGCCCGCGCCGGTCAGGCCCCGGCCGACGTCTCGATGATGTCGCAGGTCGCCATGCTGAAGGGCCAGTCCACCGAACTGTGGGCGCCGCTCGACATGGCGAAGATTCCGAACGCCTCGAACCTCATCGAGCATTTCATCAACAAGTACCCGGATGGCCGCGTGGCCGGCATCGGCGCCGTCGCCTGGTACATCACGCTCGTCACCAACACGGATGTCTTCAAGGAAGCACCGACCTCCTGGGCCGCGTTCTGGGATCCGGCGAACGCCGACAAGCTCGGCCTGCTGGCACTCGTCTCCAACTCCTTCCTGCTGGAAGTGACCGCCAAGACCCATTTCGGCGGCACGAACGTGCTCGACACTGAGGAAGGTATCCTCAAGGCCTTCGAGAAGCTCGCCGAGGTCCGCCCGAACGTGCGCCTGTGGTATCGTGACGAGGCGCAGTTCGAGCAGTCGCTGAAGTCGGGCGAAATCCCGATGGGCCAGTACTATCATGACGTGACGGGCCTTGCCGCCAAAGACGGCCATCCGGTCCGCTCCACCTTCCCCAAGGAAGGCGGCATCATGGATTCAGGCTGCTGGGCGCTGTCGCGCGCTTCCAGCAAGGTCGAGGAAGCCCATATCTTCATGAACTACATGAGCCAGCCGTCGATCCAGGCGCTGCTGTCGCGCAAGGTCGGCACCGCGCCCACCGTCAAGCGTGACCTGCTCGACCTCACGGCCGAGGAATTCGCTGCGGTTTCGTCCGATATCGATCCGATCATCCCGCGCTACGACCTCTACACCACCAAGGCCGACTGGCTGAACCAGAAGTGGACGGAAATGATCGTCGGCTGATAAGAGCCTGCCGATCCCGCCCGGCCGCCCGCATGAAGCGGCCGGGCGCAAGAATAACAAGCGCGCCGAGCGGAGAACCAATGTCCGGGCTGACCCTTCAGAACGTCACCAAGCAATTCGGCACGTTTACGGCCGTCAGGAACGTGCAGCTCACGGTGCCACATGGCACCTTCGTCTGCCTGCTCGGCCCCTCCGGTTGCGGCAAGACCACGCTGATGCGCATGGTCGCCGGTCTCGACCTGCCGACGAGCGGCGAAATCCGCCTTGACGATCGGGACATCACCCATGTCCCGACCCACAAGCGCGACCTCGGTATGGTCTTCCAGTCGCTGGCGCTCTTCCCGCACCTTTCCGTCGGCGAGAACATCGCCTATTCGCTGCGCATCCGTGGCGTCGGCAAGGAGGAACAGAAGAAGCGCGTCGACGAGCTTCTGTCGATGATCCACCTTACGGGCTATGCCGACCGCCCCGTCGCGAAACTCTCCGGCGGCCAGCGCCAGCGTGTCGCCATCGCCCGGGCGCTTGCCATCTCGCCAAAACTCTTCCTGCTCGACGAGCCGCTTTCGGCGCTCGACGCCAAGCTGCGCGAGGCCATGCAGGTGGAGTTGCGCCAGCTCCAGCAGCGCCTCGGCATCACCACCATCGTCGTCACCCACGACCAGCGCGAGGCCATGACCATGGCCGACACGGTCGTGGTGATGAACGGCGGCGAGATCCGCCAGGCCGCCCCGCCGGTCGAGATCTACCGACGCCCTGCCGACACCTTCGTCGCCGACTTCATCGGCATGACGAACCTTATAGACTTCTCCGCCGACGCCACGGGCGCCTCGGTTCTGGGCACAACGGTTTCCGGCCTCGCCATCCCCTCCGGCCTCACCTCGGGCATTCTCTCGGTGCGCCCGGAGGACGTGCGTCTCACAGCCCCCGGCAATGGCGCGATCACCGGCACGGTCACCTTCGTGCGCGATCTCGGCGGCACGGTGGAAACCTTCGTGGAGGCCGGCGGCAAGCAGGTCGTCGCCGTCTCCATGCCGAACGCCCGGCCGGATGTCTCCGTCGGCCAGCAGGTCGGCATCCAGCTCGACCCGGCCGATTGCGTGGTGCTGAAGTCATGAGACGCGAAGCCCCGCAGAAGCTTTCCGATTACGGCCCGCTCGTCTTTCCGGCAGGCATGCTGATCGTCTTCTTCGTCGTGCCCTTCGCGACGATGATCGCCGTCTCCTTCTTCAAGCGCGATCCGGCCGGCTTCTACTCGGCTGATTTCGTCTTCGACAACTACGCCCGTTTCCTCAGCCTGTTCTTCGGCAAGGTGCTCGGCTTCTCGCTGCTTCTCGCCGTCACCGTCGCCATCTGCTGCGTGGCGCTCGCCGTGCCCTTCACCTATCTGCTCTCGCGCGCCAAGCGCCGCACGCAGGTGCTCTGGCTGGTCGGCTTGCTGTCGATCCTGTCGCTGTCGGAAGTCATCATCGGCTTTGCCTGGTCGACGCTGTTCTCGCGCACCGCCGGCATCACCAATCTCCTCGTCACGCTCGGCATCATGAAGGAGGCCGTGGCGCTGAACCCGAGCTTCGGCGCGGTGCTGACCGCCATGGTCTACCAGGCACTGCCCTATACCGTGCTCGTGCTCTATCCGGCCCTCGTGCGGCTCGATCCGACATTGACGGAGGCGGCGCGGACCCTCGGCGCGTCGCCGGTCAAATCCTTCTTCACGGTCGTCGTGCCGGCCCTGCGCAACACCATCGTCGCAACCCTGATCATGGTCTTCATCTTCGCGCTCGGCTCCTATCTCCTGCCGCAGATCCTCGGCCGTCCGCAGCACTGGACGCTTTCCGTGCTCATCACCGACCAGGCGATCTACCAGTCCAACATGCCGTTCGCCGCCGCCATGGCCGTGTTCCTCGTGCTCGTCACGCTCGGCCTCGTCGCGCTCACGGTCTATGCCGGCCGCAAGGGAGAAGCCGCATGAACACCTTCCTGCAGCGCGCCTATCTCGGCCTCGTTGGCCTCTTTCTCTCGCTGCCGATCATCGTCGTCGCGGGCGTTTCGGTGAACGAGAAGCAGACGCTCGCCTTCCCGCCGCAGGGCTTCTCGCTGAGCTGGTACGGCGAGATCTTCGCAAATGCCGAATGGCGCAACGCGCTCTTCGCCTCGGTGACGCTCGCCGCCCTTTCGGCCGCCGTTGCGCTCCTGATCGCGCTGCCGCTCGCCTGGTTCCTCTGGCGGCGCGATGCGCCCTGGGCGAACATCTTCCAGCTTCTCGGCATCGCGCCTTTCACGCTGCCGCCGGTCATCACCGCGCTCGGCCTCCTCACCTTCTGGGCGACGACCGGCTTCTACGGTCAGCCGGTGACCGCTGTCATCAGCCACGCCATCTTCTTCGTGACGCTGCCGCTGGTGACGCTCTCGCTGGGCTTCTCCTCCATAGATCGCTCGCTTGTGGAAGCCGCTGCGACCATGGGTGCGGACGACCGGACGATCTTCCGCACCGTGGTCCTGCCGCTGATCCTGCCCTATCTCGTTTCCGGCTACGCCTTCGCCTTCGTGCTGTCGCTCAACGAATATATCGTGGCCTACATGACGATCGGCTTCACCATGGAGACGCTGCCGATCAAGATCTTCAACGCGCTGCGCTACGGCTATACGCCGACGATGGCCTCGGTCACGGTTCTTTTCGTCGCGATCGCCGCCACCATCTTCGGTCTCGTCGCGCGCTTCGGTGACCTGCCGAGGCTGCTCGGCGCGATGCCGTCAAAGGACTAGAAACCATGCGGATCGCCGCCCTCCAGATGCATGCCATCGCCGGCGACGGCGAAGCCAATCTCCAGCGCATCGCGGCTGCCGCCGCCGATGCCGCAGGCGGCGGTGCCAAGCTGCTGATCGTGCCGGAACTTGCCGTCACCGGCTACGGAGCGGGAGACGCTGCCTTCACCCGGCTGGCCTCGCCGGCGACGGGCGACGTCGCGGCCCGGCTCGGCGCCATCGCACGGGACAACGGCATCGCCATCGTCGCGGGCTTTGCCGAGCGGGAGGGTGCGCTGACCTATAACAGCGCGCTCTTCACCGATGGCATCGGCACCAATGCTGTCTATCGCAAGTCCCATCTCTACGGCGATTACGAGCGCGACGTCTTCCAGCCCGGCACTCCCGCCTCGGTCATGGTGGAACTTGGCGGCGTGCGCCTCGGCATGCTGATCTGCTACGATGTGGAGTTTCCGGAAAACGTGCGCCGTCTGGCGCTGGCCGGCGCCGATCTCGTCGTCGTGCCGACCGCCTTGCCGAAAGGCTCTTCCGGCACCTTCATCGCCAACCACATGATCCAGGTTCGCGCCTTCGAAAACCAGGTTTTCGTCGCCTATATCAACCATTGCGGCGCGGACGACCGCTTCACTTATGCCGGCCTTTCCCGCATCGCCGCCCCGGACGGCAAGCTGCTGGCTGAGGCCCCGGCGGAGGGCGAGACCCTGCTCTTCGCGGAAATCCGCCCCGGCGACTATGCGACGTCCCGCGCGGAAAACACCTATCTCGTCGATCTCGGCCGGCCTGACCGTCAGGCCTGATAGGTGATCCGGCCGTCACAGATCGTGGTGACGGGACGGATCTTCGCGAGATCGCCGAAGTCGGCGGTCTCGACATCGGCCGAGAGCACGACGATATCGGCGAGATAGCCGGGTTTCAGCACGCCCTTGCGGTCCTCCATGAACTCCACCCATGCGCCGTTCTTCGTATAGGCGGCCAGCGTTTCGTGGAGGGAGAGCCGTTCGTCCTTCATGCCGCCCTTCCAGACGGTGCGCGTCATGGCGCATTCGATGCAGTGCATCGGGTCGAGCGGGGAAACCGGCCAGTCGGTGGCGAAGACGATGGGCGCGCCGGCGTCGGTGAGCGTGCGCCAGGCGAAGGCATAGGGCCAGCGTTCCTCGCCGATATAGGAGAGATAGGGTTCGAGCGGCAGGCCCGCGCTGCCCGGCGGATGCGTCGGCTGCATGGAGGCGACGGTGCCGAGTTGCTTGAAGCGCGGAATATCGTCCGGATGGACGACCTCGATATGCTCGATGCGATTGCGGCTGTCGCGCTTGCCATTGGCCTCGATGGCGGCCTCGTAGCCGTTCAGCACCATGCGCACCGCGCCGTCGCCGATGGCGTGCACGGCGACCGGCAGGCCGAGCTTGTCGGCGGCAATGGCGATGGCGTCGAAGCTTTCCTGCGAGAACAGGGGGTCGCCCTTCCAGCCGGGCTGGTGACTGTAGTCGTCGACAAAGACGGCGGTGCCCGATTCGGTCACGCCGTCCATGAAGAGCTTGACGAAATCGGAGCGCAGGCGATCGGTATTGAAGCGCTTGCGCCATGCCGCTGCCTTGGCCTCGATATCGGAGAGCGGCATGAAGTTCTTCATGTGGAAGGGCATGCGCACGCGCACCGGCAGGCCGGTGGTCTTCTCGATCTCGTCCAGCATTTCGAGCTGGTAGAGGCTGCCGTCCATGTTCTGCAGCGAGGTGATGCCGAGCGAGGCGACATAGGCGAGACCTTCCTTGAGAATCTCGATATCCGCGGCGCGCTCTTCAGCCGTCACATGCTCCGGGTCGCCGCCGGTGCCGACGCCGAGCATCTCGCGCCCGCCCGTTTCGCTGAGCGCGGAGACGGGGCGGATGGCGTTGCTCTCGCGCAGCTCCCCGTTGGCCAGCCCGTCCTCGCCCATGACGATTTCGTTGCCGATGCCGACGTCACGCCCTTCGAGGATGCCGCCCATCTTCAGCGCCAGCGTGTTGGCCCAGGCGGTATGATGGTCCGGCGCGAAGATCAGCACGGCGCGATCCGGCAGGATGCGGTCGAGATGATGGCGTGTCACGCGTTCGTCGTCGGAAAGGATCGTGTAGTCGGCATGCTGGGCGATCAGCACCGCGCGCTGCGGATAGTCGGCCGCATAGGCCTTCAGCGCCGCCGAGAGCGCGTCGAAGCCCTTCACGCCCATCAGCGAAAGCTCGCGCAGTTCCGCCGAGCCGCCGAAGATGTGCATATGCGCTTCGTTGAAGCCGGGTAGAACCGTCGCGCCCTTCGCGTCGATCACATGGGTGTCGGGGCCGGAATAGGCGTCGATCTGCGCCTCGGAACCGACGGCCAGGATGCGGTTTGCGGAAACGGCGAGCGCGGCGGCACGCGGATTGGCGTCGTCCATGGTCAGCACCCGCGCGTTGCGGATGATGAAGCTCGCTTCGGTCTGCATGGCGTGTTCCTCGCGTCAGATGGCCCGGCCGCAGAGCGCCCGGAAGAAGGTGAAGATATCCTGGTTCTCTTCGTCGCCGAGCGGTTCCGGCTGGGAGGAGAGCTTGACGATGACCGTCTCGGTGCTGGGATCGACATAGAGCCATTGGCCGTGGATGCCGATAGCACAAAAGGCGTGGTCTGCTTCGCCGGACTGGTACCACTGGCTGCGGTAGCGCCCGTTCGGCAGATCGACATTGCGGCCCTCCCGCCAGGCCTCCCGGTCGCCGTTCTCCTGCATGTCGCGGATCCAGCCTTCCGGAACGACCTGCCGGCCGGCCCGGACGCCATGGTTGCGCAGCAGTTCCCCGAGGCGGGCGAGGTCGCGCGCCGTCATGGAGACGCCGCCGGCGGTGCGCGGCGTGCCGATTGCATCGACCGTGACCTCGGCATTGCCCTTCGCGCCCATCGGCTTCCAGAGAAGGTCGGATGCAAGGTCGGCAAAGCGTGCGCCGGTGGCGCGCTCGATGACAACGCCGAGAAGGTCGGCATTGGGCGAGGCATAGTAGAACGGCCCGCCATGCGGCCGCTCGGCCTTCTGGAGCGTGAGGAGGAAGGCGGCGAGCGTTTCCGGCTCGGCGTCCTTCATCGGCGGGTTCCACAGCATTGCGCGGCGATAGCGGGCGAAGGCGCCGTAGGGATCGAGATAGGCTTCCTCGAAATCGAGGCTGACGCGCATGTCGAGCACGTCGCGATAGGTGCAGTCGCCGTAGACGCTGCCCCTGGCTTCCGGCAGGTAGTCCGTCACCGGTCGATCCGGGTCAAGAAGGCCCTCCGCCTCCAGGATGCCGGAGACGACCGCCGTCAGCGACTTGGAGATCGAGAAGACGAGATGCGGTGCGTTCGGATCGGCGTGCGGGGCGTAGTGCTCCGCGACGATCTCGCCCCGCCGCATCATGACGAAGGCGTCGGTATGGGCGAAGTCGAGGAAGGCGCGGGCGGTCGGCGCGCCCACAAGGCCGGTCTCCATCGCCGCATCGAGGAAGGCGGCGCTTTCGAGCGGCGTTTCGGCCGTCACGACCTCGGCGGCGATCACGGCGGTCGGCACGAGATCGCGCACGTTCTGGAAGGTCCAGCGGCTATAGGGGGCGGTGCGCCAGTTGGCGAGGGTGACGTCGGCGCGGGCGAAGCCGTGCCTGTCCTTGAAGGTCCTGATCATGGAAAATCCGGCCGAAGCGCGGGAAGGCAGGGAGCCTTCCCGCGTCGGGCCGTCCTCATTTTGTGGCGGTGCCGCTTACTTCTGCAACTCGGTCCAGATCTTGGTGTAGAGTTGCTGCGTTTCCGGCTCGCAGCTCAGCAGGAATTCGCCGGCCTTGGCGAATTCCTCCGGGATGACGAGTTCCGGCGCCGACTGCATCTCGGGCGGCAGGAATTTTTCCGAACCCTTGATGCCGTTGGAATATTTCGCGAAGGCGGAGATCATCGCGGCGTTTTCCGGGTCCATGATGAAGTTCATGAACAGCTTGGCGTTGTCGGTGTTCTTGGCATCCTTGAGGATCGCGACGCTATCCATGAAGATGGGGAAGCCTTCCTTCGGATGGCCGAACTTGATGTCCGCGTTCTTCAGGCGCGAGCGCATGATGGCGCCGTTCCAGTAGTAGACGGCCGAGTAGTCGCCGGCGGGGAACTTCTCCGTCACGGAGTAGTCCATGGCGAGCCATTTCGCCTTGGCTTCGACCAGCTTGTCGCGCACCTTGCGCAGCACGTCCTTGTCCATCGTGCACCATTCGCCGCCGAAATACCGGATGGTGGCGAAGAGGACGTCGTTCATTTCCGGCGCGACGTTGATCTTGCCGACCAGCTCTTCCGGCGGGTCGAGGAAGATGGCGGAGGTGTTGATGTCGCCCTTGTAGACGGAGGTGTTGACGCCGATGCCGGTCAGGCCCCAGAGCCACGGAACGCTGTAGTGGCGGCCCGGATCCCACGGCACGTCCACCCAGCGCTCGTCGACATTCTTGAAGTTCTCGAGCTGGTCCGGCCGCGATTCCTGCAGCAGGCCTTCCTTGACCCAGATCTGGAGGTAGTTGGCCGAGGGCACGACGATGTCGAAGCCGTGGCCGCCGGCGCGGACCTTGGCGAGCGCCGTGTCGTTGGAATCGTAGTCGGTGATCGTGACCTTGACGTCGAATTCCTTCTCGAACTTCTTGATGAGTTCCGGGCTGGTATAGTCACCCCAGTTGTAGATGTTGAGCTCGCCGGCCGCGGAGGCGGCGCTCGCAAGGGCCAATACGCCGGCCGCGGCCATCGCCGTCGTGGTCATCCATTTCATTTTCATTCTCTGTTCCTCTCTGTGGTGGTCACTGTTTTTTTCTATTGATGAAGAAGAAGATCACGACCAGCGCGGTGGACAGCGCCAGGAAGACGGTCGCGATCGCGTTGATCTCGGGCGACGTCTCGCGCCGGAGCTGGCCGAGCATGTAGGTCGGCAGCGTGTCCTGCCCGCCGGATTTCACGAATTCCGTGATGACGACGTCGTCCAGCGAGATGACGAAGGCCAGCATGAAGCCGGCGATGATCGCCGGGCGCAGCAGCGGCAGGGTGACATAGCGGAACGTCTGCCAGGACGATGCGTAGAGGTCGGCCGCCGCCCGTTCCAGCGTCAGGTCCATGCTTTCGAGGCGGGCGCGGATCGGCAGGTAGGCGAAGGGGATGCAGAAGGCCGTATGGGCGGCGATCAGGTAGCCGAGGCCCGAATAGCCGGTCCAGACCTTGATGCGCGAGAAGACGATCAGCAGCGCCACGGCCGTCACGATTTCCGGCACCATGAGCGGCTGGTTGATGAGCGCGTATTTGAAGGTCAGGCCGCGATAGGGTTTCGTGCGCGTCGTCGCAAGCGCGGCCATCGTGGCGGCGATCGAGGCGATGAGCGCCGCCCAGGTCGCGATGACCAGCGAGCGGATCGCCGCGTCCTGAACGGCCGCGTTCTGCCAGGCCGCCGCGAACCAGCGGGTGGAGAAGCCGTCCCAGCGCGACAGCGATTCCGCCCCGTTGAACGAGTAGATGACCAGCGCGGCGATCGGCAGGTAGAGCGCGAAGAAGGTGAAGAGCGTGATCAGCCCGAAGCCGGGCTGGGCGCGGATGTCGAAGCGCGATCTACGCATGGCCGGCACCTCCGCGCGAGGCGTTTTTCACGTAGAAGATCAGCGCGATCATCACCAGCGCCATCAGGGTGATGGACATGGCCGCGCCGAGCGGCCAGTTGCGGCCCGAGCCGAATTGCATCTCGATCAGGTTGCCGAGCATCATGTTCTTGCCGCCGCCGAGCACGCGCGGGATGACATAGGCGCCGAGCGAGGGGATGAAGACGAGGATGGAGCCGGCGATGAGGCCCGGCTTCACCAGCGGAATGACGATGCGCCGCAGGACCTGGAAGCGTGTCGCATAGAGGTCGTACCCCGCCTCCACGAGCCGGAAGTCGAGTTTCTCGATCGAGGCATAGAGCGGCAGCACCATGAGCGGCAGGTAGACATAGGTCATGCCGAGCAGGTTGGCGGTGTCCGTATACATGATCTGCAACGGCTGCTTGATGATGCCGAGCCAGAGCAGGGCATTGTTCAGGAGGCCCTCGTTGCGAATGACCTGCTGCATCGCGAAGGCGCGGATGAGAAGGTTGGTCCAGAACGGGATGGTGACGAGGAAGACCCAGATTTCACGCGTGTGCGGCGGGCGGGTCGCGATGAAATAGGCGGTGGGGAAGCCGAGGATCAGGGTGAAGAGCGTCGTGAAGAAGGAAAGCTGGAGCGAGCGCCAGATGATGGAGAGATGCGCGTCGGCAAGTCCCAGCGTATCGTCGAAGATGTCGCGCTGGAAGAGGACCGAAGTCCAGCCGTCGAGCGAGAATTCCCCGAACTTCACGTCGCCATAGTCGCCCTTCGCCATGAAGGAATAGAACAGCATGACGAAGAGCGGCCCGACGGCCGCGCAGAAGATGATGAGCAGGGCCGGCGCGCTAAGCAGCCAGCGGGAGCGGATATCCTTTTTCTCGGCCGCGATGGCGGCTTCCTGTGCGCCGCTCATCGTCAATCCCTCAATATCTGGGCGACGTCGTCGCTGAAGGTGATTCCGATCGGGTCGTCCTTGGCGAAGCCGCAATGGCCGCTGCGGGCGTTCTGCTGGCGCACGGTGAAGGCCGTGCCGTCATCGAGGCGGACGTGGAAATGGGTATCGGTGCCGAGATAGACGATCTCGTGAACGGTGCCGCGCAGGAGCGAGGCGGGCGAGGGCGCGCCGGCCTGGGCATGCTCGGGACGGACCACGATGGTGACCTTGCCGCTCGGCGTGATGTCGGCCGGGAAGGTTGCCGGGATTTCCGCGCCGGAGGAGAGGCGCACGCGCGCGCTGTTGCCGGAGACGGAGACCACCTCGGCCTCCAGGAAATTCGTCTCGCCGATGAAGTCGGCGACGAAGCGCTCGGCCGGACGGTCGTAGATATCCCAGGGCGATCCGACCTGCCGCACGGTGCCCGTCGACATGACGGCGATGCGGTCGGACATGGTGAGCGCCTCTTCCTGGTCGTGGGTGACGAAGACGAAGGTGATGCCGGTTTCGAGCTGAAGGCGCTTCAGTTCCATCTGCATGGACTTGCGCAGCTTCAGGTCTAGGGCGGAAAGTGGCTCGTCGAGCAGCAGCACCTTCGGGCGGGGCGCGAGCGCGCGGGCGAGCGCCACGCGCTGCTGCTGGCCGCCGGAAAGTTGCGTCACCGGATTGTCGCCGCGTCCTTCGAGATGCACGAGCTTCAGCATGTCCCGGATGACGCCGTCGATCTCCGCCTTCGGCTTGCCGAGCATCTTGAGGCCGAAGCCGATATTCTCGGCGACCGTCAGGTGCGGGAAGAGCGCGTAGTTCTGGAAGACGGTGTTGACCGGGCGCTGGTTCGGCAGGAGGCGGGAAATGTCCGTGCCGTCGAGCAGCACCTGCCCCTCGGTCGGCAGCTCGAAGCCGGCGATCATCCGCAGGAGCGTGGTCTTGCCGCAGCCCGAGGGGCCGAGAAGGGTGAAGAACTCGTTCGGGCGGATATCCAGCGTCACATCGTTGACGGCCTGGAAATGGCCGAACCATTTCTGGATGCCATGCATGCCGATGGCGCCGCCATGGGCCGCGGTCGTGCGGGTCTCAGTCATCGGTTCCCCGTTTTTCGGCCGGCGTCCGGGCTTGTCCCACCCATGCCTCCGGCTGTTCCTGCCCGGCCGTCGATCACGGCTCTTATGGGATAGGCTTGTCTTGCTTATGCTTGCAGCAAATCATAATTTGATCAAATCTGTAAAGGGCGATTTTAGGCTTTGCCGATTTATCCGTCCTGCGTGCAAAGCCCTCGGAATTCAGCCCTGGGGCGGTGCGCCGGCGCGGGTCGCGCCTGCAGAAAGGAGGGTTTCAGCATGCTGGTCGCAACCGGCCGGGAGACATCCGAATCCGTCAAGCAGTGGGTCTACCGCGTGCTGCGGCGGGGTATCATGGCGGGCGGGTTCGAACCCGGCGAACCCGTCACCATCAACGGCCTTGCCGAAACGCTCGGCGTCAGCGCCATGCCGGTGCGCGAGGCCCTGCACCGGCTGGTCTCCGAGGGTGCGCTCGAGCTTCTGGACAACCGCCGCGTCCGCGTGCCGGACCTCGACGCCGAGGGTTTCGAGGAGGTGCTGGAGGCGCGTGTCGCGCTGGAGACCCGCGCCGCCGAACGCGCCTTGCCCTTCATCGACGACCTTTACCTCGCCCGGCTGCGCGTCCTCGACGGGCTGGCGGACCAGGCGCTCGCCGCGCGTGATTTCGGGCGGCTGGTGGAGGCGAATTTCGATTTCCACCGCTGTCTCTACACGGCGCGGCCGGACATGGTGACGCTGCCGCTCATCGAATCCCTCTGGCTGCGCCTCGGCCCCTTCATGCGCCGGGCCGGCGAGACCCTGTCGCAGACCTATCAGGTCGACCGCCACGCTGAGGCACTGGCCGCTATCGTCGCTCGGGACGCGGAAGCCCTGAAAGCCGCCATCGCCGCCGACATTTGCGACGGTACGGGGCATCTCGGCCGCGGCCATTTCGAACGTGTCGCGGCGCTCGGAAGGGTCGGCTGAACGGTCCGCCGCCCGATACCCCGCATTCCCCTCCGGGATGCAAAGAATTTTTATGGATCTTGCAGACAGGAGCAGCCGCTTTCTTACGAAACCGGCGGGCGGCGGGCATCATTCGGACTATGCCCGTTCACAAAGGAAGGTCCGCCATGCGCTCCATCGATATCCCCGTCGACACGCTCATCCTGCCGGGCCTCAACGGCTCCTCCGAGGCCCACTGGCAGCGTTACTGGGCGCGTGACAACCCGGAGAGCCGGGTGGTGGAGCAGCATGACTGGGCCTGCCCGCAGCGCGAGAGCTGGCTTGCCGAACTGGAGCGCCAGATCGGGATGATCGGCCGGGATGTCTGGCTTGTCGGCCACAGCCTCGGCTGCGTTCTGGCGGCGCGCTTTGCCGAAAGCCGGCTTGCCGGGCGCGTTCGCGGCGCGCTGCTCGTCGCGCCCTGCGATCTCGACGCGACGGAGAGCCTGCATCCCTGCATCGTCAGGTTCGGCGCGATGCCGCGCCGCCGCCTGCCGTTCCCTTCCCTTGTCGTCGGCAGCCTCAACGATCCCTATATGCCCGTCGACCGGTTGCGCCGCACGGCGGCGGCCTGGGGAAGCGACCTTTTCGATATCGGCGAGGCGGGACACATCAATGTCGCGAGCGGCTTCGGCCGCTGGGCGGCCGGCTACGATTTCCTCGATCTGCTGAAGGAGCGCTCGGCGCTGGGCGCGGCGGGGAATGGCAGGCTGTTCAGCGCGGCCATCGCCGGTGGCGGCCTTTCCCTCAACTGAGGTCAGAGACCGGCTGCCTTGGTGAGGTTGACGCGAAAGCGGTCGCGCCGGCGCTGGTAGCGGCGGGTCATCTCCGCCGAGGCATGGCCGAGCTGTTTCTGGACATGCCGTTCGTCGATCTCGGCGGAGGAGGCAAGGCCGGCGCGCAGGGAGTGGCCGGCGAATTTCAGCGCCCGCTCCGCCTCGGGAAGATCGCCGCGCACGCCGGCGGCGAGCGCCGTCTTCTTGACCAGGCGCGCCACCTCCTGGTCGTTGAGGCGGTTCGGGCCGACCGCCTTGCCCTTGCCGGTCACGCGGCGGAAGAGCGGGCCTCCGGCGATCCTCGCGAACCGGATCCAGGTTTCGAGCGCGGCGACGGGACAGGTGGTTTCGGTGGAACCCCGGCCGATTTCCACCTCGCGCCAGCCGGTTTTCCCGCGCAGCGTCAGGAGTGCGCCCTTGTCGAAGATCTCGACCCAGCCACGGCCGTCCTCCGTCTGGTCGCGCCCGAGGTCGAGGCCGGTGATTTCCGAGCGGCGCAGGCCGCCGGCAAAGCCGAGCAGCAGCATGGCGCGGTCGCGCAGGCCGCGCAGCGAGCCGCGGTCGAGCGTTTCCAGCATGGCGATCAGGTCTTCGGGAAGGATGGCTTCCTTCTGCCGGGGCGGGGCTGCATGCCGGTTGCGGATGCCGGCAAGGACGGTGGCGATGTGGCGGTCGCCGCGATCGAGGGAGAGGCCGCGCTGGGCGCAGTTCCAGCCTATGGCCGAAAGGCGCCGTTCGATGGTCGAGACGGTGTTGGCCTTGCCGCCGCGCCCGGCGGCGCCGGAGGCGCAGGCCGTGATGTAAAGGCCGACGACCTGCGGATCGGGCGGAAGCGGGGAAAGGTTCTGCCGGCGGCACCAGGCGGAGAAATGCTTCCAGTCCGAGGCGTAGGCCTTGCGCGTATTGGCGGAACTGGCCGCCTCGACATAGCCGCGGGCGCGCTCGGTGAGGTCCCGCAGACGCGCGGGAAGGGGCGCATCCTGCGCCGTCATCTCCTGGGGGCGCTTTTCGGGACTGTCGTCGGTGATTCTGGCCATGTCTCCATATAGAGCCACAACCGGCGGCAAGGCGAGAGGCGCGGCCTATTCCATGCTCACCGGCGGCTCGTCCCGGACGCTGCCGCGCAGCGGCCTTTCAGGCATCATGTGGAAGAGGACGAGCGACAGCGCCATGGAACTGGCGCAGGCGACGAAGATGTAGGTGAAGGCCGTCGCCGGCAGGCTGCCCGTCTCGCTCGCCTGCACGGTCTCGCCGACGAGCGGCAGGCCGTTGCCGAGCGCGATGGCGCCGAGGATCGCCACGCCGAGGGCACCGCCGAGGGAGCGCAGGAAGGTCAGCACGCCGGTCGCCACGCCGAGATGCGCCTGATCGACGGCGTTCTGCACGGAGACCGTGGTGACCGGGAAGGTCATGCCCGTGCCGAAGCCCACGCAGAAGATCAGCAGTTCGAAGGTGGGCAGCGAGGTTCGTCCGGCGAAGAAGGCGAGGATGGAGAGGCACAGGACGCTGAACAGCGCGCCGGCAAGGGCGATCCATTTGTAGTGGACGGCCTTCGGGATCGTCCGGCCGCTCGCCACCGCACCGAACACGGTACCCATCAGGATGCCGACCATGGTGAAGCCCGCGTCGGCGGCGGACAGGCCGTGGAACGATTGCACATAGAGCGGGATATAGACGGACAGGCCGACATTGGCCGCCTGTACGAGGAAGATCGCCAGCGTTCCGCAGCGCACGACCGGATCGGCGAGGACTTCCAGCGAGATGAGCGGCTCGGCCGCGCGCCGCAGCCTGAAGGCGAAGGCGGCCCACAGGAGGGCCGACAGGGCCAGAAGGCCGAGGATGGCGAGGGAAAGCCAGGCATAGCGGCTGCCGCCCCAGTTGAGCGCGAGCAGCAGGACCGAGGTCGCCGCGACGAGCAGCGCGGCCCCGGCCGCATCGATGCTGTGCGCGCGGCTGGGCAACGGCAGCTTCTTTAGCGGCCGGTTGATGATCGCCACCACGATGAAGCCGAGCGGGATATTGATCCAGAAGATCAGCGACCAGTGGAGATGTTCGGCGAAGGCGCCGCCGAGCAGCGGGCCGGCGATGCTCGCCACGGCCCAGGTCCCGGAGATCCAGGCCGCGTAGCGGGCGCGCTCGCGCGGGGGCACGAGGTCGCCGATGACCGTCTGCGTCAGCGCGAACAGCCCGCCGCCGCCGAGCCCCTGTACGAGGCGGCCGGCGATCAGCGTCGGCATGTTGGGGGCGAGCGCGTTGATCAGCGAGCCGACGAGGAAGATCGCGATGGCGGCGAAGATCGTCCGCCGCCGCCCGTGGATGTCCGATAGCTTGCCGTAGAGCGGCGCCATGGCGGTCGCGGTCAGCAGATAGCCCGTCACGATCCACGGCAGGTAGTCCGCATGGCCGAGCGCATGGCCGATCGTCGGCATGGCGGGGGCGACGATGGTCTGGTCGAGGGCCGCCAGCAGCATGGACAGGAGCACGCCGGCGATGATGACGTTCTTCTCGCGCTCCGACAGGACAGGGGGCGCTACTGCTGCCGTGCCGTTCGGGTGATGGGCATCATTCATTCATAAAATCCGATGATCTCGCCTGCCTTGGCGGCGGCTCCGTTCCGTCGGAACCCGTCAAACACCTTCTCGGCCGCGAAGTCCACCCAATAGAGCGGTCCCGTCACCTGGCGAGCCGCGCGAAGACGGCGTGCTGCGCATCGAAGGCGCGCCTGTAGGCGGGACGGGCCTCGGCGCGGGCGATATAGGGCCGAAGGTTCGCATAAGCGTCCAGAAGGTCCGTCCGCTCCAGCCGGCGCAGCACCGTCACCATCATGAGGTCGCCCGCGCTGAAGGCGCCGTCGGGCCATTCGGCATCGCCGAGCCGATGGGAAAGCGCCTGCAGCCGGGCATGGACGCGGCCGTCGAGCATCGGCATGCGCTCCCTGTGCCAGGGCTTGTCTCCTTCAGCATAACCGGCCGCCTCGCGCTCGATGATCGGCGGCTCCACGGTGTTGAGCGCGGCGAACATCCAGGCGACGGCGCGCGCCCGGGCATGCGCGTCCCCGGGCAGCAGGCCCGGATGGCGCTCGGCGATATGGAGGACGATGGCGCCGGTCTCGAACAGGGCGAGGCCGTCCTCCTCATAGGTCGGTATCTGCCCGAAGGGCTGGAGGGCGATATGGGCCGGCTCCTTCATCGCCGCGAAGGAGAGGAGGCGGACGTCGTAGGGCTGGCCCACTTCCTCCAGCGCCCAGCGCACCCGCATGTCGCGCGCCTGCCCCCTGCCGCGGTCGGGCGAGCTTTCGAAGGCTGTGATGGTGACGGTCATTGTCGGCTCCGTGGTTGTCTTCCTGAAAGACGGCCGGCATGGCGCGGCGCCGACACCCTACCCGAAACAAGACGCGGCGCCCCGATGTTCCGGGACGCCGCGCCGTCGTCAGTCATGCTGGCAAATGCGGATTACCAGGAGGGGATTAGCGCGCCCTTGAACTCCTCGTTGATGAAGGCCTTGATGCTGTCGTCGTGATAGGCCTCGACGAGCGTCTTTACCCAGGGGGCGTCCTTGTCGGCGCTGCGCACGACGATCAGGTTGGCATAGGGCGATTCGGCGCCTTCGATGGCGATGGCGTCGGACTTCGGGTGAAGGCCGGCTTCCAGCGCATAGTTGGTGTTGATGACGGCCGCGTCGACGTCGTCGAGCGAGCGCGGAAGCTGGGCGGCGTCGAGTTCGGCGAAGGTGATGTTCTTCGGGTTTTCCGTCACGTCGGCCGGGCCGGCCTTGAGGCCTGCTTCCGGGTTGACCTTGATGAGGCCTTCCTTGGCGAGGACGAGAAGCGCGCGGCCGCCGTTGGTCGGGTCGTTCGGAATGGCGACGGTCGCGCCTTCGGCCAGCTCGCCGAGGTTCTTCACCTTCTTGGAATAGACGCCCATCGGGGTGGTGATCGTCTTGCCGACGCTGACGAGGTCGAAGCCGCGATCGGCGATCTGGTTGTCGAGATAGGGCTGGTGCTGGAAGGAATTGGCGTTGAGGTCGCCATCGGCCAGCGCCTGGTTCGGCACGACGTAATCCGAGAATTCGAGGATCTCGATGTTAAGGCCCTTCTGGGCGGCGACGTCCTTGACCTTTTCCATGATCTGCGCGTGCTCGCCCGGCGTGACGCCGATCTTGATGTCTTCGGCGAGCGCAGTGCCGCTGACGAGGGCGGCGAGGGCCGCGGTGACGAGGAATTTCATCATGTGTATCTCCTTCATGATGCTGCTTGGGAGGCGTGAAATCAGGTTTTGCGGTTGCGCTTGTCGAAGCGGCGGGCGAGCGCGTCGCCCGCGCTCTGCACGAGCTGGACGAGGACGATCAGCACCACGACCACCGCCAGCATGACCTCGGGCATGAAGCGCTGGTAGCCGTAGCGGATGCCGAGGTCGCCGAGACCGCCGCCGCCGACCGCCCCGACCATGGCCGAATAGCCGATCAGGCTGACGATGGTCATGGTGAAGGCGAGAAGGATCGCCGGCCGTGCCTCGGCGAGGAGCACCTTCAGGACGATCTGCATCGGCGTCGCGCCCATGGCGCGGGCCGCCTCGATCAGACCCTTGTCCACGTCGCGGATCGCCGCTTCCACGAGGCGCGCGAAGAACGGGACGGTGGCGATGGTGAGCGGCACGATGGCTGCCGTCGTGCCGATGGACGTGCCCGTCAGAAGGCGCGTGAAGGGGATGATGGCGACGACGAGGATGATGAAAGGCGTGGAGCGCGCCGCGTTGACGACGAGACCGATCGCGGAATTGAGCGCCGGGGCCGGGAACAGCTCGCCCCGCGCGCTGGTAGCGAGGAAGACGCCGATGGGCAGGCCGATCAGCGAGCCGACGAGACCCGAGACGGCGACCATGTGCAGCGTCTGCAGCAGCGATTTCCAGAGAATGTCGAAGAGCATGTCAGGCGACATAGCCGAGCACCTCCGTGGCAAGGCCGGTTTCGGCATAGAAGCGGTCGGCGCGTTCGAGGACGTCGGGTGTCGCGGGATAGGCGACGACGAGCGTGCCGAAGGGTTCCCCGGCGATCTCCTCGATGGCCCCTGCGAGGATGTTGACGTCTCCGCCGATCTCCGTGACCAGCCGCGCCGTCAGCGGCTGGAAGGCCGTCGCGCCGAAGAAGGTGAGGCGCACGAGGATGCGGTCGCCGGTGGACGGTGCGGCCTTGACGCCGGAGCGCAGCCATTCCGGCAGGCCGATGCCGAGCGTCGAGGAGAGGAGGATGCGCGTCGTCTCGTGCTGCGGCGCGGTGAAGATGTCGAAGGTGCGGCCCTGCTCGACGATCCGGCCCTTGTCGATGACCGCGACATGCGAGGCGATGGTCTTCACTACCTCCATCTCGTGGGTGATCAGGAGCACCGTCAGGCCGAGATCGGCGTTGATCTGCTTGAGGAGCGCGAGGATCGACTGGGTGGTTTCCGGGTCGAGCGCGGAGGTCGCCTCGTCGGAGAGCAGGAGCTTGGGCGAGGTGGCGAGCGCGCGGGCGATGCCGACGCGCTGCTTCTGGCCGCCGGAAAGTTCGGACGGGTAGCGTTCCGCCTTGTCGCCGAGACCAACGAGATCGAGCAGCGGGCCGACCTTGGCCCTGATCGCGGCGCGGTCCAGTCCGGCGATTTCGAGCGGCAGGGCGATATTGTCGAAGGCGGTGCGCGAGGAGAGTAGGTTGAAGTGCTGGAAGATCATGCCGACTTCGCGGCGAAGGCCGCGCAGGGCCGCATCGTTCAGCCCGCCGACCTCGGTTCCGTCCACCACCACCTCGCCCGCCGTCGCCTTCTCGAGGCCGTTGACGAGGCGGATGAGCGTGGACTTGCCCGCGCCGGACCGTCCGATGATGCCGGTGATGGCGCCGCGGCCGACGGCCATGTCGACGCCGTCGAGCGCGATGAAGGCGTTGGCGTCGTCGCCGAAGCGCTTGGTCACGCCCTTGAAGAGCACCATGGGCGCTGTCTGCCCGGGCGGGGCGGCGGGGGATGCCGCGGTGGGAAATGTCATTGTCTGCTCACGTTTTCAGTCCGGTCGTCCGTGCCAGATAGCATCGCCGCTCCGCCATGCGAAGACGCCAAGCCCCCGATGGAGGGCGACCCACCGTCACAGGTGGGTTCCGACCGGACCACGGATGCCCCGCCCGGCGCGGATTTGACAGGAATAGCATTCCAAAGATTCGCCCATCCACGGAATATCGCGGCGGTCAGGCGCGGTTCCGCTTTGCGAGCTGATGCTCCCGCCAGATGGTGAAGAGGCCCGCGCCGACGACGATGACGGCGCCGACCACCATGTTGGGAGTGATGATCTCGCCGAAGAGGCTGACGGCGAGGATGACGTTGAGGACGAGCTGGAAATAGGTGACCGGCTGGACCTCGGCGGCCGGCAGCAGCCCGTAGGCGCGGATGAGGAAATAGTGGCTGAGCGTGCCGCAAACGCAGAGCGCAGCGAGGGCGAACCAGTCCGCCCCCTGCACCTCGGTCCAGTGGAACGGGCCGATCAGCGAGATCGCGACAGCGCCGGCGACGCCCGCGTAGAACAGGCTCGTCACGGCTGAATCCTCCCGGCTGACCGCGCGCGTGGCGATGCTGTAGAGGGCGAACAGCACGGAGGCGCCGAGCGGCAGGAGCAGCGACATGTCGAAATGGATGTCGACCGGGTTGATGATCACCAGAACGCCGACCAGGCCGACAAGCACGGCCGCGCCCCGCCGCCAGCCGACCGTCTCGCCGAGCAGCGGGATCGACAGGACGGTGATGATCAGCGGCGTCGCCTGGAAGATCGACTGGCTCATGGCGAGGCCGGCATGGACGTAGGAATAGACGATGACGACGATCTCGGCGACCAGCAGCAGGCCGCGCACGATCTGCAGCCAGGGACGCCGCGTCGTGACCGCGCCGCGCACCCCGCCCGGCGAGGAGGCGGCGAAGCAGAACACGAAGACCGCGAAGGCCCAGAACCGGATCATCGTGATGAAAAGCGGCGGATAGCGGTCGCCGAGATATTTGGTAATGGCGTCCTGGCCCGCGAAGATGCAGATCGCGAGGAAGGCAAAGAGGTAGCCGCGGGTCTTGGAGGTCATCGGACAATCAACATGGAATCGGTGCCCCCTGATAGCACGGCGCGTCGGTCTTATGGGCGTGTAGCGTTCGTTCGTTGCAAGAATTTGTTCTTGCAAGACGGGGCGGGAGAATTTCCTCTCTGTGCTTGCGGTCGATTCGCCGCCAATATCCGATGCAAAGGCAGGAGAGACAGATGCTGAGCGCGACCCCAACCCGGCGAACCTTCTTGCAGGCGGGGGCGGCGCTGCTGGCCTCCACGGCCCTGCCGACACTCGGCCTTGCACAGGATGCCCCATCCGGCGGACGGCTGATCGTGGCGGCCGATTCTGAGCCGAAGAACCTCAACCCGGCCATCGTCGCCTCCAACGGCGTGTTCTTCGTGGCGAGCAAGGTGGTGGAGCCGCTGGCCGAGGCCTCCTTCGACGGCAAGGATGGGCTGGCGCCGCGTCTCGCCACCGCCTGGGAAGGCTCGCAGGACGGGCTTTCGGTGACGTTCCATTTGCGCGAGGGCGTGACCTGGCACGACGGCAAGCCCTTCACCTCCGCCGATGTCGCCTTCTCGGCGCTCAACATCTGGAAGCCTCTGCAGAATCTCGGCCGCGTCGTCTTCGCCAATCTGGAGACCGTCGAGACGCCCGACGATGCGACCGCGATCTTCCGCTTCTCCAGGCCCACACCGCTGCAACTCATCCGCAACGCGCTTCCCGTCGTCAGCAGCGTCGTGCCGAAACATCTCTACGAGGGCACGGACATCGCCGCCAACCCGGCGAATATCCAGCTCGTCGGTACCGGCCCCTTCCGTTTCGCCGAATACAAGCCCGGCGAATATTATCGCCTGACCCGCAACGAGGCCTATTGGGACAAAAGCCAGCCGAAGCTCGACGAGATCATCTTCCGCGTGCTGCCGGACCGCGCCGGCGCGGGCGCCGCGCTGGAGGCCGAGGAGATCCAGCTTGCCGCCTTCTCCGCCGTTCCGCTCACCGATCTCGACCGCATCTCCAAGGTGCCGGGCATCGAGGTGATCACCAAGGGCTACGAGGCACTGACCTACCAGCTCGTCGTGGAGATCAACCATCGCCGCAAGGAGCTGGCCGACCTCAAGGTGCGGCAGGCCATCGCCCATGCCATCGACAAGAAATTCGTGGTGGACACGATCTTCCTCGGCTATGCCACGGCCTCCACCGGCCCGGTGCCCAGGAACGCGCCGCAATTCTACGATGCTGACGTGCCCGCCTACGATTTCGACGTCGCCAGGGCCAATGCGCTTCTCGACGAGGCCGGCTATGCCAGGGGCGCGGACGGCAAGCGCTTTGCGCTGAAGCTGCGCCCCGCGCCCTATTTCAACGAGACGCGCCAGTTCGGCGATTACCTGCGGCAGGCGCTCGCCGCGGTCGGCATCGACGCGGAACTGGTCAACGCCGATTCCGCCGCGCACCAGAAGGCGGTCTATACCGATCACGACTTCGACCTCGCCGTCGCCCCGCCGGTCTTCCGCGGCGATCCGGCGATCTCCACGACCATCCTCGTGCAATCCGGCATTCCCGCCGGCGTCAGTTTCTCAAACCAGGGCGGCTATGCCAATGCGGAACTCGACGCGGTGATCACCAGGGCGGCGGAGACGGTGGACGAGGCCGCCCGGACGGAGCTTTACCGGCAGTTCCAGAAGCTGGTCGTCTCCGACCTGCCGCTGATCAACGTCGCCGAATGGGGGTTCATCACGGTCGCGCGCGACACGGTGCAGAACGTCGCCAGCAATCCGCGCTGGGCGGTCTCCAACTGGGCGGATACTGCGCTGCAATCGTGATAGGGTCCGCTCAACGGGAGAATATCGTCAGGTCAGGCGCAGCGTGAACCGAACCCTTCGATTGCTGAGACGCCGCGTGTTCGGCAGCATTCCCGTGCTGCTGATCGTCGTCGTGCTGACATTCTTGCTGCTGGAGGCGGCGGCGGGCGATGCCGTCGATGCCTATCTCCTTTCGATCGGTGGGGGAGATGCGACCATCGCGCAGTCGTTGCGCGTCTCCTACGGCCTCGACCAGTCCATGGCGGCGCGGCTCTGGCTCTACCTCACCTCGCTCGCCCGGCTCGACCTCGGCTGGTCCGTCGCCTTCGACCGGCCGGTGCGCGACCTCATCCTCGAACGCCTGCCCAACACGCTCCTGCTGATGGGCAGCGCCACGGCGCTCTCCTTCGCCATCGGCTCGGCGCTCGGCATCGTCGCCGGGGCAAAGCCCGGCAGCGGGCGCGACCGGGTCCTCTCGACGCTCTCGCTCGTCCTCTACGCCATCCCCGGCTTCTGGCTTGGCCTCGTCCTCAGCATCGTCTTTGCCGTGCAGCTGCGCTGGCTGCCCACCTCCGGCATCGAGACCATCGCCTCCGGGCGCACCGGCCTTTCGCGCGCCGCCGATATCGCCGCCCATCTGGCGCTGCCGGTCGCGACGCTGACGCTGGCCTACACGGCGCTCTTCCTGCGCGTCATGCGGGCCGGGATGGCGGAGGTCTGGGGGCTGGATTTCGTCCTCTTCGCCCGCTCCAAGGGCCTGTCGCGGGCGCGGATCGTGCTCCGGCATGTCGCGCGCAATGCGCTCCTGCCGCTCGTCACCATGCTTGGGCTGCAATCGGCCGCCATGCTCGGCGGCAGCGTCGTCATCGAGAGCATCTTCGCCATTCCCGGCTTCGGGCGGCTGGCGCAGGAGGCGGTGAGCGGGCGCGATACGGCGCTGCTCACCGGCATCATCGTCGTGAGCGCCGTGCTGGTCGTCCTCGTCAATCTGGCGATCGATATCGCCTATGCCGCGCTCGACCCGCGCGTCGGAGCCTCGGAGCGTGGCGCATGAGGCTGCTGCGCAACCTTCTGCGGACGCCTGAGGGCGCGACAGGGCTTTGCCTTCTCGTCGTGCTCGCGCTCGTCGCGCTTCTCGCGCCGGTTCTGTCGCCGGGCGATCCCTTGCGTATCGCCGGCCGCGCGCTGACCGCGCCCTTCACCGATCCGGCCTTCCCGCTCGGCACGGACCGGCTGGGGCGCGATGTTCTGGCGGGCATCGTGCACGGCGCGCGCACCTCGCTTCTCGTCGGGCTGGCGGCGGCGTGCGCCGCCCTTGCCATCGGCCTTTGCGTCGGGCTGGCGGCGGGCTTTGCCGGCGGCATCCTCGACGAGGCGCTGATGCGGGTGGTCGATGCCTTCCAGATCGTGCCGAGCTTCCTTCTGGCGCTCGCCTTCGTCAGCGTCATCGGCGCGTCCGTGCCGGTCGTGGTGCTGGCCATCGCGCTCGGCGCCTGGGCCGATCCGGCGCGGCTGACGCGGGCCGAAGTGCTGTCCGTGCGCGAGCGCGACTATGTCGCCTCGGCGCGCGTCGCCGGCATGCATCCCGTGGAGATCGCCCTGCGGGAAATCCTGCCGAACGTGCTGCCGCCGGTTCTGGCGCTCTCGGCCATCATCGTCGCCGCCGCGATCCTGACGGAAGCGGCGCTCTCCTTCCTCGGCCTCGGCGATCCGAACATCGTCACCTGGGGATCGATGATCGCCGAGGGGCGGAACGTCCTGCGCTCCTCGCCCTTCCTGTCGATTTTCCCCGGCATCGCGCTGGTGGCGACGGTCGTCGGCGTCTATCTCCTGAGCGAGGGGCTGGGCAAGGCGCTCGCCCATCGGGGAGGGGCGGCATGACGGCGCTTTGCGAAATCCGCCAGCTTGCCGTCACCTATCGCGGCCAGCCAGCCTCTGCTCTGAGGGATATCGATCTCGATATCCGCACCGGCGAGCGGCTGGCGATCATCGGCGAAAGCGGCTCCGGCAAGAGCACCTTCGCGCGGGCGCTCGCCGGCCTTTTGCCGGATGGCGCGCGCGTTGCGGGAAGCCTGCGCTGGGCGGCTGGGCATATTCCGCGCGCCGGCCGCGATATCGGCTTCGTCTTCCAGGACCCGTCCGCCAGCCTCAATCCGGTTCTGACTATCGGTGAACAGGTCGCCGAAGGCGCGCGCCGCCACCTCGGGTTTTCGCGCTGGCAAGCTGAGGCCCATGCGCTAGAGATGCTGGTGCGCGTGCACATTCCCGATCCCGAAAGGACCCTCCGCGCCTTCCCTCATCAACTCTCTGGCGGCCAGCGCCAGCGTGTGGCGATTGCGGCGGCGCTGGCGGCGAAGCCCGGCCTGCTGATCGCCGACGAGCCGACCAGCGCGCTCGACATGGTGGTGCAGGCGGAGATCGTCGCGCTGCTCGACGAACTCGTGCGTGAGGGCGGTATGACGCTGGTCTTCGTCACCCACGATATCGCGCTCGCCTCCGGCTTTGCCGACCGGGCGGCGATCTTCCATGACGGGCAGCTTGTCGAAACCGGCGCGACGGCCGAGGTTCTCGCCGCACCGCAGGCGGCCTATACCGCCGCGCTGATCGCCAGCCACCGCGACCTTGCGACACCGCCGCTGATCCGGGAGGCGGGCCGATGACGCTGCTCGATATCCGGGATCTTCGCAAGCGCTACGCATCGGGCGGCCGCGACGTTGCCGCGCTCGACGGCGTGTCGCTGACCCTTGCGGCGGGGGAGACCCTCGGCCTTGCCGGCGCGTCCGGCAGCGGAAAATCGACGCTGGCGCGCGTCCTCACGCGCCTCGTCCCGGCCGATGGCGGTACGATACATTTCGGCGGCGAGGACTGGCTTGCGCTTTCCGGCGGCGAACTGCGCCGGCGACGGGCGAAGATGCAGATGGTGTTCCAGGACGTGCTCGGCGCGTTCAATCCCCGCGCCACCGTCGCTGCCGTGATCGAGGACCCGCTGCGCATCCACGGCACAGTTCCGAAGGCCGGGCGGGAGCGGGAGGTTGCGGCGCTGCTCGACCGCGTCGGCTTGCCGGCGTCCTATGCCGCGCGCTCGATCCGCGACGTGTCGGGCGGCCAGCGCCAGCGCATCGCCATTGCCCGGGCCATTGCCGCGCGGCCCGCCATGATCGTGCTCGACGAGGCGGTTTCCGCCCTCGACGTCTCGCTGCGGGAAAGGATCCTCGAACTCCTCGTCGCCCTGCAGGCCGAGCGCGGCATCGCCTATCTGTTCATCTCCCACGACCTTGCCGTGCTCGCCGCGGTCTCCCACCGCATCGCCATCATGGATGGAGGCAGGATCGTGGGGACCGGACCGGCGGCCGCGGTGACCGGTGCGCCGCAATCGCAAGCTGCCCGCGCGCTCGTGCGCGCGGTGCCGCGCCTTATTATCCGACAGGAAGACCGCAATGCCGTTTGACCACTGGAATGCCCTGAACGACGCTCCCGTCTTCCCGCCCGAGCGCTTCGGCCTCGTCGCCGATAGGCTCGGCAGGATCCTGAAAACCCGGAACGATATCCTGCTGTTCCAGGCGGAGGCTGTCGTGGCGCTGGAGGCGGCAACAGCGAGCCTTGCCCGCCCGGGCCTGAAGGCGATCAACATCGTCACCAGTCCTTTCGGCGCATGGTTCGGCGGCTGGCTGCGGCGGGGCGGCGCGGAGGTGGTGACGCTTTCCGCCGAGCCGGCCCGCTCGATCGACGCCAAGGCCGTGACGGCCGCCTTCGATGCGCATCCGGAAACGAAAGTCGTCATCTTCTGCCATGCGGAATCGGCGAACGGCGTGCTCAACCCGCTGGAGGAGATTGTCGTCGCCGCGCGTGCGCGGGGCATCGTGACGGTGGTGGATGCCGTCGCATCCGTCGGCGGCCATGCGCTGGATGTCGATGCGCTCGGCGTCGATATCGCCGTGATCGGGCCGCAGAAGTCGCTGGCCGGGCCGGCCGGCGTTTCGGCCCTCTCGGTCAGTCCGGCCGCATGGAGACTGATAACGGCCGAAGGCGGACCGCAGGATTCGACGCTGTCGCTGCTCGATCGCAAGGCTTGGCTCGATGCCGGCCGCGGCGCGCTGCCCGGCACCTCCGCCGCACTGGAATTCTTCGCGCTGGAAGCTGCGCTCGACCGTTTCGAGGCGGAAGGCCCGGACGCCGTTCTCGTGCGCCATGCCCAAGCGGCAAAGGCCGCGCGCGAGGGGCTAATCGCGCTCGGGGCGCAGCCTTGGGCCGCGCCCGGCCGCGCGTCGCATCTCGTCACGACGGCAAGGTTGCCCGACGGCGTGGATGCGGAGGCCTTCCTTGCCGCCGCCGCCCATCTCGACACGGATATGTCGCCGGGTGTCGGCCCCGGCGCTGAAAACCTCGTGCGGCTCAACCACACCGGCAGGCGCGCCTGTTTCGAGGCGGTGCTCGGCAATGTCGCGGCCTATGGTATCGCCCTTCGCAAGCTCGGCCTCGAGGCGGATATCGCCACGGCCGCCGCGGCCGTCGCCGCGCATTATGCGGATTGAGAAAAGCGGTGGTGCAAAGCCGCCGCGGCTTCCTGTTCGCCGCCGATCCCCGCGCGGGCTAGGCGGGCGCGGTCGTTGCCGTTAAAAGCATTTCCATCGCAAGGGAGGCGGGGATGTCGTTTTTCGAGGCCGAAGAGGCCGTCTTTTCCAGTTTCGTGCTGGGCAACGCGCCGCTCAAGAAGCTTGCCGGCGGGTTCGACTGGGCCGAGGGTCCGATCTGGTTCGGCGATCACGATTGCCTTCTGTTCTCCGACATTCCCAACAACCGCATGCTGCGCTGGAGCGCCACGCTCGGCATCACGACATTCCGCGAGCCGTCGAATTTTTCCAACGGCAACACGCGCGACCGGGAAGGCCGCCTCGTGACCTGCGAACACGGCACGCGCCGCGTCACGCGTACGGAGCACGATGGCGCCATCACCGTGATCGCTGACCGTTACGAGGGCAAGCCGCTGAACTCGCCCAACGACGTCGTCGTCGCCTCGGACGGTGCGATCTGGTTCACCGATCCGCACTACGGCATCGCTTCGGATTATGAGGGCACGCGCAGCGAGCAGGCGCTGCCCTGCAATGTCTACCGCGTCGATCCGCATTCGGGCCATGTCCGCGCCATGCTGACCGATTTCAACTGCCCGAACGGCCTTGCCTTCAGCCCGGATGAAACGCGCCTCTACGTCGCCGATACCGGGCGCATTCACACGGACGATCCGCGCCACATCCGCGCCTTCGACGTGGCGGCCAACGGGAGCCTGACGGGCGGCGACGTTTTCCATGCCATTTCGCCCGGTTGCGCGGACGGCATGCGCGTGGACGAGAACGGCAATCTCTGGTCCTCGGCGGGCGACGGCGTGCATTGCATCGCCCCTGATGGCCGGCGGCTCGGGAAAATCCTCGTGCCGGAGACGGTTTCGAACGTCTGCTTCGGCGGCCGGAACGGCCATCGCCTCTTCATCACCGCCACGACATCGCTCTATGCCGTGTCGCTCGCCGTGCGCGGCGCGCGACGGCCCTGAAGCAATGGCGGCGCGGAAGGGCAGATTCCGCTATCGCTCCCGGGTGCTTCCCGCCTATAATGCCCGCGGAGCGGAATGGGAGGCCCGATGGCGGTGGATGTTCGGACATCGAAGGAGATGAGCGGGGCGGCGGCGCCGAAGGCGTTGCGCGTCGGTTTCATCCTGTCGAAGAGTTTCACCCTCTCCGCCTTCGCGCTGTTCGTGGATACGCTGCGGCTTGCCAGCGACAGCGAGGACCGCTCCCGCCGCGTCAACTGCGACTGGGACGTCATC
Source organism: Shinella zoogloeoides (assembly GCF_022682305.1). NCBI lineage: Bacteria > Pseudomonadati > Pseudomonadota > Alphaproteobacteria > Hyphomicrobiales > Rhizobiaceae > Shinella > Shinella zoogloeoides. The sequence goes on from NZ_CP093529.1 coordinate 143,958, forward strand.
AGCAGCACGCGCAACTTCATCTCCTCCTCGAGCGGCATCCAGGTCGCGCCGACCGCGCCCTTCGCCGATCCCTCCAGTTTCGACTACATCGCCGTCGTCGGCGGCCTCCTGAACGTGGAGGAGCCGATCGACAGCTACGCGAGGACCTATCTGCGCAAGGCGGCCGATGCGGGCGTCGGGCTGATCGGTCTCTGTACGGGCAGCTTCATCCTTGCCGAGGCGGGGCTGCTCAAGGGGCATACGGCCTGCGTGAGCTGGCTGCACCACCGCGATTTCCGCGCCCGCTATCCCGATATCGAGGCGACGTCGGAGCAGATCTTCCGCTTCGACGGCAAGGTCGCCACCTGCGCCGGCGGCAGCAGCGTCGCCGACCTTGCGGCGACCCTGGTGCGCCACCATGTCGGCGAAGCGGCCGAGCGCAATGCGCTGGAAATCCTCCAGATCCGCCACCGACGCGACGCTACCGACGTCCAGCCGCGCAATCCGCTGGGCCTCGAAGCGCGCGACCGCCGTGTGCATCTCGCCATCATGATGATGGAGCAGCACACGGAAGACCTGCTCTCCATCGACAGCATCGCCACGATGACGAACGTCTCCCGCCGCCAGCTCGAACGCCTGTTCGAGAGCGACATGGGCGCCTCGCCGAGCGCGATCTACATGAAGATCCGCATGGCTGCCGCGTTGACCATGGTGATGCGCACCAACAAGCCGCTGATCGAGATCGCGCTTGAGACCGGCTTCGAGAGCCTGTCGCATTTCACCCGGCGCTTCCGCGCCGCCTTCGGCGATACGCCTTCGCAGATCCGCCGCGACGGCCGCCGCCAGGCAAGCTGACGGCAATTCTCCCTGCGACTTGGAACCAAGCCGCCCGCCATCCGTTCGTTCCTCATCGCTGACAAGGAGACCGCAATGGCAAGCAACGACGTTCAATCCCAGATTTCCGCTCTCCGCGACGAGATCGCCGCCCTTCAGAAGGACCTCGGCGAGCGGGGTGCCGAAGCCTATGAGACGATGCGCGAGCGCGCTGGCAATGCGATGGACGCTGCCCGCCCCGCCGTTCGCTCGGCCACGAAATATGTCCGCAATGAAGGCGCGGCCGTGGCGCAGGCTGCCCGGGAGCATCCCGCCGCCCTTTCGGGCGTGGTGCTGACGGCCGGGATCGCCGGCATGGTCGTCGGCTATCTGCTCGGCTCCCTGGAAAGCGAGCCGCCCCGCCGCCAACGCTGGTTCTGAGGACAATAAAAAGCCCGGCCATGCCGGGCTTTTTCATAAGCGCAAGGCGCTTTCTCACCGGTGGCGCAGGCCGAAGAGGTAGCCGATGAAGGCCGCGCCGGCCAGGGCCGCGAGCGGATTGGCCTGGATCGTGCGGCGGGCTTCCTCGCGCAGCGACTCCGCCTTGGCGACCGCGATCTGCCCGGTGCCTTCGGCGATCAGCCCCGCGGATTCCTTCATCCGGCCGATCTCAGCCTTCAGCGCCTCGATCTGCTCGTTGATCGTGGCCTCCGCTTCTGCGGCCTTCGCCTCTTGCGAAATGCTGTCGCGCCCCTCAACGACGCCAAGCGTGCGTTTGCCGGTGCTCTTTTCGTCAGCCATGGACATGTCTCCTGGATTGATGGGAATGGCGACAGGAAGAACTTCCGCCGCGCCGGTTGGTTCCCGGCAATGATTCAAACTGTGATCGTTCCGGCGGGAAAGCCTGATTGACTCTTCTCGGAATTGAGAACAAATAGAGAACAATTATCTATCAACCGGGAGCCGCCAAGCCGATGTCCGCCTCCGCCCATGCCGTTGTCGCCGACCTGCGCGACCGCATCCGGCAGTTCGACGGCCGCGCCCTGCGCGACCGGGCGGTGCTGCCCTTCGGCGTGCCGGAGATCGACGAAAGGCTGCCGGGCGGCGGGCTGGCGCTCGCCAGCCTGCATGAGATTTACGGCGGCGGCAATGATGCGGTCGAGGGCGCGGCGGCCATGCTCTTTGCCGCGGGCATCGCGGCGCGCACCAGGGGGCAGGTGCTCTGGTGTCTGACGCGGCCCGATCTCTTCGCCCCGGCGCTGGCGCAGGCGGGCCTTGCGCCCGGTCGCGTCCTCTATGTGGAGGCGCGCGACGAGAAGAGCCTGCTCCTCTGTTTCGAGGAGGGGTTGCGCCATGGCGGGCTGGGCGCTGTCGTGGCGGAGGTCGCGCGCTTGTCGATGACCGCTTCACGCCGCCTGCAACTCGCCGCGGAAGCCGGCGGCACGCTCGGCATCGCCCTGCGCCGTTTCCGGCACCGGCGGGAAGTGGGGACGTTCCTGTTGCCCACGGCCGCCGTGACGCGCTGGCAGGTGTCCGTCGCCCCGTCGGCGCCGCTTCCCGTACCGGGTGTCGGTCGGGCGCGGTGGCGGCTGGAACTCACGCGCTGCCGGGCAGGGGAGGCGGCGGAATTCGAAGTGGAGGCATCCGATGCCGAGGGTCGTATCGCTTTTTCTTCCCGGCTGGCCGATCGATCGCCTGCGGCGGGCCATGGGCGCTTCAGCGCCTCCGCCTGACGCACGGCTCGTCCTCGTCGGGCGCGAGGGATCGCGCCGCGTCGTGACGGCGGTGAGCCGGCCGGCGGAAACGGCGGGACTGCGCGTCGGCATGCCGCTCACCAAGGCTCATGCGCTGCTGCCCGACATCCTGACCATGCCGGCCGATCCCGCTGCGGACGCGGCCGCGCTGGAGCGTCTCGCGCTCTGGGCATTGCAGCACTATGCGCCCATCGTCGCGCCGGATCCGCCGGACGGCCTTGTCATCGACACGACGGGAGCCGATCATCTGCATGGCGGTGAGACGCGCATGCTGGGCGGCCTCGTCAACCGCCTTTCCGCCTCCGGCATTTTCGCCCGCGCGGCCATCGCCGATACGCGGGGTGCGGCCTATGCCGCCGCGCGCTTTCTGGCCGATCCCGTCTGTGTCGTCCCGGATGGTGCGGTGGGGGAGGCCGTCGCGCGCCTGCCGCTTGCGGGGCTGCGCATTCCGCCGGAAACCGTGACGGGCCTGCATGTGCTCGGCTTTTCCACGATCGGCGATGTGCTCGCCGTGCCGCGCGCGCCGCTCGTCCTGCGCTTCGGCGCGCTGCTGGGCCGCCGGCTCGACCAGATACAGGGCACGGTCTCGGAGCCGGTCGATCCGCTGCGCGACCCGGAGCTGGCGACGGTCCGCAAGGTTTTCGGCGAACCCATCGGCGCGCCCGAGACCATTGCCCGTTATACGGCCGGCCTCGTGCACGATCTTTGCCAGGTTCTGGAACGGCGTGGCCTCGGCGCGCGTCGGCTCGATCTGCTCTTCCGCCGCGTCGATAATTCCCTGCAGGCGATCCGCATCGGCACGGCGCGGGCGGCGCGTGACGAGAAGCGCCTGACCCGGCTCATCTGCGACCGGATCGAGACGATCGATCCGGGTTTCGGCATCGAGATCATGGACCTGACCGCGACGCTTGCCGAACCGCTCGTCCTGCAACAGGCCGCCACGTCGCTGATCGAGGAGGAGACAGCGGATCTTGCCGGCCTCGTCGATGTCATCGCCAACCGTATCGGCGCGCGCCGCCTTTACCGCATCGCGCCGGTGGAGAGCGACGTGCCGGAGCGCTCCGTGCGCCGCATCGCGCCGCTCGCCCCGGATGACGGCGGGACATGGCAGGGCCGCTGGCCGCGCCCCGCGCGCCTGCTCGCGCGGCCGGAGCCGATCGAGGTCATGGCACTGCTGCCCGACCAGCCACCCGCCTTCTTCATCTGGCGTGGCGTGCGGCGGCACGTGAAATGCGCCGACGGCCCGGAGCGGATATTCGGTGAATGGTGGAAGCGCGACGCCGAGCTTGCCGCCGTGCGCGATTATTTCCAGGTGGAGGACATGGAGGGGGAGCGGTTCTGGCTGTTCCGCTCGGGAGACGAGGAGCAGGCGACAAGCGGGATCGGCCGCTGGTTCCTGCACGGGGTCTTCGCATGAAACCGTATTATGCCGAGCTGCAGGTCACATCGCATTTCTCGTTCCTGCGCGGGGCGAGCAGCGCGGCGGAACTGTTTGTGCAGGCAAGCGCACTCGGCATCGACGCTCTTGCCGTGGTGGATCGCAACAGTCTCGCGGGTGTCGTGCAGGCCCACAAGGCGGCGAAGGAACTGCCGCCGGATGCGCCTCAGGTCCGCCTCGTCGTCGGCTGCCGGCTCGATCTCGTCGACGGCATGTCCCTGCTGGTGTACCCCACCGACCGCGAGGCCTATGCCCGCCTCTGCCGCCTGCTGACCATCGGCAAGAAGAAGGCCGGCAAGGGCAAGTGCCATCTCGACTGGGCCGATGTCGTGGAATGGAACGAGGGCCTTCTCGCCGTGCTGGTGCCGGAGGAGGCCGACGAGGAGACGGCATTGCGGCTGCGCCGCCTGCGCGAAACCTTCGGTGATCGCGCCTACCTAGCCCTCACGCTGCGCCGCCGCCCGAACGACCAGCTTCGCCTCTTCGCGCTCTCCAACCTCGCCGCGCAGCACCGCGTGCCCACCGTCGTCACCAACGACGTGCTCTACCACGAGCCTGCCCGGCGCATGCTGCAGGACATCGTCACCTGCATCCGCCACAACGTCACCATCGACAATGCCGGCTTCCTGCGCGAACGCCACGCCGACCGCTACCTGAAGCCACCGAAGGAGATGCACCGCCTCTTCTCCCGCTACCCGGAGGCGCTGGCCCGGACGCGGGAAATCGCCGGGCGCTGCCGGTTCTCACTGGACGAGCTGCAATACCAGTACCCGGACGAGAAGGAATATGCGCATCTCACGCCGCAGGAGGCGCTGGAGAAGTATACTTGGGAGGGGGCGGCCGCGTGTTATCCCGGTGGCATCCCGGACAAGGTTCGCGGCAAGCTCATCCACGAGCTGACGCTCATCGCGCATATGCGATACGCCCCGTATTTCCTCACGGTCCGGTCCATCGTGGAATATGCCCGCTCCATCGATATCCTGTGCCAGGGGCGCGGCTCGGCGGCCAACAGCGCGGTTTGCTACGTGCTCGGCATCACTGCCATCGACCCGATGGTGAATGGTCTTCTCTTCGAACGCTTCGTTTCCGAGCAGCGCGGCGAGCCGCCCGATATCGATGTGGATTTCGAGCACGAGCGTCGGGAGGAAGTAATCAAGTGGATTTACGACACCTATGGCACGGATCGCTCCGCCCTCTGCGCCACCGTCATCCGCTACCGCTCGCGGGCGGCCATGCGCGATGTCGGGCGGGCGCTGGGCCTGCCGGAGGACGTGCTGAAGTCACTGTCCTCGCAGGTCTGGGGCTGGTCCAACGACCTGCCGCAAAGTCACGCCGTCGGTGCCGGCCTCAATGTGGATGATCGCCGCATAAAACTGCTGTTCGAGCTTGCCCGCCAGTTGATCGACAGGCCCCGGCACCTCTCGCAGCATCCGGGCGGCTTCGTGCTGACGCGCGACCGGCTGGACGATCTCGTGCCCATCGAGCCGGCGGCCATGGACGGGCGGCAGGTGATCGAATGGGACAAGGACGATATCGAATACCTGAAATTCATGAAGGTCGATGTGCTGGCGCTCGGCATGCTCACCTGCATGCGCCGCGCCTTCGATTTTTTGAAGGAGCACAAGGGAAAGACCTACGATCTCAAAACCATCCCGGAAGATGACGAGGCGACCTACGAGATGATCTCGAAGGCTGACACGATCGGCACTTTCCAGATCGAAAGCCGCGCGCAGATGTCCATGCTGCCGCGCCTTCAGCCGAAGGAATTCTATGACATCGTCATTCAGGTGGCGATCGTTCGGCCGGGGCCAATACAGGGGGACATGGTGCATCCCTATTTGCGCCGACGGCAAGGGTTGGAGGCTGTCGAATATCCCCAGCCCGCTTTTGAGATGGTCCTGAAAAGGACGTTGGGGGTGCCTCTGTTTCAGGAACAAGCGATGCAGGTCGCGATTGAGTGCGCTGGATTTGAAGCTGGTCGGGCCGACCAGCTACGTCGGGCGATGGCGACTTTCAAGCAGACAGGCGGGGTGGACAAATTCCGGGACGAACTGCGCGATGGCATGATTGAAAAGGGCTATGCCAAGGAATTCGCCGAGCGCATGTGCCGCCAGCTCGAAGGCTTCGGCTCCTATGGCTTTCCGGAAAGCCATGCCTATAGCTTCGCCATCATAGCCTATGCCTCGGCCTGGATGAAGTGCCATCACCCGGACGTCTTCTGCGCGGCGCTGCTCAATTCCCAGCCGATGGGGTTCTATGCGCCGGCGCAGATCGTGCGCGATGCGCGCGAGCATGGGGTGGAAGTGCGGCCGGTCTGCGTCAACCGGAGCCGGTGGGACTGTACGCTGGAGCCGGCGGAAGAGACGGGACGGTTTGCGGTCCGGCTGGGATTGCGGCTGGTGAAGGGACTGAGCAACAAGGAGGCAGGTAAGATGGTCGCCAACCGGGAGGAGGAGCCTTTCGTTTCTGTCGATGACGTCTGGCGCCGTGCGGACCTTCCGGCCGATGCGCTGGTCCGGCTTGCGGAGGCGGATGCCTTCCTGCCGTCGCTCGGCCTTTCCCGTCGGGAGGCGCTGTGGGCGATCCGGGGGCTTCGGGACGAGCCTCTGCCGCTCTTCTCGGCCGCCGCCGCGCGGGAGGCGGCGGTGGTTCCCGAACTCAGCGAGCCGGCGGTGGCGCTGCGCCCCATGGCGACAGGCGGCGAGGTGGTGGAGGACTATGGCCATGTCGGCCTGACGCTCAGGGCGCATCCGGTAAGTTTCCTGCGCGAAAGCCTCACGCGCCGCCGCTTCCTCACTTGCGCGGAGGCGACGCGGCTCAAGGATCGCCGCAAGGTCGAGACGGCCGGTATCGTGCTCGTGCGCCAGCAGCCGGGTTCGGCCAAGGGCGTCATCTTCGTGACCATCGAGGACGAGATGGGCATCGCCAACCTCGTCGTCTGGCGCAAGGTCTTCCTCGCGTTCCGCCCCATCGTGATGGGCGCGCCGATGATCGGCGTCAAAGGCTATGTCCAGCGGGAGGGCGAGGTGGTGCATCTCGTGGTGCAGCACCTCACCGATCTTTCGGCGGACTTTGCGACTATCGGCCGGCGCGGCGGCGTGGCGGGGCAGGAAGAGGCGGGCGCGACGGAAGCGATCCGCGTCAAGTCCCGCGATTTCCACTGAGCATGGCGAGTCCGTGCCCGGAGGCACCAAATCCCGTCACATGAAGTCGCGCGCGATGGTCTCCTCGAAGGATTTCTCGAAGACCAGCGTCTCACCTTCGAAGGCGCGGACATTGGCGGCGATCAGCCAGTCCGTCGCCGTGCAGGCGATGGTGGCCGTCGAGACGGTGCGCACGAACCAGCCGGGGCGCTGCATGTCGCAGGTCCAGATCGAGGTGCCGGTCATCGAAAGCGGATCGTCCGGGGCGATGGACCAGACCTCGTCGCGCACCTGCCGCGTCGCAAGTCCCGTGCCGGGGTGTTCGTAAAGGCCGGTATCCTCGTAGATCGAATACTCCGTCAGGCCGTTGGTCAGGTCCCGCTCGACGCTTCTGGCGGTCTCGGCGGGCGCGAGTTCTGTATATTTCGGCAGCGGATCGGGATTTTCCGGTTCGGGCAGGACGATCACCCGATGCTCCCCGAGTTTCGGCAGGAAAAGGCCGAGCGAGGCAAGGTCCAGCGTCACGCCGGCGTCCACCGGCGGCGGCAGCACCATCGGCCAGTAGGCGGTCGAGAGGGACAGGCGGATGCGGTGGCCGGCGCGGAAGCGATAGCCCATCGCATCGAGCACAAGGCGGATGCGGGTCTTTGCGCCCATCGGCATGGCGCTGGGTTCGGCATTGCCGTCGCGATGGGCAAGGTTCAGGACGCCGAAGGTGACGCGTGTCGCGGTACCGTCCGGATGTATGTCGACGAGGCGGGCGCAGAGATTAGCGATCTCCGCCTCCGTGGAAACATCGAGTTCCAGCGCCGGCTGGCCGAGGAAATCCTGCGTCTCGGTCAGCGGCGGCGTCTCGATGACCAGCGAGCCGGCATCGTCGAGGCGCTGGTCGAGCGCCATTTCCGCATCCGGCTTCAGCGTGAACCATTCGCCGGCCATGATGCCGGTATCGAGCGGCGATTTCAGGAAGCGGTCATGGCTTGCGCCGGCTACCGGCGGGCCGGAGACGAGCGCGCCGTGCGGTGCGACATGGAAGGCCGCCATCTCGGGCGTCTCCCAGCGGTCCTTGGCGATCCAGAAGCCGGGATCGCTCTCGCGCCGCAAGGCCGGGCGGGCGGCATCCTGCATATAGGCGCGTACCTGCGGGGCGTCTTGCGCGCCGTTTTCCTCGCCGCGCAGCCAATGGTTCCACCAGGCGATGGCCTCGGCGTGGAAATCCATGCGCGGCTTCGGCCAGGCGAAGTGGGGGTATTTGTGGACCCAGGGGCCGATCAGTGCCTTGGCCTTGTCGCCCAGCCCCTCGACGGCCTTCAGCGGCGTGCTGCGATAGCCGTCCGCCCAGCCGGCGATGACAAGGGCGGGCACGGGAAAACCGGCAAAGTCCTCGCAGATGGAGCCGTGCTTCCAGAAGGCGTCGCGGCGCTGGTGCCGCAGCCATTCCTCCAGGAAGAAGGGTTCGTTCTCCAGCCGCTCCAGCCACATGTCCCGCCACCGGTCGCCGACGATGGCGGGGTCGGGCGAGCGGGACTGGTAGGCGAGCATGGTCGCGGCCCATGAAAGCTGGGCGGAAAGGTGCGTGCCATTCTTGTAGTGGATGTCGTCGTTGTAACGGTCGACGGTGGAGGCGATGGAGATGACAGCCTTCAGGGCCGGTGGCTTGAGGGCGGCGACCTGCAGGCAGTTGAAGCCGCCCCAGGAAATGCCCATCATGCCGACGGAGCCGTTCGACCAGGGCTGGGCGGCGATCCAGGCGATGAGCTCGCGGGCATTCGCCAGCTCCAGCGGGGTGTATTCGCCGTCGATGACACCGTCGGACTCGCCCGAGCCGCGAATATCGACGCGCACGCCGGCAATGCCCGCCGCGGCGAAGACGGGGTAGGTCGATTCATCGCGCAGGCTCGTGCCGTCGCGCTTGCGGTAGGGCAGGAATTCGAGGACGGCGGGCACCGGATCCTGCTCCGCGCCTTCCGGCATCCAGATGCGCGCGGCGAGCCGTGTGCCGTCGGCAAGCGTGATCCATTCGTTTTCGATGGTGGTGAAGGCGCGGGATGTCATGGGCGATCCTCTGTTGCCGCTTCTTTATGCCGTCCGTCCCAAGGGTGGGCAATGGGCGGTTTTGACCCGGCATGTCGCTTTTGCCGCCGGCTTGCCCGTCTTCCAAAACTCGCCTACGAAACGATGAGCGGAGAGGGAGGGACGCCATGCAGGATCGGGAAGAGACGGGACGGCTGGACGACCCGCAGCGCGCCTACAGGGTCCTGATCGCCGATCTCGTCGGCTTGCGCTTCGACGCGGAGGGCGTGCCGGACGCAAGCGAGGTGCGTGCCCATATCGTGGCGCGGGGCGGCGTCTTCCATGAGGGCGGCTACCAGCGCGAGGACCTGCCGCCGGGCATCCATTTCTTCTACCAGCCGGACCTCAGCGCCGAGGCGGAGATCATCGCGCAGACCGCCGATGGCCGCTACGACGCGCTGATCGCGGCAGCGACCTTCATTCCCCGGCAGGCGGTCTTTCCGCTCGGCGGCGTGCGCATCGGCGCGGGCACCGGCAATATGGGGGCTGCCTCCTGGGGTGGCGGCAATGGTGAGGGCGGTGCCGCGCCGCTGATGAACACGCCCGGCATCAACAGCCGCGCGACGGCGCAGATGGCGATGAAGGCGCTGCTGAAGGTGACGCCGGACCTGCCGGTCGATTTGCTGCACGCCCGAGTCGCGGCAGGCGATTTCGATACGGGGCGCGATCTGAGGCTCTATCCGACCTCCAAGCTGGAAGGCCGGCGCATGGCCGTGCTCGGCTACGGCAATATCGGCCATGAGGTCGCGAAGCTCGCCCGCGCTTTCGGCATGGCGGTCGTCATTCATGCCCGCCCGCACCATCGGCAATGGATCGAGGCGGAGGGGTTCGAGTATGCGGAAACGCCCGAGGCCGCGGCGCGTGGGGCGGATGCGTTGTCCGTCCATGTCGGCCTCGGCCGGCTTGACGAGGAGACGCGTCGCTATGCCAATGCCGGCCTCGTCGGCGAGGCGGTACTTGCGGCGATGAGCCCCGGTGCGGTCGTCGTCAACTACGACCGGGGCGAGGTGGTGGATGCTGCGGCGCTCGACAAGGCGCTCGCCTCGGGTCAAGTGCGCCATGCCGCCATCGACGCCGATCTCTTCAAGAGCGCTTCGAGCAGCACGCTCAGCGGGCCGATGCTGCCCTACCTGAAACTGGCCGAACGCCACCCCGGCAAGCTGGAGCTTCTGCCCCATGCGGCGGCGGATACGGACCATCCCTCCCGCGTGGCCGGGGCCTGCCAGGCAGTGGACCAGATCATCGACGTCATCCGCCATCGCCGCGTCGTCAACCTGAAGGGCAGTCTGCCGGAGGGGTTTGTCGATGGCGGCGCGAAGGTGCCGCAGGGCATCGGCCGCGTGACGACGGCGACGCTCGCGGCGGCGGCCACCGATCCCGGTTTTGCGGAGTTGCACGACGTTTCCCGCGAGATCACCGATACGCTGGAGGCCATCGTGGAAGCGGTGGCGGAGGGCATGACGCACCAGCCGGCAAAGGGCGACGTCGCTGCGCTCACGCATCTCCTGCTGCGCCAGCGCCGGCTGCTGGAGGCGCTGGGGCTTGACGGGCCGGCGGAAACCTGACCGGAACTTTTCCGTTTCATGGCCAGTTCTCCCCCTGAAACGATTTTCAGGGAGTGCAAGCCATGACCCACCAGCAGGACGAACGCGGTGATCCGCTCACCCGCATCCACGAGCCGGCCCGCAAGGACTATGCAGCCCGGGAGACCCGGCAGGGCGGCCTGGGCCGGCCGGTGTTGAAGGTGCTCGGCATCAGTCTTGCCCTGGCCTTCCTCGTCTGGGGCGCAGTGGAAATCTGGGGCGAACGTGTCGACCCGTCCAGTCCCGTCGATAGCTCGCAGACATCCTCGACCTCGAACGGCACGCAGACACCCTCGCAGGACACGATCGACAACACCGCTCCTGACGGCGGCCAGACGGTACCGACCGATCGCGATCCGACCCCGCAATCCGGCACCGGCGGCGACAGCCAGCGCGTGACGCCTGACGGCAATGCGAACTAGCCGACCCGGCCGTATTGCCGCATGACGGAAAGCAGGTCGTCGTGCCTGATAGCATCGACGCGCAGCCTGTCATGCGGCGTGCCGCCGGCGTCCTCCGCCGCCAGCATGGCGTTGACCACCGCTTCCTCCACGCTGTCCACCGCCGCAAGGTAGGCGGCGTCGAGATGTTCGTCGTTGAGGATTTCGAGGGAAAGCATTTCCGGCGCGCGATGCGCCATCGCCTGCGGATTGGCGGTGGAGAAGGCGAGGAAAATGTCGCCGGAATTGTTGCCGCCGGGCGTGCCGCCCCGGCCGATGCCGATGGCGGCGCGTCGGGCGAGGCGCTTCAACTGGTGCGGGGCGAGCGGCAGGTCGGTGGCGATGACGACGATGATCGAGCCGCGTTCCTTGAGCTGGCTTTGCGGGGTATTGTCCTGCAGGTGCCTGCCGACGGGTACGCCGCAGACTGTCAGCCAGTCGCGCTGGCCGTGGTTGGCCTGCACCAGCGTGCCGATCGTATAGTCCTTGCCGGCATAGGTGACGATGCGCGATGCGGTGCCCGTGCCGCCCTTGAAGCCGTAGGTGATCATGCCCGTGCCGCCACCGCAATTGCCCTCCTGAACGGGGCCGCGCGAGAGGTTTTCCAGCGCCGCGCGCGCATCCGCTTCCGTCACCGGCATGCCGTTGATGTCGCTCAGCGCTCCGTCATAGGTTTCTGCGATGACGGGCATCAGCCAGAGGAAATCGCCGATCTCGTAGGTCGAGGCGTAGCGCTCCAGCATCCAGCGGATCGTCGCATGGTGGGTGATGCCGACGCCGTGGGTGTTGGTGATCATGACCGGGCCGAGGAAGGTGCCACCGTCCTCGATCCAGTGCGTGCCGGTCATCTCGCCATTGCCGTTGAAGCGGTGCACGCCGGCATAGACGGGCACGGGCGTTTCGCTGCCGCTGTGCGGCAGGATGGCGGTGACGCCGGTGCGCACCGGCAGCTTGCGGCCGGGGCGCGGGGTTTCCTCCCGGATCGTCTGGAAGCCGACGGCGATGCCGTCGACATCGGTGATGGCGTTGAGGGGGCCGGTGCGGCCGGTGAAGGGCAGGCCGAGGTCGCGGGCGCGGGGCTTTGTCTTTTTGTTCATGGTCATTTCTGCCGGGAGCGAAGGTAGAGGCCGAGGGAGGCGATGACGAAGGAGAAGGTCAGCATCATCACGGCGATGGCGTTGATCTCCGGCTTGATGCCGCGCCGGAGCATGGCGAAGATGAACATCGGCAGCGTCGTGACATCGACGCCGGCGATGAAATAGGTGATCACGAGGTCGTCCATCGAGATGATGAAGGCGAGCAGCGCGCCGCCGAGGATGCCCGGCAGGAGCTGCGGGAAGACCACCCTGCGGAAAGTCGTCCATTCGTTTGCCCCGAGATCGGCGGAGGCGTGTTCCAGCGTCCGATCCATGCCGGCGAGCCGGGCGGTGACGACGATGAAGACATAGGAGGTCAGGAAGGTGCACTGGCCGATGATGATCGTGCCGATGCCGAGATGGATGCCGGCATTGACGAAGAAGATCAGCAGAGCGATGCCGAGCACGATATCCGGCATCAGCATCGGCATGAACATGACGACGCGGTAGAAACGGCGGCCGAAGAAATCGAAGCGGTAGAGCGCGATGGCCATGGCCGTGCCGAGCACGGTGGCGATGGCGGTGGTGGAGGCGGCGATCTTCAGGCTGTTGCCGACGGCCTGCACGAGCTGGCCGGTCGATTCGAGATAGAGCGCGTTTTCCGAAATCTTCGTCTTGTAGCCGAGGACCTGGGCGTACCAGTCGGTGGTGAAGCCGGTCCAGGTCATCATGTTCACGGGGTTGGCGTTGAACGAATAGATCGCGATCAGCGCCAGTGGAATGTAGATGAAGGCGAAGAACAGCGCAGTATAGGCCAAGAGGCTGCCGCGGGCGAGGGTGGCGAAAATCTTCATCGATCTCTCCTCAGCGCCCGGTTGCGGCATCGAGGCCGCGGCGGCCGGAAATCACCACATAGACGAAGAGCAGCACCAGCATCACGCTCATCACCATCATCGCGAGCGCCGAGCCGAAGGGCCAGTTGCGCGCGGCGAGGAACTGCTGCTCGATGAGATTGCCGAGCATCATCACCTTCGCGCCGCCAAGGATGGTCGGCACGATGAAGTTGCCGAGCGCGGGGATGAAGACGATGACCGCGCCGCCCGCAATGCCGGGCGCCGTCAGGGGCAGGATGATGCGCAGGAAGGTGCGGATCGGCCCCGCGCCGAGATCGAGTGAGGCGCGCACCAGCGTCCAGTCGAGCTTTTCGACGCTCGCATAGACCGGCATGAACATGAACGGGATGAAGACATAGACCATGCCGAGGATGATCGCGCCTTCGGTATAGATGAGATCCAGCGGCTGGGCGATGAGGCCGGTGTTCAGGAGCACGTCGTTGGCAAGCCCGGTGGGGCGCAGGATCAGCACCCAGACGAAGAGCCGGACGATGAGGCTGGCAAAGAAGGGGAGCGTGATGAGGAAGAGGCAGAAATTCTTCCAGCGCTCGGAAAGACGGCTGATGCAGAAGGCGGCCGGGTAGCAGACGAGAAGCGTTGCGACGACGGTGAGCGCCGCGATCCTCAGCGAGCGCAGGAAGATCGCGATATAGACCGGGTCGAAATCCTCGAACATCGGGTCGGCGAAGCCGAGGATGCGGCCGTAGTTGTGCGGATACCAGCTCCACTCCACCCCGCCATAGAGGCCGGGCGCAAGAAAACTCGTCACGATCATGATGGAGAGCGGGCCGAGGAAGAAGACCGCGAGGAACAGCGAGACCGGACCGAGCAGGACGGCAAGCTGGGCGCGGCGGCGAAAGGCGATCGACGACATGTCAGGCGGCCTCCGCCGGAATGAGGTGCACTGCCGCCGGATCGTAGGCGAGGCGTGCATGACGGGTCTGTTCGACCTCGCCGACGAGATTGCGCCGCGTTGCCGGGATTTCTGCGATGACGCGCCGGCCCGTCGCCGTGCGGCCGAAAAGCTCGAAGGTCGAGCCGACGAAGACGATCTGCTCCAGGTCGATGTCGAGGCTTGGGGCGTCGCTGCCGGCTTCCGCGAGGAAGAATTGTTCCGGACGGATGAGCGCCGTCGCTGCGCCCGTTGTGCCGGGTCTTCCATGCGAGATGGCGAGGCCGTCCTCCGTCACGAGCTGGCCGCTGCCGGCCTTGCCCTCGAAGAGGTTGCTGGCACCGACGAAGGTAGCGACGAAGCTGTTCTTCGGCTGGTCATAGATGGCCCGGGGCGTATCGAGCTGCTGGATACGCCCGCCCGAGAGCACGGCGACGCGGTCCGACATGGTCAGCGCCTCCTGCTGGTCATGGGTGACGAAGATGAAGGAGATGCCAAGCTCGTTCTGCAGCGTCTTCAACTCGATCTGCATGGCCTGCCGCAGGTTCTTGTCGAGAGCCGAGAGCGGCTCGTCGAGGAGGAGGAGTTTCGGGCGGGCGATGATGGCGCGGGCGAGCGCCACGCGCTGCTGCTGGCCTCCGGAAAGCTGGCGCGGCTTGCGGCTTTCCAGCCCTTCGAGGCCCACCATGGCGAGGGCTTCCGCCACGCGCTTCAGCCGCTCGGGCTTCGCGACGCCCGCGACCTCCAACGCATAGCCGGTGTTCTCGCCCACCGACATGTGCGGGAAGAGCGCATAGTTCTGGAACACCGTGTTGACCGGGCGGCGGTAGGGCGGCCTTTCGGTCATGTCCTCGCCGTCGATCAGGATGCGGCCGGAATCGAGTTCCACGAAGCCGCTGATCGCCTGCAGGAGGGTGGTCTTTCCGCAACCCGACGGCCCCAGCAGTGTCAGGAATTCGTTGCGCCGGACATCGAGGTCGATGGCGTCGAGCGCGGTGACCGTCTGGCCTTCGGGCGTGGCAAAGGCCTTCGCCGCCTTCTCCAGGCGGACTATGGAATCTCGCATCGTCGTTCCCCAAAATGTTATAAAAATAACGCTTGTGCGATTTCGATATGTGGATACCATTTGCCTATCCAAGTCAACGGCCGAAAGAAGCCGGGACGGGAAAAGACGGCGCAAAGGAAAGCGCCAGGGCCGCAGGGCCGAACCATCAGAGGAGACTCTTTCCATGACGAAAGCGAAACGCACCGGTGCATCCGGTTTTCAGGCCTGGATGCGCGGTACAGCCCTCTCGCTCGCCGCCATCGTGGCGACGGCGGGCGTTGCGGGCGCCAGCGAACTCAACGTCTACAACTGGGGCGAATACATCAATCCGGAAGTGCTGAAGAAGTTCGAGGAGGAGACCAAGATCAAGGTCAATCTCTCGACCTATTCCTCCAACGAGGAAATGCTGGCGAAGATCCAGGGCGGCGCGACGGGTTACGACGTCGTCTTCCCGTCCGTGCACATGCAGGACATCATGGCCAAGCTCGATCTTCTGGAGAAGACCGACATCAACAAATACGAGGGCTTCAAGAACATCGATCCCGCCTTCCTGCGCGCCAAGAGCGACCCGAACGGCGAATATTGCCTGCCCTACGCCTGGGGTTCGGTCGGCATCTTCTACAACCGCAAGGTTCTCGGCAAGGACGTCACCGGCTGGAAGGACCTCATCGAGACCGTGAAGGCCAAGGGCCTGAAGTTCACCCTGCTCGACGACATGCGCGAGGTGCTGGCCGTCGGCCTCATCCTCAACGGCCACAAGATCAACTCCACCGATCCGGCCGAGCTGCAGCAGGCGGCCGATACGATCATCGCGATGAAGCCGGACGTGGCGGCCTTCACCTATGACGAGCGGCCGATGGTGCAGGCAGGCGATGTTGCCGCCGGCCACGCCTTCGTCGGTGCGATGATCGACGTCTTCGGCAACGAGAAGGACCTCGGCTACGTCATCCCCGAGGAGGGGGCGACCATGTATCAGGAGGATATCTGCGTCCTGAAGAGCGCGCCGAACAAGGAGAACGCCATCAAGTTCCTCCAGTTCTACACCCGCCCGGAGATCGTCGCCCTCAACGTCGCGCAGCAGACCAATGGCACGGCCAATGTGCCGGCGCGGCAATTGACCCCGGAAAAGATCAAGAATAGCAAGGAAATCAACCCGCCGGCCGAGACGATGGACCGTCTCCAGATATTCGAGGATCTGGGACCGGCCCTGCGTCAGGTGGACCGCGTCTGGACGCGGGTCAAGACGGCCCAGTGAGCGCGGTGTGAGCGCGGTTGATCCCCGCCCGTCCTTGGACGGGCGGGCTTTCGAGGAGAGGGGCGACGTGTCGAAACGCATTCTGAAGCTCGTTCAGTCCGACGACCTCAGGCGGTCCAAATCCGACAAGCTGCTCGCCCATTATATCGAGCGGAACATCGCCGAGATTCCCTTCGAGACCGCGCGTTCCATCGCCCATCGTCTTCAGGTCTCGCCGATGACCGTCGGCCGCTATCTGCGGCGCATGGGCTTCGACGGGCTGGACGAGTTGAAGAGCGAATTGCGCCACGGCAGCTCCAACCCGGCCTGGCAGGTCAAGGGCCGGGTCGACCGGCTGCAGCAGGACCGGCAGGAGGGCAAGCTGCTCGCCGGCCTCATCCAGCAGCAGATCGACAATCTCGGCCAGATCTACGCCATCACCAGTGCGCCGGAATGGCAGCAGACCATCGATGCGCTGATCGGCGCGAGCGAGGTCTATGTCGCGGCCTACCAGAACGTGCGCGGCATCGCGCAATATTTCGCCAGCCAGCTTTCCTATACGCGTCCGCGCGTGCAGTTCGTCGACGGGCTGAACGGCACCTATGCGGAACTGCTCGACGGGTCCGTCGAGGGGCGGCTGCTCTTCCTGCATGACGTGCGCCGCTTCTCCGCCAAGGCGCGGCCGCTGGCGCTGGAGGCGCGGCGCGCCGGTGTCAAGGTGGTGCTGCTGACCGACGAATTCTGTCCCTGGGGAGCGGAGGTCTCCGATATCTGCCTCATCGTGCCCGGCTCGCACGGTCCCCTCTGGGACGGGGCCGCAACCATGACTGCCGTCATGGACCTGTTGCTCAGCAACATCATAGTCGTGCTCGGCGAGGAGGTCAGCGAGCGGGTCGATACGCTTACCCGCCTGCAGGACGTTTTCGGGGATTTCGAGACCTGATTGACCCTGTCCATCGGCTGGCGCGCCTGTGGCTCAGTCCTTCCGCGGCAGCGGGCGCGTCACGATGAAAGCGATGCTGCACGCCAGGACAAGCCCGACAGAGATCGCGAGGGCCGGTGAGGGCTGCAGGCGATAGAGCAGGAGAGCGTAGCTCAGGGCGATGAGGCCGACGGCGGCGATCTTGGCGCGGGCCGAGATCGCACCCTCCCGCCGCCAGTTCGCCAGCGGCGGGCCGAGCGTGCGGTGGTCGAGAAGCCATTGCTCGAAACGCGGCGAGGAGCGCGAGAAGCACCAGGCCGCGACGAGCAGGAACGGTGTCGTCGGCAGCAACGGCAGGAAAACGCCGATAATGCCGAGCGCCGTCATCAGGAAGCCGGCCAGCATGTAGATCGAGCGCACGGAACCCTCATCGAAAAACGCGTTCGCGTCCAGATAGAGTGCTTTGCCGCCGTCTCCAAGAGGCAAAGGCGGTGCGCCCTCAGATCGGCTTACTCTCCGCCGCCTTCGAGGCCTTGGCCCTTGCGCCGGCGGCGGCTTTCCCGCCCGGTCCGGCGGCAATGTCGATCAGGGGCTTCTTCGCACGGACGGGCCGTGCATCGGGGGAAAGCGCCACCCGCTCGAACTCCTCGCGCTCGAGCACGGCCTGCGCCCAGTGCTCGACATCGTGCCCGTGAGGGTGGCCGGCCTCTTCCCAGAGCGAGTAGGCCCGCTTGCTGATCCATTCCATTCGCGCATCCGTCATCGTTGAACCTCGTTCGAGAGTGATCGATGCCGTGCCGGTCTGTGGCAGAAGGAAACCGGAACACGGAAGTGGCTGGAGGGCCGGAAACCAACAGCCGGCGGTCCAGGTATCGGCGCACCATGCGCTCCGGGCGAACAGGTCGGGCGGAGCAGGTCTGCAATGTGATTCGCCCCTCTAGGATGCGCCCGATGCGGCGGGGCATCAAGCAGAACGGGGCGGCGGCCGCTGCGGCGTTTTGGCCGGGGCGAGGAAAAAATCACTCTTCCGCCCGCGCAAACAGACTGGATTTTGGAAAAGTTTCATGCTTGCGGGTGGACAGTGCCGATCCTGCCAACGTATTGTCCGGATGAAGGAATCTCCAGCACGGACGGCGATATCGAAAGGCAGGGCGTTTGGCGGCACCAAGGCAACAGGATCGACTTTTTCGTCGGGCTTTCCGCCTTCTCTGCACCGCGCTGACCTGTCTTTTGCTGTTGATATCCACGCTCACGGCCCCGGTTGCGGCGAGCGCGGGGGCAAGGGCGCTGCGCCATGGCGTGCAGAAGGCTGCGGGATATCCAGCGGGCACGGTCGAGGCCGAATGCCGCAAGCGCATTACCGCTGCAAAGGCGATGCGGTCCTGGCTCGGACTTACCTGCCGGTTGATGCGAGCCGGAAGCGATTCCGCCGCGACGGCCTTGGTTCTGCCTTTGCGGTCCGGCAAGGGGGCGCCTGAAACGCGCGGGGCGCGTGCGCCTCCCTTGCATTTCGCCTGACGGCCGGTTCGATCGCTTGCGGTCGCGGCGGCCTTCCCGACGCTGCCGGTGCGCCGGCATAGGAGAAGCTCTGAGGTTCGAAAGCGATCGATCAAACGATGACGGGTGAACTGATTCTGGTCCTGCTGGTCTGCCTTCCCTTCGCGGGGAGCCTTGCCGCGACCGTCCTTCTGCGCACGGATTCCCGCGTTCTGGCGGCGCGCATGGCTGGCGGGGTGGCCTTTGCCTGTCTCGTCCTGACCGCAATGCTCTATCCTGCGGTGCGCAGCGGCGGCCGGGTGCGGCTCGATCTGGAATGGCTTCCGCAGCTTGGCCTCGACGTCACCCTTCGCATGGATGGTTTCGCCTGGCTCTTCGCCATGCTCGTCACCGGCATCGGCTGCCTCGTCGTGCTCTATGCGCGCTACTACATGTCGGAAGAGGATCCGGTTCCGCGCTTCTTCTCGTTCCTTCTCGCCTTCATGGGCTCGATGCTCGGCATCGTCCTGTCGGGCAACATCATCCTGCTCTCGGTGTTCTGGGAGCTGACCAGCATCTTCTCCTTCCTGCTGATCAGCTACTGGCACAACAATGCCGCAGCGCGCGACGGCGCGCGCATGGCGCTGACGATCACCGGCATCGGCGGCTTCTGCCTGCTCGCGGGGCTGCTCGTGCTCGGCCATATCGTCGGCAGCTACGACCTCGACGTGGTGCTGGCGGCCGGCGACAAGATCAAGGCGCATCCGCTCTATCTCACGGCGCTCGTGCTGATCCTCATCGGCGCGCTGACGAAGAGCGCGCAGGTGCCGTTCCACTTCTGGCTGCCGAACGCCATGGCCGCGCCGACGCCGGTTTCGGCCTATCTGCATTCCGCGACCATGGTGAAGGCCGGCGTCTTCCTGCTCGTGCGCTTCTGGCCGGCGCTTTCCGGCACCTATGAATGGTTCATGCTGGTCGGCATCGCCGGCATCAGCACGCTGCTGCTCGGCGCCTATTTCGCCATGTTCCAGCAGGACCTGAAGGGCCTGCTCGCCTATTCGACGATCAGCCATCTCGGCCTCATCACCACGCTGCTCAGCCTCGGCAGCCCGGTCGCGGCGGTGGCGGCGATCTTCCACATGATGAACCACGCCACCTTCAAGGCGTCGCTCTTCATGGCGGCCGGCATCATCGACCACGAGACCGGCACGCGCGACATGCGGCGATTGAGCGGCCTCTTCAAATACCTGCCGATCACCGGAACGCTCGCCATGGTGGCGAGCGCGGCGATGGCCGGCGTGCCGCTGCTGAACGGCTTCATCTCCAAGGAGATGTTCTTCGCCGAGGCGGTGGAGACCCATGCCGATTCCGTGCTCGACCGCATCCTGCCCTATGTCGCGACCCTCGCCGGCGCCTTCTCGGTCGCCTATTCGATCCGCTTCATCCACATGGTCTTCTTCGGCCCCCCGCCGACCGACCTGCCGAAGCCCAAGCCGCACGAACCGCCGCACTGGATGCGCTTCCCCATCGAGTTCCTCGTGCTCGCCTGCCTCGTCGTCGGCATCATCCCGAGCCTGTCCATCGGCCCGTTCCTGCACTCGGCCGTTCTGTCGGTGCTCGGCGAGCGCACGCCGGAATACAGTCTCGCCGTCTGGCATGGCATCAACACGCCGCTCATCATGAGCCTGATCGCGCTTGTCGGCGGCGCGGCGCTGTATTTCGTGCTGAAGGACTATCTGGCGAGGTGCGACGACGGCCCGCCGCTCTTCCGCCAACTCACCGGGCAGCGCATCTTTGAGCGCGTCCTCGTGACGGTGTCGTGGAAATGGGCGCGCTGGCTGGAAAGCAATCTCGGCACCCGCAGCCTTCAGCCGCAGCTGCGCCTCGTGGCCGCCGCCGGACTGCTCGTCGGCGTGGTTCCGCTCTATATCGCCGGTTTCTCGCCGAAGGCGCCGGTTCTGGGGGAGGTCGATCCGATCTTCGCCGTCATCTGGGGCATCGGCGCCTTCTGCGCGCTGGGTGCGGCCTATCAGGCGAAATATCACCGTCTCGCCGCGCTCGTCCTGCTCGGCGGTGCGGGCATCACGACCTGCATCACCTTCGTCTGGCTTTCCGCGCCGGATCTCGCCATCACGCAGCTCGTCGTGGAGATCGTCACGACCGTTCTGCTGCTGCTCGGCCTGCGCTGGCTGCCGAAGCGGTCGGAGAAGGTCGATAACGCCGTGACGCTCGCCGCGCGCAGCCGCCGCTTCCGCGACTTCCTTCTCGCGGTTTCCTGCGGCTTCGGCATGTTCCTGTTCTCCTACGCGATCATGAAGCAGCCGGTGCCGGACGCCATCGCCAGCTATTTCCTCGAAAAGGCCTATACGGAGGGCGGCGGACGCAACGTGGTCAATGTCATCCTCGTCGATTTCCGCGGCTTCGACACGATGGGCGAGATCGCGGTTCTCGCCATCGTGGCGCTGACGGTGTTCGCGCTGCTGCGCCGTTTCCGCCCCGCGCCCGACAGCATCGAGAAGCCGGAGCAGCAGCGTATCCAGAATGCCTATGACGCCGAGCGCCCCGAGCGCTCGGCAGGCGATACGGTGCGCGATTACCTGCTGGTTCCCTCGGTCATCATGCAGTGGATGTTCCCGGTCGTCATCACCTTCTCGATCTATCTCCTGCTGCGCGGCCACGACCTTCCGGGCGGCGGCTTCGCCGGCGGCGTCACCATGGCCATCGCCTTCCTGCTGCAATATCTGGCGGGCGGCGTGCGCTGGGCGGAGGACCGCATCCGCATCCTGCCGCTGCGCTGGATGGGCTTCGGCCTGCTGATGGCCGCGGCCACCGGCATGGGCGCGTGGGTCCTCGGCTATCCGTTCCTGACCACCTATTCGCAATATGTCGTGCTGCCCTTCATCGGCAAGGTGCCGGCCGCGACAGCGCTGTTCTTCGATATCGGCGTCTTCGCGCTCGTCGTCGGCGCGACGGTGCTCATCCTGATCGCGCTTGCGCACCAGTCCGTCCGTATGCACCGGGTCCGCAGCCTCGATGCCGGCAAGGCGGAGGAGGCCTGATGGAGTTCGTCCTTTCCCTCGGTATCGGCATCATGACCGGCTCCGGCGTCTGGCTCATCCTGCGTCCGCGCACCTACCAGGTCATCATCGGTCTTTCGCTGCTGTCCTATGCGGTCAATCTCTTCATCTTCGGCGTCGGCGGCGTGAAATCCAACGCCGCGCCACTGCTGGAGGACGGCGTGCCGATCTCGACCATGACCGATCCGGTGCCGCACGCGCTGGTGCTGACCGCCATCGTCATCGGCTTTGCGACGACGGCGCTCTTCCTCGTGGTCCTGCTCGCCGCGCGCGGCCTCACCGGCACGGACCATGTCGACGGCAGGGAGCAGCCGAAATGAGCGGCTGGCAGCACCACCTCATCATCGCGCCGATCCTGATCCCGCTTGCCGCGGGCGCGCTCCTCCTCTTCTTCGACGAGCGTGAGCGCGTGCTGAAGGCGATGATCAGCGTCGTCTCGTGCCTGGCGCTCGCGGCCGTCGCCTTCAGCCTCTTCCGGCTGGCGGCAAGAGACGGCTTCGACGGCGTCTATCTCCTCGGCAACTGGCCGGCGCCCTTCGGCATCGTGCTGGTCGTGGACCGGCTCTCGGCGCTGATGCTCGTCCTCGCCTCGATCCTCGCCATCCCGACGCTGGTCTATGCGCTGGCCCGCTGGCATACGGCGGGTGCGCATTTCCATTCGCTGTTCCAGTTCCTGTTGATGGGCCTCAACGGCGCTTTCCTGACGGGCGACCTCTTCAACCTCTTCGTCTTCTTCGAGGTGATGCTGGCTGCGTCCTATGGCCTCCTGATGCACGGCTCCGGCTCCATGCGCGTCAAGGCGGGACTGCACTATATCGCGGTCAACCTTGCCGCCGCGCTCTGCTTCCTGATCGGCGTCAGCGCGATCTACGGCTCGGCCGGTACGCTCAACATGGCGGATCTTGCCCTGCGCATCGGCGAGATCGAGGGCGAGCGGCGCATGCTGCTGGAGGCGGGCGCCGGCATCCTCGGCGTCGTCTTCCTCATCAAGGCCGGCATGTGGCCATTGAACTTCTGGCTGCCGGGAGCCTACAGCGCCGCCACGGCCCCGGTCGCCGGCATCTTCGCGATCATGAGCAAGGTCGGCATCTATGTCATCCTGCGCCTGTCGCTGCTGGTCTTCGGGCAGGGCGCATCCGCCGGCCTCGGCCTCAACGTGCTGCTTTACGGCGGCATGGCGACGATCGCCTTCGGCACCATCGGCGTGCTCGCCTCGCAGGCGCTGGGGCGGCTCGCGAGCTATTCCGTGCTCGTCTCCTCGGGAACGCTGCTCGCCGTGCTCGGCCTCAACAACGGCGTGGTGACGGCCGGCGCGCTCTTCTACATGGTCAGCTCCACCCTCACCATCGCCGCCTTCTTCCTGCTCATCGAGCTTGTCGAGCGCGGGCAGGATGCCGGCGCCTCGGTTCTCGCGGTGACGATGGAAGCCTATGGCGATGCGGACGAGGAGGAGGAGGAGGTCGAGGTCGGCGTCACCATGCCGGGGACGATCGCGGTGCTCGGCATCTGCTTCGCGGCCTGCGGCATCCTGCTGTCCGGCCTGCCGCCGCTTTCCGGCTTCGTCGCCAAGTTCGCCATGCTCACCGGCATGATCGGCACGAATGTCGCAGGCGAGGGACCGATCCCCGCCTCCGTCTGGTGGATCGTCGGCCTGCTCATCCTGTCGGGCCTTGCCGCGCTCATCTCGATGACCCGTGCCGGCATCCGCACCTTCTGGGCCTCGATGGAAGGCACCGTGCCGCGCGTGCTCGTGATGGAGATGGCCCCGGTCATGCTGCTGATCGCGCTGACGCTGGCGCTCGCCATCCAGGCTGGTCCCGCCATGCGCTACATGGAAAAGACGGTGCAGACCTTGCAGCAACCGGCCGCCTATATCGACGCGGTGATCAATGCGCGGCGTGCAGGCGTTACCGAGGCCGGCGGGCCGGATGGCGGGGGAGGGATCTGACATGCTGCCCTATCCGCTGCTCAGCGCCTCGCTCGTCCTCATGTGGCTCGCCCTCAACGGCTTCACGCTCGGCCACCTCATCCTCGGCTGCATCGTCTCGGTCTTCGCCTCCTGGGGCGTGGCGGCGCTGCGGCCGGCCAAGCCGCGCCTGCGGAAATGGTATCTGCTGCCAAGGCTCCTCGGCATCGTGCTCTACGATATCGTGCGCTCGAACATCGCCGTCGCCTCGATCCTCGTCAGGGGCCGCAGGGCAAGCTTCAAGTCCGGCTTCATGACGGTCCCGCTCGACCTCCAGGACCCGACGGCGCTCGCGGTGCTGTCCGTTATCGTCACGAGCACGCCCGGCACGGCCTGGCTCGAATACAATTCGCTGAGCAGGACGGTGCTGATCCACGTGCTCGACCTCGTCGAGGAGGAGGAATGGCGCGCCCTGATCAAGGGGCGCTACGAGGCGCTGCTGATGGAGATTTTCGAATGAGCCACACGATCCTCGTCTGGTCCGTCACTTTTTCCCAGGGCTGCCTCGCGCTCGCCATGGTGCTTGCGGCCCTGCGCATGTCTCGCGGCCCGCGCGCGCAGGACCGCGTTCTGGCGCTCGATACGCTCTATGCCTGCTCCATGCTGATGATGATGGTGTTCGGCATCCGCACCGGCAAGGACCTCTATTTCGAGGCTTCGCTGGTCATCGGCATGCTCGGCTTCGTGGCGACGGTGGCGCTCGCGAAGTTCCTGATGCGCGGGGAGGTGATCGAATGAGCATGATGGACCACGCGAAAGACCTGCCGGCCTGGGCCGCCATCGCCGTTTCCGCCTTCCTCGTGATCGGCTCCGTCCTTACGCTCATCGGCGCGATCGGCTTTGCCCGCCTGCCGACCTTCTACGAGCGCATCCATGCCCCGACGCTCGGCACGAGCTGGGGAACGGGCGGCATCGTCATGGCCTCGATGATCTTCTTCACGGTGCTCGGCACGCGGCCTGTCGTGCATGAAATCCTCGTCGGCATCTTCGTCACCGTCACCACACCCGTTACGCTGATGCTGCTCGCCCGCGCCGCGCTCCATCGCGACCGGGCGGAGGGCAATCCGCAGGTGCCTGCGGAGGCGCCCGTCGAGCCGCCGGCGGACGAGGGACTGCCTGCCCCGGGGGAATGATCCCCGCGCAATTCTTCGGAAAATTTTTGTAGCGGTCCGACACGCTCGCAATCCGCCCCGCAGGCGGATTCGAGATGGCCTGAAACGGGATTTGTCGAAGGTTTCTGGTCCGCTCCAAAGACATTGTTAACCTTCATTTTCTAACCATCTACGCATCCCTATCGGCAATGATCGTCGAGATTTCAGGTTCATGCGTATTTCCAGAACAAACTTCTATCCCGTCCTCGAAGCCGAAGGAGAGAATGACGAGCAGGTCTCGTATTCCTCCCATGAAAACAGCGGCTTGATCGAGCAGGCTCCGCACGCGGAAGCCTGGTATGCCGAAGACCAGCCCGCAGCCAACGATGACGAGGACTATCGTCCCCGTTTCCGTTCGCCCGCCCTGCGCAGCTACGATCCCGGCCAATATGCCGACGGTAGCTGGGAGAGCCATTTCTACATGGCGCCGAATGTCCGCTTCACGCGCACGCCGGACAAGATCGCGGCCAAGATCGAGGAAGCTGCTGCCGAGGAACTGGCGCGGCTCGAACCTGCCGTCGAGCAGCCGGCCATGCTGCCCCCCGTCCAGATGCAGCCGACGCCCCAGCCGCCGCAGCTCCCGCCGCAATCCCAGCCGGTGCAGCCTTCCCATGCCGAGCTGCTGCAGCGCTTGCGCGAAGCGCTCGACGATCGTCGCCGCCGCTTCGAGGAGCAGCAGGCGTCGGTTGCGGCGCAGCCCGTCGATCCGGTGCCACAATTCGTCCAGGCGGTCGTGTCGGCTGCGACGAACAGCGTGCCTGCCGATGCCGATGTCGTCTTCAAGCCCGCTCCGGCATTCCTGACCGCGCCGAAGCCTGTTCCCGCCATGCCTGTCGCTCCCGTCGCGCCGCCTGCCGTGAAAGCGGACGTGCGCGAGGCGATCCGCCGCTTCGCCCATCTCTCCGACCATGCCTTCTTCGAGACGCTGGCGCCGGAGGAGATTGTCGCCGACGTGCCGGCCCGGCCCGCGGTCACCGTCGTGCGGATGCCGCTTCCTGTCGCTGCGCCCGTCGCCGTCGCGGCTCCCGTTCCTGCGCCCGAAAAGCGCGAGGAGCCGTCTTCCATCGCCGCGCTCTTCCGGGTCGTCGAGTGCCGCCCGGCCGTTATGCGCCCGGTGCCCGTCGCAACGGCGGTTATGCTCCCCGAAGTGAAGCCGGAACCCGTTGCCGCTGTCGCGATCCCGGCCGTCGAAACGGTTGCCGACGTCATTCCGGCCGTCGAGGACATCAAGCCGGTCCCCGTTGCCGTCACCCCGCCCGCCGTCGTCGAGCCTGTCCGTGAAACGCCTTCGTCGGTTCTGTCGCGCGCCCGGCCGTTCCAGGTCACCCTTGCGACGCCCACCGCCGACACCTACGAATATCCGCCGCGCGATCTCCTGCAGGAGCCGCCGCGCACCGTCGGCTTCGTGCTGACGCAGGAGCAGCTGGAGCAGAATGCCGGCCTGCTCGAAAGCGTGCTGGAAGATTTCGGCGTTCGCGGCGAGATCATCCATGTCCGCCCCGGCCCCGTCGTCACGCTCTACGAATTCGAGCCGGCGCCGGGCGTGAAGTCCTCCCGCGTCATCGGCCTTGCCGACGATATCGCCCGCTCCATGTCGGCGCTCTCGGCGCGTGTCGCCGTCGTGCCCGGCCGCAACGTCATCGGCATCGAACTGCCGAACGCCACCCGTGAGACCGTCTATTTCCGTGAGATGATCGACTCGCCGGACTTCGCCAAGACCGGCTTCAAGCTGCCGATCTGCCTCGGCAAGACCATCGGCGGCGAGCCCGTCATCGCGGAACTCGCGAAGATGCCGCACCTGCTCGTCGCCGGCACCACCGGTTCGGGCAAGTCCGTCGCCATCAACACGATGATCCTGTCGCTGCTCTACCGGTTCCGCCCGGAAGAATGCCGCCTGATCATGGTCGATCCCAAGATGCTGGAACTGTCGATCTACGACGGTATCCCGCATCTCCTGACCCCCGTCGTCACCGATCCCAAGAAGGCCGTCATGGCGCTGAAATGGGCGGTGCGCGAGATGGAGGACCGTTACAGGAAGATGTCGCGCCTCGGCGTTCGCAATATCGACGGCTACAACAACCGCGTTGCTGTCGCCCGCGACAAGGGCGAGTCCATCTCGATCAGCGTCCAGACCGGCTTCGACAAGGGAACCGGCGAGGCGATCAACGAGGAGCAGGAACTCTCCCTCGAGCCGATGCCCTATATCGTCGTCATCGTCGACGAGATGGCCGACCTGATGATGGTCGCCGGCAAGGAGATCGAAGGGGCGATCCAGCGTCTCGCCCAGATGGCCCGCGCCGCCGGCATCCACCTGATCATGGCGACGCAGCGTCCGTCCGTCGATGTCATCACCGGCACGATCAAGGCGAACTTCCCGACGCGCATCTCCTTCCAGGTGACGTCGAAGATCGACAGCCGCACCATTCTCGGCGAACAGGGTGCCGAACAGCTCCTCGGTCAGGGCGACATGTTGCACATGGCCGGCGGCGGGCGCATCTCGCGCGTCCACGGCCCGTTCGTTTCCGACGAGGAAGTCGAGAAGGTCGTGCTGCACCTGAAGGCCCAGGGCCGTCCGGAATATCTGGAGACGGTGACGGCGGACGAAGAGGAAGAAGAGGACGAGAAGCCGGCTGCCGGCGGTGCGGTCTTCGACAAGGGCGACATCGCCTCCGAAGACGGCGACGACCTCTACGAGAAGGCCGTCAAGGTCGTCATGCGCGACCGCAAGTGCTCGACCTCCTATATCCAGCGCCGTCTTGCCGTCGGCTACAACCGCGCCGCATCCCTCGTCGAGCGCATGGAGAAGGAGGGCCTCGTCGGCCCCGCCAACCATGTCGGCAAACGCGAGATCATCACCGGTGAGCGTGGCGGCTTCCAGCCGCCGGAAGCGGACGACGCGGAATAACACCTGATCCCGGCCGTTGATGGTTCCGCGGCCGGGGCGCGCAATAGTCCTATTTATCTGAATCCGAATGGATTTTCGCAATCCGGCCTGCACCTGCGGGCCGGATTTTTACCGTTTCCGCAAGAAATTTATTTCCGCCGCTCCATTTAATCGATTTGGCCTTTGATGGGGTCTTTCAGGCCTGTTGCATATGGCGGACGATGAGTGAATAGTGCCGCCAACCCTAAGAAATCTGCATCCAAGGAGGACAGGAATGGCATTGATCACCATGCGGCAATTGCTCGATCACGCAGCGGAGAACGACTACGCACTGCCCGCATTCAACGTCAACAACCTGGAATATATCCAGGCGGTCATGCGCGCGGCGGATGCCACGGACTCCCCGGTGATCCTGCAGGCGAGCCGCGGTGCGCGCTCCTATGCCGGCGATGCCTTCCTGCGTCACCTTATCCTCGGCGCGGCCGAGGAGTATCCGCATATCCCGATCTGCCTGCATCTCGACCACGGCGACCAGCCCTCCACCTGCATCTCGGCCATCACCAACGGCTTCACCTCCGTCATGATGGACGGTTCGCTGCTCGCCGACGGCAAGACCGTTGCCAGCTACGAGTACAATGTCGATGTGACCGCCGAAGTCGTGAAGATCGCGCATGCGGCCGGCGTTTCGGTCGAGGGTGAGCTTGGATGCCTCGGCAACCTGGAAACGGGCGCGGGCGACAAGGAGGACGGCCACGGCTTCGAGGGCAAGCTCTCCCGCGAGGAACTGCTGACCGACCCGGACCAGGCGCTCGACTTCGTTTCCAAGACGGGCGTCGACGCGCTCGCCGTCGCCATCGGCACCAGCCACGGCGCCTACAAGTTCACCCGCGCGCCGGACGGCGACATCCTGTCGATCGACACGATCGCCAGGATCAACAAGAAGCTGCCGAACACCCATCTCGTCATGCACGGCTCGTCCTCTGTTCCGCAGGATCTGCAGGATCTCTTCACCACCTATGGCGGCGAGATGAAGCAGACCTGGGGCGTGCCGGTCGCCGAAATCCAGAAGGCGATCCCGCTCGGCGTGCGCAAGGTCAATATCGACACGGACCTGCGCCTTGCCATGACCGGCACGATCCGCAAGAACTTCAAGGAAAAGCCGGACAATTTCGACCCGCGCAACTACCTCAAGCCGGCGACCGCCCGCATGATGGAAGTCTGCAAGGAACGCTTCGAGGCTTTCCGCACCGCCGGCAAGGCCTCCAGCATCCGCGTCAAGCGCCTGCCCGACATGGCGAAGTTCTACGCTACGAAGTAAGCCGCTTCCGGCTCATCCTGACACCCTCCCGGTCTTCCGCCGGGAGGGTTTTGTTTTTTGCGCCGCATGCCCGCACGAATCCGTTGCGGGCGGACGAGCCTGCCCGTAAAAGATTGCGACCCATACGGAAGCGGAATGCCGCGATGCGCGGCCGGTGCGAGGACGACATGAGCGTGGAACAGGCCCTGACGATCGCTGACCTCAAGAAGCAGGCGCGCCGTCGCGTGCCGAAGATGTTCTTCGATTATGCCGATTCCGGCGCCTGGACCGAAGGTACCTATCGCGCCAACGAGGAGGACTTCCATAAGGTCAAGCTCCGCCAGCGCGTGCTTGTCGATATGACCGACCGATCGCTGGAAAGCGAGATGATCGGCGAGAAGGTCTCCATGCCCGTGGCGCTCGCGCCGACCGGCCTCACCGGCATGCAGCATGCCGACGGCGAGATGCTCGCCGCGCAGGCGGCCGAGGCGTTCGGCGTGCCCTTCACGCTCTCCACCATGAGCATCTGCTCCATCGAGGATGTGCGTTCCGTCACCACGAAGCCCTTCTGGTTCCAGCTCTACGTGATGCAGGACAAGGACTTCGTCCATAACCTCATCGACCGCGCCAAGGCGGCCGGCTGCTCGGCCCTCGTGCTGACACTCGACCTGCAGATCCTCGGCCAGCGCCATAAGGATTTGCGCAACGGCCTTTCCGCTCCGCCGCGCTTCACCCCGAAGCATGTGTGGCAGATGGCGACGCGGCCCTTCTGGTGCCTCGACATGCTGGGCACCAAGCGCCGCACCTTCGGCAACATCGTCGGCCACGCCAAGGGCGTCACGGATCTCTCGTCGCTCTCCTCCTGGACCTCGGAACAGTTCGACCCGCAGCTTTCGTGGAAGGACATCGAGTGGATCCGCGACCGCTGGGGCGGCAAGCTCATCCTCAAGGGCATCCTCGACGAGGAGGATGCGCGCATGTCGCTCGGCAGCGGGGCGGATGCGATCATCGTCTCCAACCACGGCGGTCGCCAGCTCGACGGCGCGGCCTCCTCGATCAGCATGCTGCCGCGCATCGTCGATGCGGTGGGCGACAGGATGGAAGTGCATCTGGACGGCGGCATTCGCTCGGGCCAGGACGTGCTGAAGGCGATCTGCTACGGCGCCAAGGGCACCTATATCGGACGTCCTTTCCTCTACGGCCTCGGTGCGGGTGGCAAGGCAGGCGTGCACCGCGCGCTGGAGATCATCCGCAAGGAACTCGACGTCACCATGGCGCTGTGCGGCGAACGCGACCTGAAGAACCTCTCGCGCGACAACCTGCACAAGGACGTTTAGGCGGGCCGGCGCGGTTTACGCCGCCGGGGTTCCGGCGGCGGCCAGCAGGATCGCCAGTCCGAGATGGGTCAGGTGATGCAGGCTCTGGTCCGCGCCGAAGAGCCACCAGAAACCGGCCTGCCGGGGCGTTACCCGCATGCGCCGGGCGGCAAGGCTCTTCAGCCGGTCGATGAGGCCGTGCAAGATGGCGTCGGCAAGGCCCAGCCAGGCGAGCGGCGGCGCGACGGCGAGAAAAAGCGCGGCGGTCATCGCGCCATGCACGCCGGCATGGGCGGCAAGCGGCGGCAGCCAGCCCCGCGGTTTCTCCTTGCCCGCCGCCATCCAGTCCGTCTGGAAGAGGAAATCGGCAAGGAAGTGCTTGGCGAGGAACGCCGCCGAGGCGGCGGCGATCCACAGGGTTGAAATTTGGTCCGGTATGTCGATCATTGCGCTCCCGTACCGATAGGCCGGATCGTCAGTTGCCGCCCGCCTCGATGATGCCCTTCGTCAGGCTGCCCGTCGCCGGATAGAGCGGGATCAGGCAGGCCTGCAGCGCATGATAGATGTCGCCCTTGCCGGCGAACAGGGTGTAGCTCGGCGCAAGGTCCTCGGTCAGTTCTTCATGCCAGCCGCCGCGATCCTGGTCGAGGAAGTGGCGGGAGATCGTGTCCCAGATGGTGCGATACCAGGTTTCGTGGAAATCGTCCGGCATATGCTCGCAGAGGAATGCGGCCGCGCCGGCGCCTTCGGCGATCGGCCACCAGAACTTGTAGCGCTTGGCCGGCTCGTCATTCCAATCGAGCGTATAGAAGAAGCCGCCCTTCTCCTTGTCCCAGCCGAGCGTGACGGACTGGGCGAAGAGCGCTCTCGCGGCCTCCGGCATCCAGGCGTGCTTCCTGCCGCCGAGCGCGTAGAGCTGGAGGATGAGGCGCGCCCATTCCAGCCAGTGGCCGGGAGTGGTGCCGGCCGGGCGGAACATCTCGTGGCCGCTATAGTCCTTGTCCAGAACCCAGTTTTCGTCGAAATGCTCGGGCACGCGGAAGCCGTTTTCGCCCGCGCGGCGGCGGATGAGGAGGTCGGCGATGCTTTCGGCCTTGTCGAGATAGCTTCTCTCGCCCGTCGCCTCGAAGGCGGCCATCAGAGCCTCGGTGAGATGCATGTTGGAATTCTGGCCGCGATAGCCGGGAACCGGAGTCCAGTCCGCCTCGAATTCCTCCGCGATGGCCCCGTGTTCGCGCTCCCAGAAGCGCTCTTCCAGGATCTGCGTGATGTCGGCGATCATGCGGTCGGCGTCCGGATGGCCGGCGACCTTGGCGCTGGAGGCGGCGAGCAGCACGAAGGCATGGCCGTAGCCCTGCTTGCTCGTGTCGAGCAGGCCGGAATTGTCGAGCGACCAGTGGTAGCCGCCGCGCTCGTGATCGCGGTGCTTTTCCCAGAGATACTTCATGCCGTGGTCGACGATCGCGTCCGAACCGGGACGGCCGAGCAGGCTGCCGATGGCGAAGCAATGCACCATGCGGGCCGTGGAATGGATGCCGCGCACCGGATTGCCGGGATTGATCGGCCGGCCCTCCGCGTCGAGCTCATGGAAACCGCCGAGCGGATTGAAGGCCCGGTTCTGGAAGAAGTCGAACAGGCGGTTCGCTTCCCGCCAGAGCCATTGACGGTGGTAGTCGCGCTTGCGCCAGGCCGTGCCGAGCTGTCCCGTTTCGCCCATGATGCGTTCTCCTTCTTCTCGGTCCGCATAGTCTTTTCCGGTGCCGGGGCATGCCTGAACGCGGGCGGGGAGCGCCGTGGCGTGGGGATCACGCACGGCCTGCAACGCTCGCGATGACGGCTGGCCTCGACAGATGGGGAGGGTTTTATGACCCAGAAAGAAGTGCATCGCAACCCGCGGGCCGTACGGTTCGGCCGGCCGGCGGCGGGAACGCGAATTTACGATTGCGGCGAAAATGAGAAAAAATAGCCTACCAATCTTATAGGGATACTATATGAATATGCGGAGAGAGCGGGCGGAGATGACATTCCGCCCCAAGGGAGCGCCTTCAGGACTCCCAAGCAAGGAAAGATGGCGATGAGCAATGCGAATCTCGACGGCCGTTCCGCAGCAGGCGCTTTCGGCGCCCTGAATACGCGTCGGGCGCGTCGTGCCGAGCGTCAGATTCTCGTCAACAATGTCGCCGTCGCCGGTGCCTTCCTCTTCGTCAGCGCCGTCGTCTTCGGCCTCGTCTGACACCTCCATCCGCCGTCATCGTCATAGGTGAATTGTGCCGGCTATCCGGAAGGGTGGCCGTATGCGTGATCCTTTGCGTGCTCGAAAAGAGCGCGCTCCGTGCATTTAATAATGCTTTTCGGAAACGTCTTCTTCGCTTTTGATACCCGTGGGAAGCAGGCTCTGGGAGGTGCCGGCTACCGTTTTGGGAGGAACAAGATGAAGAATACGACGGATAAGGCGCGCCTGCTGCTCGGCGCGTCGGTTGCACTTCTGTGCTCGGTGGCGATGGCGGCGGCCGAGGACCTCCAGAAGGTCACCTTCATGACGAGCTGGTATGCGCAGGCCGAACATGGCGGCTTCTACCAGGCCAAGGCGACGGGGCTTTACGAGAAGGCGGGCCTCGACGTCACCATCAAGATGGGCGGGCCGCAGATCAACGGCATGCAGCTTCTGCTCGCCGGCGAGACCGATTTCTACAACGGTTTCGATTTCCAGGTCCTGAGCGGCGTCGAGCAGAAGCTGCCGGTCAAGGCGGTTGCCGCCATGTTCCAGCACGACGTCAACGGTATGCTGACCCACAAGGACGTTTCGAGCCTCGAGGGCCTCAAGGACAAGACCCTGATGATCGCGACGACCGCCCGGGCATCCTGGTGGCCGTGGCTGAAGTCCAAGTACGGCCTCCAGGATTCGCAGGTCAAGCCGTATACCTTCAATGTCCAGCCGTTCCTCGTCGATCCGCAGGCGGCCCAGCAAGCCTTCCCCAGCTCCGAGCCGTTCACGCTCGAGCAGCAGGGCGTGCCCTACAACTTCTTCCTCTTCGCCGACGAGGGCTATCCGCCCTACGGCATCACGCTCGTCACGCGCACGGATGTCATCGACGGCAAGCCGGATGTGGTGGAGAAGTTCGTGCGCGCCTCGATCGAGGGCTGGAAGAGCTATCTCGCCGATCCGTCGGCCGGCAATGCGCTGATCAAGCAGGCCAATCCCAAGATGACCGACAAACAGCTCGCCTTCGCGCTGAAGCGCATGAAGGAACTGGGCCTTGTCGCCGGCGGCGACGCGGCGACGGACGGCATCGGCATCATGAAGGAAGAGCGCTGGAAGGCGAGCTACGACTACATGGTCTCCGCCGGCCTGCTGAAGGCCGAGACGAACTGGAAGGACGCCTTCACGACCGACTACGTGAAGGACCTGAAGATCAAGCCGGATTGAGGCAAGGATGGCCCCTCTGGCACTTTCAAGGAAGGTCGAAAACGACATGGCGCTTGCCCCTGAGACACCCGTCATCGATGTCCGCTCGGCGGAGAAGACGTTCCCCAACGGTTTCAGGGGGCTTGAACCCGTCGACCTGCGCGTGGAGCCGGGCGAGTTCCTGACGCTGATCGGCCCGTCGGGCTGCGGCAAGAGCACGCTTCTCGGCATGATGACGAACCTCTTGAAGCCCTCTGCCGGCGAAATGCGCTGGTGGGGCGGTTCGTTCGACCAGACGGGGACGACGGGCAAGTCGCTGTCCATCGTCTTCCAGGACGCGACGCTGATGCCCTGGGCAACGATCCAGGCGAATGTGCGCCTACCGCTCGATCTCGCCAGGGCGCCCCGCAAGGAGGCGGACGAGCGGGTACGGCAGGCGCTTGAGAAGGTGGGGCTGGCCGGATTCGAGGACCGGCTGCCCCGCCAGCTTTCCGGCGGCATGCGCATGCGCGTGTCCATCGCGCGCTCGCTGGTGACGGAACCGAACCTCCTCCTGATGGACGAGCCCTTCGGCGCGTTGGACGAGTTCACCCGCAACAAGCTGGATTCCGATCTTCTCGACCTCTGGCGCGAGAAGGGCCTTTCCATCGTCTTCGTGACCCACTCGATCTACGAGGCGGTTTTCCTGTCGACGCGCGTCGTCGTCATGGCGGCCCGGCCGGGCCGCATCTCGAAGATCATCGACATCGACGCCCCCTGGCCGCGCGACGAGGCCTTCCGGGGCAGCCCGCGCTTTGCAGCGCTTTGCGCGGAGCTGTCGCGGGAACTGCGCGAAGCGTCGGAGAAGTCCGGCACCATGGCGCAAGGAGCAAAACCATGAAGACCGCGAGTGCAAACTTCGACAGCACGCTCCGCATCGCCGGGCCGATCGCCGTTGGCGTCATCCTCCTCATCCTCTGGCAGGTGCTCTGCACCGTCAAAGAGGTGCCGATCTACCTCTTCCCGAAGCCGACCGACATCTGGACGAGCTTCACGGCGAACCTGCCGTCGCTGCTCAGGGCGCTGTCGGTGACGCTGATGGTGACGCTGCAGGCCTTCGTCGTCGCGGTGGTCGTCGGCACGGCCATCGCCTTCGTGTTCAACCAGAGCCGTCTCATCGAGGCGTGCCTGTTTCCCTATGCGATCATCCTGCAGGTCACGCCCATCGTCGCCATCTCGCCGCTTATCATCATCCTGGTGAAGGACACGCGGCTGGCGCTGACGGTCTGCGCGGCGATCGTGGCGCTGTTCCCGATCATCTCGAACACCACGCTCGGGCTGCGCAGCGTCGATCCGGGGCTGGTGAACCTCTTCCGCGCCAACAAGGCGTCCCGGTTGCAGACGCTGATGCGCCTGCGAATCCCGAGCGCCTTGCCCTATTTCTTCGCGGGCCTGCGCATATCGAGCGGCCTTGCGCTGATCGGGGCGGTCGTCGCGGAATTCGTGGCCGGTACGGGCGGAATGGGATCGGGCCTTGCCTATGAGATCCTCCAGGCCGGCTTCCAGCTCGACATCCCGCTGATGTTCGCCGCGCTCGGCCTTATCACCCTCGTCGGCATCGCGCTCTTCGTCGTCATGTCGGCGCTGTCGAACTGGGCGATCGGGTCCTGGCACGAGAGCCATGCGGAGGAGCGCGGGCACGGCTAGCCCGCACGCAGGAAGACCAATCGACCAGAGACGGTCCCCCATGCCCCGCGCGGGCATGGGCAGGAACCCCTCATGCCAACATCACGGAATGCAGGAACATTCAGATGAGCTACATGGAAACAGTACACTACGACAAGGTCCGTGCGATCTACGCGATCCTGCAGGGAGAGCGCGAGGCGGATCTTCTCCTGAAGAACCTGAACATCCTGGATGTGCATGGCGAGACGGTCTACCAGGGCTCGATCCTGGTCTACGACAAGCGCATCGTCGCGCTGAACCCGGACGAGAGCGTGGTGAAGGTGAAGGAGGTGTTCGACGGCAAGGGGCTTTACGCCATCCCCGGCCTGATCGACGCCCATATCCACTTCGAATCCCAGCTCGCCCATCCGACCGCGCTCGCCGAGGCCATGGTGCCCTGCGGCACGACGACGATCTATTCCGAATGCCTCGACCTCTTGAGCGCAGCCGGCGAGGAGGGCGTGGAAGCGGCCGAGAACCTCTTCCGCGACCATGACAAGCTGCCCTACCGCCTCTATGCCTTCGCCCCGGGCAAGAAGGTCTCGGCGGCGGTGACGAACCGGGTGCTCGACATGGAGCCGGTGATCGGTCTCGGCGAGTTCGAGCACTTCACCTATTCGTCGGGCAATGACGACGACTTCCGCAAGGCCGCCTGGGTGCGCGCGCGCGGCGGCTTCATGAACGGCCACTGGGGCGTCACGGCACTTTCCGACATGGTGCTGAACTACCTGCCGGCCATCGGCTGCTCGAACAACCACGACGTCTGGAACGAGAAGGACATCGAGAAGAGCATCCGCTACGGCTTCCCG
Source organism: Shinella zoogloeoides (assembly GCF_022682305.1). Taxonomy (NCBI): domain Bacteria; kingdom Pseudomonadati; phylum Pseudomonadota; class Alphaproteobacteria; order Hyphomicrobiales; family Rhizobiaceae; genus Shinella; species Shinella zoogloeoides. The sequence continues at coordinate 180,329 of NZ_CP093529.1, forward strand.
ACCCATATCAAGTTCGGCGTGGGCAGCGCGGAGGTGATCAAGGTGCTGTTGCGCGCCATCGTCGACCGCAAGTGGCCGACGGACAATTTCATGCTGTGCACGGACAATATCTCCGTCGAGCGGCTGCTGACGCAGGGGCATATGGACTGGATCATCTCGCTGTGTGCCGAGATGGGCATCAACCCGATCCATGCGATCAAGATGGCGACGCTGAACACGGCGCGGTCCTTCCACATGGAGGACAGGATCGGCTCGCTGACGCCGGGCCGCTTCGCCGACATCGTGCTGACGGACAGCCTGTCGAAGATCAACCCGCTCTATGTGTTCAAGGATGGGGAGCTTGTGGCGAAGGACCGCAAGATCCTGAAGAACGCCGCGATCGACTATTCGGGCATGTGCAAGAAGGGCGTTCCGGGTCTGAACGATCTGACGCCCGACCAGCTCGACATCGTGCCGCTGGAGGTGTCGGAGGACGGCAAGAGCGCGAAGGTGTATCTGTTCGACGTCTATGGCCGTGGCCATGCGAAGTTCTACCAGGAGGTCTGGGTTCCGCTGAAAGACGGCCGGATCGTTCCGGAGGTGGACGGCGTGAAGTACAGCCGTCTTTCGGTGGTGCAGCGCTATGCGGAGGGCCAGCGTCACATCGTCAACGGCCTGTTCAAGGGCGTCTCGCTCGACCGTGGTGCTGTCGCGACGTTCTGGCCCGCGCCGAAGCCGTATTTCGTGATCGTGGGCGAGGACAGCGCGGAGATGTGCCATTGCATCAAGCAGGTGGACAGCCATGCGGGGGCCTGCATCGTGACGGACGGTGGGGTGGAGAAGGCGGCGCTGCCGCTGGAGATCTACGGGGTGATGGCGAACATGACGGTGTCGGAGCTGACGGCGGCGGCAAGTTCCATCGACGCGGCGCTCGAGGACCTCGGCAACCGCAACGAGGGCGAACCCGTCGTCAACAAGCTCCTATCCCTCTTCATCTCCCTCCACAGGTTCAGGCTCATGCACTGAGCGGTGGGCCGGAGGATCCCCCGCACTCCCCGCGCGGGGATCCTCGATTGATCTGTGCCCGGAAACCGGTATTTTCGTGCAGGACCGATCCCGTCCGAGGATGAGTGATGCTGCATTCGCGCGTGCTGCGCTATATCGACGAGGTCGCGCGCCTCGGCTCCATCCGGGCGGCGGGCGATTCCCTGCATGTCGCCCCCTCCGCCATCAACAAGCATATCCTTCAACTGGAGGAGGCCATCGGCGAGCCGCTGTTCGAGCGCCTGCCGCGCGGCCTGCGGCTGACGCCGGCGGGCGAGATTCTAGTCGCGCATGTGCGGCGAACCATGAAGGAATACAGCCAGGTCGAGGCGGAAATCCGCGACATCAAGGGCCTGCAGAGCGGCGAGGTGATCATCGCCACGACCAACGGGCTTGCGGAAGGGATCGTCGCCAAGACGGCGACCGGCTTCTGCTCCCGTCATCCGCGCATCAAACTCTCCATTCGCAACATGCCGATCCGCGAGATCGTCAAGTCGGTGGCCGATGGCGAGGCCGATCTCGGCCTTGCCTTCAACCTGCCGACGACGGCGCAGATCGAAACGCTCGTGCGGTTCGAAACACGCCTCGGCGCGGTGGTGTCGAGCGACCATCCGCTCGCCGGACTGGAAATGATGCCGCTGAGGAACTGCCTCGGCTACCCGCTGATCTTCGCGGATCGGTCGATGGTCATGCATTCCATCGTCTCGGAAGCCTTCACGACGGCCGGTCTCGTCGCCGAGCCGACCTTCGTCACGAACTCCATCGAGGCCATGAAATCTCTCGCCGCCCTCAGCGACGGGATTGCCTTCCTCAGCAAGTTCGACGTGGCGGAAGAGCAGCACAACGGCACGCTCTCCTATATTTCCATCCGGGACGGGACGTTCGGCAAGAACGTGCTTTCGCTGGTCCAGCGCGAGAAGCGCGGAAGGGCCATCGCGGCCACCATCTTCGCGGAAGATCTGAAGCGTTCCCTGCACTGAGCGTTGTGCAGGACGGAAAGGGACGCGTCGCCGTCTGAGCGGCGCGCCCGGTCTTTGTCAGAACTCGTCCCAGCCCTGCTCGATGGCGGGGGCGGCGCTGCCACCGCCGAAGGCGCTGGCGAGCTTGCCGACCATCCGGCGGGCCGGCGAGGCGACAGGCTGCGAGGCCGTGCCGGCGCGGACGGGTGCTGCTGCGGCATGGACGCGGCCGGAGCCGGCGACGGTACCGACCTGGAACTGGCCGACAAGCTGGCGCAGCTTCTCGGCATCGCCGGCCAGCGAGGCGCTGGCGGCCGTCGACTGCTCCACCATGGCGGCGTTCTGCTGCGTCGTCTGGTCCATCTGGTTGACGGCGGCGTTCACTTCCGCAAGGCCGACCGACTGTTCGCGCGCCGAAAGGGCGATGGCGTCGAGCTGGAGGTTGATGTCGCTGACATGCTGGTTGATCACCTTCAGCGCCTCGCCGGTCTGCATCACGAGACGCACGCCGCCTTCCACCTCGCTTGCCGAATGGCGGATCAGTTCCTTGATCTCCTTGGCCGCCTGCGCCGAACGCTGGGCAAGCTCGCGCACTTCCTGCGCCACGACGGCGAAGCCCTTGCCGGCTTCACCGGCACGCGCCGCTTCCACGCCCGCATTGAGGGCAAGCAGGTTGGTCTGGAAGGCGATCTCGTCGATGACGCCGATGATGTTGGAAATCTGGCCGGAAGACTGCTCGATGCGCTGCATGGCGGCAACAGCGTCGGAGACGACCACGGTGGAGTGGTTGGCCGAGCCGTTGGCTTCCAGCGCCTTGCTGCGGGCCTCTTCGGCGCGCTTGGAGGACTGGGAGACGTTCGCGGTGATCTCGTCGAGGGCGGCGGCGGTCTCCTCGAGGGCGGCAGCCTGCTGCTCGGTGCGGCGCGACAGGTCGTTGGCGGCCTGGCTCAGCTCACGCGAGCCGCTGTCGATGGAGCCGGTGGCCTCGGAGACCGAGTGCAGCGCGGTGCGCAACTGGCCGACGGCGGCGTTGAAATCCTGGCGCAGGGATTCGAATTCCGGCGAGAAGGCCTGGGTCAGCTCGCAGGAAAGATCGCCGCCGGCCATGCGCTTGAGGCCGCCGGCAAGGCCTTCGGTGGCCTGCGCCATGGCGGCGCTGCGCACACGGTCGGCTTCCAGATTGCGCTCGCGCTCGGCCTCGCTGGCGTGGCGGGCGGCTTCGGAGGAGGCCTCCAGGGTTCGGGTGCGCAGGCCGTTGTCCTTGAAGACCTGCACGGCGCGGGCCATGCCGCCCACTTCGTCGCGACGGTCGGTCTCGGCGATGTCGATGTCGAGATTGCCGCCCGCGAGCGTCGTCATGGTGCCGGCCAGCGTGTTGAGCGGACGGGAGATCCAGGCGCGCACGGCGAAGAAGCTGGCGATCAGGATCGTCGCCAGGCCGATGACGACGCTGAGAACCGTCGTCATGATGGTGGCGCGCGTGGTTTCGATGAGCGCTGCCTGGCGGGCCTCGGCCGTGGCGGTGATGCTGTTAATCTCGTCGGTCAGGGCGGCGATGGCGGCGGTGAAGGCGGGCTTGCAGTCAGTTGCGAACTCGGTCTGCGCCCGGATGTTCGCGGCGTCGTCGAAGGTCGCGGCAGCGGCGGCGACCAGCGGGCCGCAATTGGTGTTCAGGGCGTCGAGCGCGCTGGCCTTGATCGCCTTGATCCGCGTGCTGTCCTCCACGGCGGTCATGGCGGTGTCCATCTGCTTGGTGAAGAAGCCTTCGCTCAGCGTCATGTCCTCGACGGCGGCGTCTTTGGCCTCTTTGGTGCGGGCGATCAGGACATCGGCGATGGCCGAGCGCGCGGACACCAGGCTGCGGCTGGCGCGCGCCAGCATCAGCGTCGCCGTGGAGTCCTCGTCCAGCAGCGAGGTATAGGCGGAATCGATGAAGGAGATGCGTGACGTGCTGTAGGCTGTGACGCCGGCCACGAACAGGCCGAACGCACTGAGGATGAGGAGAAATTTGCCGATGATCGGGATATTGCGCATGGCGGCCGCCTGTTATGGAGAAACTGCTCCACGGGTAGAGGGCGGCGGTTAGATTTGATTTAAACTCTCTGTTCTGAAATGGAAAAAGACCTTTTCGCTTCGGGAGGGAATCGCCCGTCAGCTCTTCCAGAACAGCGGCGTCAGCACGACGAGCACGGTCAGCACCTCAAGGCGTCCGAGGAGCATCATCAGGGACAGCAGATAAAGGGCCGGATCGGAGATCGTCGAGAAATTGCCGGCCGGCCCAACGATGGGACCGATCCCCGGCCCGACATTCGAGAGCGCGGTGATGACGGACGAGGTGGACGTCACCACGTCGTAGCCCATGGCCGACATGGCGAGGCTGCCGACCGCCCACAGCATGAGATAGGTGGTGAAGAACAGCACGACGCTGCGCTGCAGGTCCGCGTCCACCGTCATGTTGCCGTAGCGCACGGCATGGATGCCGTTGGGGTAGATGAGCTTGTAGAGGCCCGTGCGGATGGAATTGAAGAGGATGATGAAGCGGTAGGCCTTGATGCCGCCGGCTGTCGAGCCGGAACAGCCGCCCATGAAGGTCATGAAGAAGGCCATCGCGACGACGAAGGGTCCCCAGAGCGTATAGTCCTCGCTGGCAAAGCCAGTCGTGGAGAGGATCGTCGAGACGGTGAAGAAGGAATGGGCGAGAGCGGCGTGGAACGGCACGCCGTTCTGCAGCCGGTGATAGACGGCGATGGCGATGGAGAAGGCGACGAGATAGGCGAGGAACACGGCGATCTGCGGGTCGCGCAGCGCATCGAGGCGGCCGCGCACCATGAAGACGATCAGGATTGAGAAGGGCAGACTGCACACGGTCATGAAGAAGGTGGCGGCCCAGAGCAGCGGCAGGCTGTTGAAATAGCCGAAGGATGCGTCATGGGTGGAAAAGCCGCCGGTCGCCACCGTCGCCATGGCGTGATTGATGGCGTCGAAGCGGCTCATGCCGAGAACGGCGAAAGTAAGCGTGCAGGCGATGGTGATCAGCACATAGACGAGGACGAAGGCGCGCGTGAAGCTGGCGATCCGGGCGAAGGGCTTGTCGTTCGTGTCGGAGGATTCCATCTTGAAGAAGGAGATGCCGCCGACGCGCAGATAGGGCATCACGAAAAGTCCGAGCGCGACGATGCCGATGCCGCCGAGCCAGTGCAGCAGCGAGCGCCACATCAGGATGCCGGGCGGAACATGGTCGAGGCCGGAGATGACGGTGGAGCCGGTCGTGGTGATCGCGGAGATCGATTCGAACAGGGCCTTGGCGAAGCCGAGGTCGAGGGACGACAGCATGAAGGGAACGGCGCCGACGAGCGAGAAGACGAGCCAGAGCAGGTTGACGAGCAGGAAGCCCATCTTCTTGTTGAACGGCGGCGGGCCGGCGCGCGTGGCGGCGGCGGCCAGCAGCGAAAGCCCCCCGACCAGCATCGCCGAGAGCAGGAAGACCTGCCAGTCGCGATGGCCGAAATAAAGGTCCACCGCGGCGGGAACAAGCATGGCGGCCGCCAGATAGAGGCCGCAGATGGCCGCGATGTTGATGGCTGAGCGATAGACCGTCGCGTTCACGAAATTGATCCCAGGGAGCAGCGCTCGGCGATGGCCTCGCCATGGAGCGGCAGAAAGGCCGTAGCCTGTCTATCGGCCGAACTCAAGGAGGGGCATGCGAGGGCCGGGGGCCGCGCGCGCCCGGCCCGCGCCTCTGCTGTCGACGCGTAATCGAGACCTTCGATTAATTGAGGTCGATACCGGACCTTGTTTAAGCCCGTGCCTGCCGAATACTGATCCTGAAACGATGCTGAGGGACAATGAGCATGGCAACGACCGCGGAAGCTGCAATCGATCAATCTGCCGATCCCATCGATCGCCTTATTGCCGCGCATCGGCCGGGCCACGGGCTTGCCCGCGCGTTCTATTGCGATCCGGAGATCTACCGGCGCGACATGGAGCGGGTCTTCCGCCGACACTGGCACTGCATCGCCCATGAGAGCGTGATCCCGAACGTCAACGATTTCGAGGTCTTCCGCATCGATACCGAGCAGGTGATCGTCACCCGCACGGCCGACGGATCGGTCCACGCCATGCTCAATGTCTGTCGCCATCGCGGTGCGGAAGTCTGCACGAAGCAGAAGGGCAATGCGCGCGTCTTCGTCTGTCCCTATCACGCCTGGACCTACGCCAACGATGGAAGCCTCCGGGCCGCGCGCCTCATGCCGAAGGATTTCAAGCGGGAGGAGCACGGGCTGAAGACCCTGCATGTGCGCGTCGTCGAGGGCCTGATCTTCATCTCCTTCGCCGAGCAGCCCCTGGACTTCTCCGAGGTGGAGAACCTCCTGCACGCAACCTGCGGCCAGTACGGCTGGGCGAGCGCAAGGATCGCCCACCGGGAGACCTATCCGGTTTCGGCCAACTGGAAGCTGGCCGTGGAGAACTATGTGGAATGCTATCATTGCGGGCCGGCGCATCCCGAATATTCGCAAACCCACGCGCTGGAGCAGCCCCTTCACATGATCGAGGCGCTGAACGAGGCGATGGAGGCGCGCACCTGCGCGCTCGGCATCGAGGTCGGCTCCGGCAACCATTGGCAGACCTCGCGCGAGGGCCGCGAGGCGATCCATGCCTTCCGCTACGCGCTCTACGACGGGGTGCAGAGCGGCAGCGAGGACGGCAAGGCCGTCGCTCCGCTGATGGGCCGTTTCACCGATTTCGACGGCGGCGTGACCTCCATCCATCTCGGCGGCACGACCTTCCTCGTCTGCTATCCCGATCACGGCATGATCTACCGCTTCATCCCGAAGACGGCGGATAGCTGCGAGATGGAGCTGATCTGGCTCGTGGACGGCAAGGCGGAAGAGGGCAGGGACTACGACCTGACAAAGCTCACCTGGCTGTGGACGGTCACCACGGCGGAGGACAAGGCGATCATCGAGCATACGGCGCGGGGCGTGCAGTCGCATTATTTCGTGCCGGGGCCGATCGCGCCGATGGAGCAGAACGAGCTGCGCTATATCAACTGGTATCTGGACGAGATCAGCCGGGCCTGACGCGCGGAGCCGCGCTGTCCCGTCACCGTGTTCGTGGCCCGGTCCCAAGGATCGGGCCACAATCGTTTGGGGATGCCCATGCCCGATTCCGAGGGAAGGGAAAAGGGGGAATGCGCGCACCCTGGCATGCTTGTTGTGGATATCGCGCCGTCTCCCCGCTATCCACAGCACTTGCAGACAATTTTCATTTCATTCGTCGGATTTCATCCCAGTCATTGACGTAATTTTTACCTAGGATACTATATATAGTGTTCAGGCGCGCCGATTCGTAAGGGTGGCCAGCCGGAACGGGAACCCGGCATGCAGCGGCCACAGTGCCTGCGCAGAGCCGGAGCCACCCCCGCAACTGCAGCGGCGCCCTGCGTTCGGTCCCTCACGGGTGGCGGGGCGCGCTTGTCCGCCCCACATTGGCCCCTCGGCGGATGGGTCGGTGTGAATGACATCGAGAGAAACACGAGGAAAGCCATGTCCATCACCGTCTATTCGAAGCCTGCCTGCGTCCAGTGCACAGCGACGACGCGCGCGCTCGATCGCCAGGGTATCGACTACAGCGTCGTCGACATCTCGCAGGACGCGGATGCATTCGCGCTGGTGCAGGGCCTGGGCTACCGCCAGGTTCCGGTGGTGATCGCCGGCGAGCAGCACTGGGCCGGCTTCCGCCCGGACATGATCAGCGCGCTGGCCTGATTTCGGGGGCGGCGGGATATGGGCGGCCTCGTCTATTTTTCCAGCCGGTCGGAAAACACCCACCGCTTCGTCCAGAAGCTCGGGCTGGCGGCGGTGCGGCTGCCGGTCGATGCGAGCGAGGAGCCGCCGGAGGTCGATGCGCCCTTCGTGCTGGTGCTGCCGACCTACGGTGGCGGCGGTGAGAAGGGGGCGGTGCCGAAGCCGGTCATCCGCTTCCTCAACAATCCGCACAACAGAAGCCTGATCCGCGGCGTGATCGCGGCGGGCAATACGAATTTCGGCACGGGATACGCGACGGCGGGCAATATCATCGCCGCCAAGTGCGCCGTGCCGTTCCTCTATCGTTTCGAGTTGCTCGGCACGGATGAGGACGTCGCCAATGTCAGACAGGGACTGGAACGATTTTGGACACGCTGAACACGATGACGCACCGCGATGCAGGTGAGAAGGCCTTGAAGTCCCCTGAGATCACGGGGGTGGATTATCATGCGCTGAACGCGATGCTGAACCTCTACGACGAGGAGGGGCGGATCCAGCTGGACAAGGACCGTCAGGCGGCCAAGCAGTATTTCCTGCAGCACGTCAACCAGAACACGGTTTTCTTCCATAATCTGCGGGAGAAGCTGGATTACCTTGTGACGGAGGGCTACTACGAGCAGGAGGTTCTGGACCAGTACGCGTTCAACTTCGTGCGCGACCTGTTCGACGCCGCCTATGACAGGAAGTTCCGCTTCCCGACGTTCCTCGGCGCGTTCAAGTACTACACGTCCTATACGCTGAAGACCTTCGACGGGAAGCGCTACCTGGAGCGCTACGAGGACCGGGTGTGCATGGTGGCGCTGACGCTTGCGCGCGGCAACGAGCAGCTTGCGCGCGAGCTGATGGACGAGATCATCTCGGGCCGCTTCCAGCCGGCGACGCCGACCTTCCTCAATGCGGGCAAGAAGCAGCGCGGCGAGCTGGTCTCGTGCTTCCTGCTGCGGGTCGAGGACAACATGGAGAGCATCGGCCGGTCGATCAACTCGGCGCTGCAGCTTTCCAAGCGCGGCGGGGGCGTTGCGCTGTCGCTGACGAACCTGCGCGAGATGGGCGCGCCGATCAAGCAGATCGAGAACCAGTCGTCGGGCGTCATTCCCGTCATGAAGCTTTTGGAGGATTCGTTCTCCTACGCCAACCAGCTCGGCGCGCGCCAGGGCGCGGGCGCGGTCTATCTCAACGCGCACCACCCCGACATCATGCGCTTCCTCGACACCAAGCGCGAGAACGCCGACGAGAAGATCCGCATCAAGACGCTGTCGCTCGGCGTCGTCATCCCCGACATCACCTTCGAGCTGGCGAAGAACAACGAGGACATGTACCTGTTCTCGCCGCATGACGTGGAGCGGGTCTACGGCGTGCCGTTCACCGAGATCTCGGTGACGGAGAAGTACCGCGAGATGGTCGAGGACGGCCGGATCAAGAAGAAGAAGATCAAGGCGCGCGACTTCTTCCAGGTGATCGCCGAGATCCAGTTCGAGTCGGGCTATCCCTACATCATGTTCGAGGACACGGTGAACCGGGCGAACCCGATTGCCGGGCGCATCACCATGAGCAACCTGTGCTCGGAGATCCTGCAGGTCAGCGAGGCGAGCGAGTTCAACGAGGACCTGTCCTATTCGAAGATGGGCAAGGACATCTCGTGCAATCTCGGCTCGCTGAACATCGCGGCCGCCATGGACAGCCCCGACTTCGGCCAGACGATCGCGACCTCCATCCGCGCGCTGACGGCGGTCTCCGAGATGAGCCACATCTCCTCGGTGCCGTCGATCGAGAAGGGCAACGACGACAGCCACGCCATCGGCCTCGGCCAGATGAACCTGCACGGCTATCTCGCCCGCGAGCGGATCTTCTATGGGTCCGAAGAAGGCGTCGACTTCACCAATATCTACTTCTACACGGTGACCTACCACGCCATCCGCGCGTCGAACCGGATCGCGGTGGAGAAGGGCGAGACCTTCAAGGGCTTCGAGAACTCGAAGTATGCCTCGGGCGAATATTTCGACAAGTACACCGAGGCCGAATGGCTGCCGGCGACGGAGAAGGTGAAGGGTCTCTTCGAGGAGGCCGGCATCCATATTCCGACGCAGGAGGACTGGCTGGCGCTGAAGGCCGAGGTGATGAAGGGCGGTCTCTACAACCAGAACCTCCAGGCGGTTCCGCCGACGGGCTCGATCTCCTACATCAACCACTCGACCTCCTCGATCCATCCGATCGTCTCGAAGATCGAGATCCGCAAGGAAGGCAAGATCGGCCGCGTCTACTATCCGGCCGCCTTCATGACGAACGACAACCTGGATTACTACCAGGACGCCTACGAGATCGGCCCGGAGAAGATCATCGACACCTATGCGGCGGCCACGCAGCATGTCGACCAGGGTCTTTCGCTGACGCTGTTCTTCCGCGACACGGCGACGACGCGCGACATCAACCGGGCGCAGATCTATGCCTGGAAGAAGGGCATCAAGACGATCTACTACATCCGCCTTCGCCAGATGGCGCTGTCCGGCACGGAAGTGCAGGGCTGTGTCTCCTGCGCGCTTTGACCTGACCTTCTGGTGACGAACATGAACAGCCACGTGAAGACGAAGGCGGCCAAGGCCGCGAGCGCGATCCGCGCGATCAACTGGAACCGCATCGAGGACGACAAGGACCTCGAAGTGTGGAACCGCCTGACGGGGAACTTCTGGCTGCCGGAGAAGGTGCCGCTGTCGAACGACATCCCGTCCTGGGCGACGCTGAAGCCGCAGGAGCAGCAGCTGACGATCCGGGTGTTCACCGGCCTGACGCTGCTCGACACGATCCAGAACGGCGTCGGCTCGGTGAAGCTGATGGAGGACAGCGTGACGCCGCACGAGGAGGCGGTTCTGTCGAACGTCTCCTTCATGGAGGCGGTGCATGCGCGGTCCTATTCGTCGATCTTCTCGACGCTGTGCCTGACGCCGGACGTGGACGACGCCTATCGCTGGTCTGAGGAGAACGAGTTCCTGCAGAGGAAGTCGACGCTGATCATGGAGCAGTACGCCTCGGGCGACCCCTTGAAGAAGAAGGTGGCCTCGGTCTTCCTGGAAAGCTTCCTGTTCTATTCCGGCTTCTATCTTCCGATGTACTGGTCGAGCCGGGCGAAGCTGACGAACACGGCCGACCTCATCCGCCTGATCATCCGCGACGAGGCGGTGCACGGCTACTATATCGGCTACAAGTTCCAGCGGGGCCTGGAGCGCCTGTCGGAAGAGCGCCGCCAGGAGATCAAGGACTTCGCCTTCGATCTCTTGCTGGAACTCTACGACAACGAGGCGAAGTACACCGAGGACCTGTACGACGCCGTCGGCCTCACCGAGGACGTCAAGAAGTTCCTGCATTACAACGCCAATAAGGCGCTGATGAACCTCGGCTACGAGGCGCTGTTCCCGCCCGAGGCCTGCAAGGTCAACCCCGCCATCCTGTCGGCCCTCTCGCCCAACGCCGACGAGAACCACGACTTCTTCTCCGGCTCCGGATCCTCATACGTCATCGGCAAAGCCGTCGCCACCGAAGACGACGATTGGGACTTCTGAAGACGGATAGTCCCGGCATGTTTCAACCCCAGCTCCGGAAATCCCGGGCTGGGGTTTTGCTTGTCCGGGCCGCGCCGCGCGGCGTCTACCTGCCGAAAAGCTTGACCAGATCGACGGCGTCGCCGGTGCGCGCGCCGATCTGAAGGTGGCGCTCGATGTGCTTGAGGTGGATCGTCATCATGCGTGCGGCCCGTTCCGCATCCCGCGCGTGGAAAGCCTCGACGATCGAGGTGTGCTCGTCGTCCCGACAGTTGTGCACACCCGGAGCGCCGAAGATGCCGATGATCAGCGAGGTGCGCGCGACGAGTTCCTTCATGGTGCGCAGGAGGATGGCGTTGCCGGCGACCTGTGCGAGCATGGTGTGGAACTGGCCGGAGAGGCGGATCGCATCGTGGCGATGCCGCTCGTCATGGGCGGCGTGCTCCATTTCCAGATGACGGACCAGCATGGCGATGTCGTCGTCGCTGGCGCGCTGCACGGCAAGGCGCGCGATGTTCGGCTCCAGCGTCAGCCGCGCCTCGAAGACTTCCCGCGCCTGCTCGGCGGTGGGGGAGGCGATGAAGGCGCCGCGATTGGCATGAAGCTCGACCACCTCGCGGCTCGCGAGCAGCAGCAGGGTCCGGCGGATGCGCATGCGGCCGACGCCGAAGGCGTCGCAAAGGGCCGATTCGGAAAGCTTGGTGCCGGGGGGCAGCCGCTGCTCCATCACCGCTTCGAAGATGCGCTCGACGATCTCGCTCTCGTCGATCTCCTCCGCTTCCACGGGATTGCCCCTGCCGACCTCTGCCACGTCCTTCACCTCGATATGCGCGCTCATGCTGCGAGCCTATGTAATAGGTCCGATTTGGTTGACCAACAAGCGTCTATTTCGTCGACATGCTTCTGAAATCTTGTTTACGAGCGCTTGACAAAATTGTTAACAATGCGCTCAATGCTCTGGCCAAGGTTGAACGGGGCCGCCTACGCGGTCCGTCTGCCAAATAGAAAACAGATCAATGGCCCAGAGGAAGAACACAATGCACAAGCGCACATTCCTTAAGTTTTCCGCCCTTGCCGCGGCGACCGTCTTGGCGATGCCCCTGATGGCATATGCCGAGAACGCCAAGCTGAAGGTCGGCTTTGTCGGCGTCACCTCCGGCCCCGCCGCGGCCTGGGGCATTTCCAACCAGCGCTCGATGGAGGCCCGCGCCGCCTGGCTCAACGAACTCGGCGGCGTGAAGATCGGCGACAAGACCTACGATATCGAGATCGTCGCCTTCGACGACCAGAAGGACCCCAAGCGCGCCATCGCCGGCATGGAGAAGATGGCGCAGGACGGCATCCACTATGTCGTCGGCCCGAACGTCGATGACGGCGCGGCGGCCGTCCGCCCGGTCGCCGAGCAGAGCGGCATCATGTATTTCCCCTATTCCTTCCCCAAGGCGCTCTTCTCTCCGCCGGCATCCAACGCGATCCTCGGCATGGTGGCCAACTATCAGTCGGGTCCGGCCATCTATAAGTACCTCATGGAGAACAAGGGCGTGAAGAAGGTGGCCTTCGTCGCCGCCAACGAATCCGACCCGCTGAGCCAGCGCGAGTCCGGCGTCGCGGCCGCACAGGCGCTCGGCCTGGAAGTCGTCTCCGGCAACGTGACCTACCAGGTGGATACGACCGACTTCACGCCGGTGCTTCTGCCGGTTATCCAGGCCGCGCCCGACCTGCTCGTCCTTTCGGGCGTCTCGCCGGCCAATGCCCCGCAGCTCATCCGCTCGGCGCGCGAGCTCGGCTATACCGGCCTCATCTCCACGGAAACGGCGCAGGACGCGGCCGTGCTGCAGGAAGGCGCAGGCGACCTTGCCGAAGGCTTCATCTCGGTCGGCGGCGCTTCCACGCCGGAGCTGGCCAGCGACACGATGAAGGAGTTCGTCGACCGCTACACCAAGATGTTCGGCGAATACAACGACGAGTCCAACACCAAGGTCTACGCTCTCGAATACATCATCGAGACGCTGAAGGCGAACCCGGCAGCCATCGACAATGTCGACGAGTACAAGAAGACCATGGACACGTTTGAGGCCCCGAACCCCTTCATGAAGGGCGACGCCAAGCTGAAATATGTCGGCATGACCTCCTTCGGCCAGAAGCGTCAGGTCTCTGTCCCGCTCGTCGTCAACGAATACAAGAGCGGCAAGTTCGAGACGCTGTTCGTCGGCCAGGTCGACTGATCGGAGCCAAAGGCACTGACACGATAAGGGGATCCGGGCGGCGCTTGTCGCCCGGCCGGGTCTTCCTTTGCCTGAACACTCTTTCCATTGGAGGCTCACGATGGAACAGATAATCGCCAACGGTCTCTACCTCGGGGCGCAATATGCGTTGATCGCCCTCGGTCTGACCTTGATCTTCTCGCTGATGAACGTGCTGAACTTCGCCCACGGGCAGATGTACGTCTTCGGCGGCTTCGTCACCTACACGGTCGTCGTTCAGCTCGGCCTGCCCTTCGTCGTCGGTCTCTTCGCCTCGGCGGTGGTCCTTGCGGTCATGGGCGCGCTGATCGAGAAATTCCTCTTCGCACCGGTCGTGCGCCGCTCCAAGCGCGATGAATCGACCATGCTGCTTGCCGCTGGTGTCGCCTTCTTCCTCGATGCCATCATCCTGCTCCTCTTCGGCGAGAAGCAGCGCGGCGTGCCGAAGATCGTGAACGGCGTGTTCAACTGGGACATGCGCATCATCATGCCCTATGACCGCATCCTGATCGGCGTCCTCGCCATCCTGCTGATCGTGGTCTTCATCGGCTTCATGAACTATTCCCGCACCGGCCGCGCCATGCGCGCGCTGGCCCAGGACAAGATGGCGGCCCAGCTCATGGGCGTGAACGTCTCCCGCTACTCGATGATCGGCTTTGCGCTCGGCGCCATGCTGGCCGGCCTCGTCGGCGGCCTTCTCGTCACCATCACCGGCGTCAATCTCGGCATGGGCGGGCCGACCTCGGTCAAGGCCTTCCTGATGATCATGATCGGCGGCGCGGGCGTCATTTCGGGCGCGATCGCCGGCGGGTTCATCCTCGGCATGATGGAGAGCGTCGGCCTCACCGTGCTCTCGGCCTATGGCGACATCACCTATCTCGCCATCTTCGCCTCGTTGATGGTTTTCCTGGCCATCCGCCCGCAGGGGCTGATGGGCAAGCCGTGGGGTTGAGACCATGAATTCGAAAACGCTTCTCGGCTTCGCAGCCCTCCTTCTCGCCGTCTTCGTGCTCGTGCCGCTGTTCATCGGCGCCACCGGCCGCGTCGACTTCTACTACACGTTGACCTCGGTCGCCCTGCTTGCCGTCGGCGCCGCCGGCGTCTGGCTCACCTTCTATATCGGCCGCATCAATATCGGGCAGGGCGCCTATGCCCTGGTCGGCGGCTATGTCTCGGCCATCCTGGTCACGCAATACGGCGTTTCCTTCTGGCTGACGCTGCCGTTGGCCGGCCTCTTCTGCGCCGTCGTCTCGGTTGCGATCGGCCTGCCGATCCTGCGCCTGCGCGGCGTCTACTTCGCCATGGTCACGCTGGTGCTGACGGAGGTCGCGCGTCTCTCGGCGCTCGCCCTGCCCATCACCAACGGGGCGAAGGGCATCACCTCCATCCCTCTGCCGGGTGAATTGTCGGTCTTCGGCCTGACGATCATTCCCGCCTTCGGCTCGCTCGCCAATCCGCGCGTCGGCTTCTACATGATGGCCGCAGCGCTGATGATCGTCACCTATCTGGTGCTGTGGCGCATCGTGAACTCGCGGCTCGGGCACCTGTGCCGCAGCCTGCAGCAGAACGAGGAACTGTCGGCCTCCATCGGCGTGAACACGGCATACCTGCGGGTGCTCGCCTATGCGATCTCCTCCTTCTTCGGCGGTATCGCGGGCGCCATGTTCGCCTCCATCGCCCAGTCGATCTACCCGTCCTCCTTCGTGGTCGCCGACAGCGTGAACTTCATGCTCTACTGCTTCCTCGGCGGCCTCGGCTATGTCTTCGGCCCGATGCTCGGCACGTTCCTGCTCTACTTCGGCTGGGACCTGCTCTCCATCGCCCGGGAATATCAGCTTCTCATCTATTCCGGCGTCATGATCGCGCTCATGCTGATCCTGCCGAACGGTGTCCTCAGCCTTCTCGACAAGAAGGAGGGCGGCAAATGACCCCCATCCTGCAGATCAAGAACATCACCAAGCGCTATGGCGGCCTGACCGCGGTGAACGACGTGTCCTTCGACGTGAAGGCCGGCGAGATCCTCTCGGTCATCGGCCCGAACGGCGCCGGCAAGTCGACGCTCTTCAAGCTGATCTCCTCCTTCGTCCCGGCGACGAGCGGGGAAGTGCTCTTCAACGGAGAGCGCATCTCCAGCCTGGCGCCCCACAAGGTCGCGCAGATGGGGGTCGTGCGCACCTTCCAGGAAACGACGATCTTCCGCTCCATGACGGTGCGCGAGAACATCATCGTCTCCCATCACCTGCGCTCCAAGGCGAACCTCTTCGGGTTCTTCCTCGGCACCAAGCAGGCGAGAGAGGACGAGGCGGCCTTCGCGGCCTCGGCCGATAACATCGTGGATTTCCTCGGCCTCCAGGCCATCCGCAACGAGCTCGCCTCCAACCTGCCGCAGGGGCACCTGCGCGCGCTCGGCATGGCCATCGGCCTTGCCACCGATCCGAAGGTCATCCTGCTGGACGAACCCTTCGCCGGCATGAACCACGACGAGACGATGAAGATGGTGGGCCTCGTCCGCCGGCTTCGCGACGAGCGTGGTGTCACGGTCCTGCTCGTCGAGCACGACATGCCCGCCGTGATGAAGATCAGTGACCGGATCGTGTGCATCAACTTCGGCCAGAAGCTGGCCGAGGGCACACCCCAGGAAATCCGCGAGAACGAGAAGGTGATCGAAGCCTATCTCGGCTCCGAAGATGCGGCGATCGGGATGTAAGCCATGACCAAGATATTGAGCGTTGAAAATGTCGAACTCTATTACGACCACATCTATGCGCTGAAGGGCGTGTCGATCGATGTGGACGAAGGCGAAACCGTCGCGCTGATCGGCGCGAACGGGGCGGGCAAGTCCTCGATCCTGAGGGCGATCACGGGTCTGAGGCCCGTGAAGTCCGGCCAGATCACCTATCAGGGCCAGCGGCTCGACGGCACGCCCGCCGCCGAGATCGTGCGCAGGGGCATCTCCATGGTGCCGGAGGGACGCCGCGCCTTCCCGCTGATGTCGGTGAAGGACAACCTGCTGATGGGCGCCTTCACCCGCACCGACAAGGCGGAAATCGAGCAGACGCTGGAAAACGTGCTGACACGCTTCCCGCGTCTTCGCGAGCGCTATCACCAGCAGGCCAACACCATGTCCGGCGGCGAGCAGCAGATGATGGTGATCGGCCGCGCGCTGATGGCCCGTCCGAAGCTGCTGCTGCTGGATGAGCCCTCGCTCGGCATCGCGCCGAAGCTGGTGCAGGACATCGCCCGCGCCATCGTGGCCATCAGCCGCGACGAGAAGGTCTCCATCCTCCTCGTCGAGCAGAACAGCCGCATGGCGCTCTCCATCTCCAACCGCGCCTATGCGCTTTCCACCGGGTCGATCGCACTTTCAGGCAATTCCAGGGACCTGATGAACGACGACCGCATCAAGGCTGCCTACCTCGGAGGCGAACTCTGACATGAAAATCCTCGTCATCAACCCCAACACGACTGCATCGATGACGGACCATATCGGGAAGGCGGCGCGCGCCGCCGCCTCTCCCGGAACGGAGGTCACCGCCGTCAATCCGGTGCACGGCCCCCGTTCCATCGAGGGCTATTTCGACGAGGCGATGAGCCTCGCCGGCCTGCTGGAGACGATCCACCGCAGTCCGGATTGCGACGCCGTGGTCATCGCCTGCTTCGACGACACAGGTCTCGACGCCGCCCGCTGCCTCACCGACAAGCCGGTCATCGGCATCGGCGAGGCGGCCTATCACTTCGCCTCGATGATCTCGAACAAGTTCTCCGTCGTGACGACGCTCGCCCGCTCCGTGCCGGCGCTGGAACACAATCTCGCGCGCTACGGCCTCATCGCCCGCTGCGCCCGGGTGCGCTCGTCGGAGGTCGCCGTGCTGGAACTGGAGCAGCCCGGCTCGAACGCCAGGCAGAAGATCAGCGCCGAGATCGGCCTCGCCGTCGTGGAGGACAATGCGGAGGCCATCGTGCTCGGCTGCGCCGGCATGGCCGGCCTTGCCGCCGACCTTGCGGCCGAGCACGGCCTGCCCGTGCTCGACGGCGTCACCTGCGCGGTCAAGCTCGCCGAAGCCATGGCCGGCCTCGGGATGCGCACCTCCCGCCTTGGCGGCTACGCTCCGCCGCCGGCGGAAAAGCTGAAGCATATCTTCCCGGCGGGGTAATCCCCCCCGGGAGGATCCCGTCGCCCCGCTACTGGCCCCCCGCTACTGGCCGAAGAACAGCACGGCTGCGATGACGACGGAGGCGCCTACGGCCGAAAGCGTCCCGGCGCCCTGGAGAACGCCCATGCGATAGAGCAGGAGGGCGAAGCCCGCGATGACGGGGGCGGCGACCATGAGGCCGAACTGTGCGTCGGTCATGAGAAATATCCTTTCCTTTGCCGTCACCATATGCCGCCTTCGGTCGCGCTCCTCTTTGTGCCCGCGCAAAGAAGGCCTTCGTCCCGCCGGATAGAAACGGGCATGGCGACCACAGACGACTTCAGCATGGCAACGGCACAGGGCAAGGAAGCGGATTCCCTGCTCCTGTGGATTCTGGTGTGGAGCGAGCTTGCCGTCTTCGGTGCGTTGCTCGTCGCCTTCATGGTCTTGACCATGATGGACATGGAGGGCGCGGCGCTGTTTCGCGCGCATCTCCATCCGGGCCTTGCGGCGGCCAATACCATCATCCTCGTCTTGAGCGGCTGGCAGGCCGCGCTCGCGGTACGGCTCGGCGCGGAAGGCCGGCCCGTTCGCCGGCCCCTCGTGCTGGCGGCGCTGCTCGGCCTTGTCTTCGTCGCCGTGAAAATCTTCGAATACACGCTTGAGGCCCGCGCGGGCATCGGCGGCCTCGGCGCGCTTGCCGAACTCTATTTCCTCGTCACGGGCTTCCATCTCCTGCACGTCGTCTTCGGCGCGGCAATCCTGCTCCTCGTCGCCCGGCGGCCCTCGCAGGCCAATGTCGTGATGATCGCGACGCTCTGGCACGCGATCGACCTCGTCTGGCTCGTCATGTTCCCCATCGTCTATCTCACGTGAGGATTTTCCGATGACCCGGCAGGCCCGAGAACAGTTCGTCGCAACGCTCGCCATGCTGCTGACGCTCGCCGCCGGCGGCGCCTTCGTCGGCGGCCTTTCGGGCGGACTGCTGGTGCCGATAGCCGCCGTGCTTGTCATGGCCTATGCCAAGGGCCGCTTCGTCGTGCTCGACTTCATGGAACTGCGCGCCACCCGCGGCGCGCTGCGTTCCGCGCTTCTCGCCTGGCCGGCGATCCTGCTTTCGCTCGCGCTCGTGCGTGCCGTCGCCGTCACGCTCCTTAGCTGACGAACCGCGCCGCTCTTTGCCTGCGCGCAAAGAAGCCTTTTCTCCCTTCGCTAGAACGAAAGCGTCCCGCACCGTCGGCGAGGGGATCGCCGGCATTCGTTTCGCGGGGTTTGACACCGGGGGCCAAGCGGCTTCTGGCCAAGGAAAGGACCAGGGGATGGCAGAGCGCCTAACCAAGACCGGGGCCCGTAACGTCTTCTATGGCGGGTCCATCTTCTTCTTCACGATCTTCGTGGGGCTGACGGCCCACTCGCATTACTACATGCGCACGACCTCCACCGACGAGACGACGCTGACCGACAGCGTCGCGCGCGGCAAGCACGTCTGGGAAAAGAACGCCTGCATCAACTGCCATACGCTGCTCGGGGAAGGCGCCTATTTCGCGCCCGAACTCGGCAATGTGTGGAAGCGCTACGGCGGCGTGGAAGACCCCGAGGGCGCGCGCGAGGCGCTGAAGGCCTGGATGGCCGCCCAGCCGAGCGGGGCGGAGGGCCGGCGGCAGATGCCGCAGTTCAACCTCACCGAACAGGAGGTCAACGACCTCGCCGACTTCCTCGAATGGACGAGCCGGATCAAGACCCAGAACTGGCCGCCGAACGACGCCGGTTGACCGATCGCGCTCAGGAGACAAGACATGAAATATCAAACGCAAAAGGTCGCGATGCTGTACTTCTACGGCGCGCTCGGCCTGTTCCTCGCCCAGGTGGCCTTCGGCGTCCTCGCCGGCACGATCTACGTGCTGCCGAACACGCTGTCCGAGCTGCTGCCCTTCAACATCGTGCGCATGATCCACACCAACGCGCTCGTCGTCTGGCTGCTCATGGGCTTCATGGGCTCGGCCTACTACCTCATCCCGGAAGAGACCGAGACGGAGCTCTACAGCCCCAAGCTCGCCGTCGCGCAGTTCTGGATGTTCTTCGTGGCCGCGGGCCTGACGGTCGTCGGCTACATGTTCCGCATCCATGAGGGCCGCGAGTTCCTCGAGCAGACCTTCATCGCCAAGGTCGGCATCGTCGTGGTCGTGCTGATGTTCCTGTTCAACATCACCATGACGGCACTGAAGGGCCGTAAGACCACCGTGGTCAATATCCTGCTCTTCGGCCTGTGGGGCCTTGCGCTCTTCTTCCTCTTCGCCTTCTACAACCCGGCGAATCTGGCGCTCGACAAGATGTACTGGTGGTACGTCATCCATCTGTGGGTCGAGGGCGTCTGGGAGCTGATCATGGCCTCCGTGCTCGCCTTCCTGATGATCAAGCTCAACGGCATCGACCGCGAGGTCGTGGAGAAGTGGCTCTATGTCATCGTCGGCCTTGCGCTCTTCTCGGGCATCCTCGGCACGGGCCACCACTATTACTGGATCGGCGCGCCGGGCTACTGGCAGTGGATCGGCTCGCTCTTCTCGACGCTGGAAGTCGCACCCTTCTTCACCATGGTCATCTTCACCTTCGTGATGACCTGGAAGGCCGGCCGCAACCATCCGAACAAGGCCGCGCTGCTGTGGTCGATCGGCTGCTCGGTCATGGCCTTCTTCGGCGCGGGCGTCTGGGGCTTCCTGCATACGCTGTCGTCGGTGAACTACTACAGCCACGGCACGCAGGTCACCGCCGCGCACGGGCACCTCGCCTTCTTCGGCGCCTATGTGATGCTGAACCTCGCCATGATGGCCTATGCCATTCCGGAGATCCGCGGCCGCCAGCCCTTCAACCAGTGGCTCTCGATCGCCTCCTTCTGGCTGATGTGCACGGCCATGTCGGTGATGACTTTCGCGCTGACCTTCGCGGGCGTCGTGCAGATCCATCTCCAGCGCGTGCTCGGCGAGGGCTTCATGGACGTGCAGGACCAGCTTGCGCTGTTCTACTGGGTCCGCCTCGGCTCGGGCGTCGTCGTCCTCATCTCGGCGCTGATGTTCATCTGGGCCGTGCTGGTGCCCGGCCGCGAGCGTGCCGACAGCCTCACCCGGCTGGTCCAGCCGGCCGAGTGAGCGCTGGCCGGCCCCGTCATCCCGCGGGGCCGGCACTTCCCCCCCTCTATAGACTTTGGAGTTCGACATGAACGTGATGCTCAAGGCCACGCGCGCCGACATCCCCGCCTACAGCCCTTCCGGCAACGAATGCGACCTGTTCGAGAAGGCCTGGACGCGCCAGCTCCCCCTTTTGCTGAAAGGCCCGACCGGCTGCGGCAAGACCCGCTTCGTCAGCCACATGGCCGCAAAGCTCTCGCTGCCGCTGTCGACCGTCTCGTGCCATGACGACCTGTCGTCCGCCGATCTCACCGGCCGCTACCTGCTCAAGGGCGGCGACACGGTCTGGGTCGACGGGCCGCTGACGCGCGCCGTGCGCAACGGGGGCGTGTGCTATCTCGATGAGATCGTCGAGGCCCGCAAGGACGTCGCGGTGGTGCTGCATCCGCTGACGGACGACCGCCGCATCCTGCCGCTGGAGCGCACCGGCGAGGTGCTGGAGGCCCCGCCCGGCTTCATGCTCGTCGTCTCCTACAATCCCGGCTACCAGAACCTGCTGAAGGCTCTGAAGCCCTCCACCCGCCAGCGCTTCGTCGCCATCGAGTTCGACTTCCTGCCGAAGGCCGAGGAGATCGCCGTCGTTGCCGGCGAGAGCGGGCTGGACGAGGCGCGCGTCGCCCCGCTGGTCGCGCTGGCGCACAAGCTGCGCGCACTGAAGGGCCATGACCTCGAGGAAGGCGTCTCGACGCGTCTCCTCGTCTATTGCGCCTGCCTCATCGACAGCGGCATGGAGACGCGCGCGGCCGTGCGGGCCGCGATGATCGAGCCTCTGACGGACGAGCCGGACGTGCGCGCCGCGCTTCTGGAAATCGCCGACGCGATGATCCGGTGAGGTCCCGCCATGCTGGATTTCCTGGAGCTTGAGGAGACCGTCGGCCGGGCCTGGCACCGGCTGGTCGGCAATACCGGAAGCTGGCCGCGCCATCCGGACCACGCCGTGCGGCTGGAGGATGTCCGCCCGGTGCTCGCCGTCTGCTTCCGCGGCTTCGGCGGCGAGGCGGCGGTGCAGATCGCGCCGGCGCGCGGGCGCACCTCGATGCACCGCCTGCGGCTCCGCCAGCGCCTCGGCCTCGGCGAGGAGAAGCTGGTGCAGCCCGGCCGCGACCACGGCACGGTGATGCTGCCCGGCGCGATCGATCTCTTCCCCGATCGCGGTCTCAACCGGGACCTTTATGTCTGGCTTGCCGCCGCCATGGCGCTGATGCCGCTCGATCCCATCGCCGAGAGCGATCCGCTCCAGCGCGACCTTGCCGTGCTCGGCCGGGCCGAGGAGACGGTGAAGGCCGTGCTTGCGGCCTTTCCCGGCCTTGCCCGGCGATATGGCCGGCTTTCGGCCGCGTTCCTGGAGGCGCGCCAGCACCGGCCGCTTCCCTCCATCGAGCGCCATGTCGAGAACCGCATCGTACGCCTCCTGCGCAAGGGCGCGGGCCTTGCCGACGAAACGCTGCCGGTGATCTTCCCGCATCGCGCGCCGGCGGGCTACCTGCCCATGCTGCCCGTGCCGCTCTGGCCGGACGCGATCTTGCGCGAGGAGGGCGAGGGGCGCGGCGAGGAGGAGGACCAGCCGGCGGCGGGCGGCACGCCCGAGACGCCGGAGACCGGCCGCCATGTGGCGCTGCGCGAGAAGGCGGAGGACCGCAAGGGCGAGCGCAGCCCCTTCATCCTCAACCGCTTCGAGAAGATCCTGGCGATGGCCGAGATGGTCAATGTCGACCGCCCCGGCGACGACAGCGACGACCACGATTCCTCGGCCGCCGAGGAGCTGGACGACATGACGCTCGGCGAGCGCAAGGGACGCCCCGCCGCCCGCTTCCGCTTCGATCTCGACCTGCCGCCCGAAGCGCTCGACCGCACGCCGCTGACGGGCGAATACACCTATCCCGAATGGGACTACCGCACGGCGACCTATCTTGCGGACCATTGCCGCGTGCTGGCCTCGCCCGCGCCGGACACGGCCGCCGTGCCCGAGGCCGACGCGGACACGAAGAGCCTCATCCGCCGCGTTCGCCGGCAGTTCGAGGTTCTGCGGCCGCGCCGGGAGATGCTGCGCGCGCAGCTCGACGGCGTGGAACTCGACCTCGACGCGGTGGTTCGGGCGCGCAGCGACCTTGCCGCCGGCGGGCCGGGCAGCGACCGCATCCACATGATGAGCCGGCCGCAGGCGCACGACCTCGCCGTGACGATCCTCGTCGACGTCTCGCTGTCGACGGACGCCTGGTTCGACAACCGCCGGGTGCTCGACGTCGAGAAGGAGGCGCTGCTGGTGCTCTCGCATGGCCTTGCCGCCTGCGGCGACAGCCACTCGATCCTCACCTTCACCTCGCGCCGCCGCTCCTGGGTGCGCGTGGAGACGGTGAAGGATTTCGGCGAGCCGATGAACCATGGCGTGGAGGCGCGCATCGCAGCGCTGAAGCCGGGCTTCTATACCCGCATCGGCCCGGCGATCCGCCATGCGGCGGCAAAGCTGCGCGAGCAGCCGAGCCGGCGCAAGCTCCTCCTGATCCTGACCGACGGCAAGCCGAACGACGTGGACCACTACGAGGGGCGCTTCGCGCTGGAGGACAGCCGCAGGGCCGTCAACGAGGCGCGGCGCACGGGTCTCAGCGTGTTCGGAGTGACGGTCGACCGGGAGGCGCAGGCCTATGTGCCGGCCATGTTCGGCCGCAACGGCTACGCCATCGTCAGCAATATCGCCCGGCTGCCAGCGGCGCTGCCGGCGATCTATCGCGGTCTCGTGGGATAGAGGGCACGGGATCTGCGAGGGAAGGCCCGGCGTGCCGCACCACGCCGGGCCTTCTATTTTTTTGAGATGGAGACCCGGTCAGGCCGCCTTGCTGTGGGTGCGGGCCGACTGGTCGATATAGGCGTCGAAGGCGGCGGCGACGGCCCGGATGATGAAGCGATGGTCCTGCCGCACGGCGACCGTACCGCCTTGGATATCGACGGCGCCGTCACTCAAGAGCGCGGCCAGCTTCGCATTGCCTTGCAGCAGCGGCGCGGCGTCGAAGCCGTGGTGGGCGGCGATGGCCGCGATGTCGGCGGAGAAATCGCACATCAGCCGCTCGATGATCTCCGCGCGTAGCCGGTCCTCGGCGGTCAGCCGGTAACCCTTGACGGTGGCGAGGCGGCCGGAGGCGATGCGCTGGGCGTAAACGCCCGGCGGCACCTCATTCTGGATATAGCCGTCCGGTGTGCGGCCGATGGCCGAGGCGCCGAAGCCGATCAGCGTCTCGCAGGCATCCGTCGTATAGCCTTGGAAGTTGCGGCGCAGCCGGCCGCGCCCGGCCGCGACGGCGAGGCTGTCGCCGGGCAGCGCGTAGTGGTCGAGACCGATTCGGACATAGCCGGCCTCGGCAAGCGTTTCGGCGATCGCCTCGGCCTGCTCGGCGCGGGCGGGGGCGTCCGGCAAGGCGCGCTCGTCGATCAGCCGCTGGTGCTTCTTGAAGGAGGGGATATGGGCGTAGCCGAAGACGGCGAAGCGCTCCGGCCGCATGGCGACGGCGGCCTTCGCCGTCGTGATGCAGGAGGCGACCGTCTGGTGCGGCAGGCCGTAGATCAGGTCGAAATTGATGCCGCCGACCCCGGCTGCGCGCAGCCGCGTCACCGCCTCGGCGGTCTGCGCCTCGCTCTGCATGCGGTTGATCGCCTTCTGCACGACGGGATCGAAGCTCTGCACGCCGAGGCTGGCGCGGGTGACGCCGGCCTTGCCGAGCGCGTCGGCCATTTCCGCCGTCAGCGTGCGCGGATCGATCTCGACGGCGATCTCCGCCCCGGCGGAAAGGCCGAAGCGGGTTTCCAAGAGGCCGATCAGGTCACGGAATTCCTCAGGCTGCATGATGGTCGGCGTGCCGCCGCCGAAATGGACGTGCCGGACCTTGAGACGGTTCCCGACGCGTTCGGCGACGAGGTCGATCTCCTTTCGCAGCATGTCGATATAGTCGAGGATCGGCTCGTCGCGCTGGGTGATGGTGGTGTGGCAGCCGCAGTACCAGCACATGGAGCGACAGAAGGGAATGTGCAGGTAGAGCGAGGCATCCGTACCGGGCGCGATGTCGGAGAGCCAGTCGCCATAGGTGCCGGCGCCGACGACGGGCGCGAAGGCGGGCGCTGTCGGATAACTCGTGTAGCGCGGCAGGCGCGCCTCGCCGTATTTTTCGATCAGGGCCTGTTGCATGCGTGTTCCTTTCCGTGTCTCGATTGGCGAAAGCCTAGGAGCGGGCGGCAGGTGCTTCTTTGCGAAAAGCCAAGCAACGGGGTGGAACGCCGTGAAATCCGGAATTGTTTGCGCGGGGTCAAAGTGGCGGGCGGGCCACGAGGTTAGCGTCAGGCGGTTCCGGTCGGGTCGGGCCGTGCCTCTCCGGAACGGGATCGGAGCGGCCGGGACGGAACAGCAGAATATGTCAGAGACCCTGGACAAACCCCTGATCGACGTGCGCGTCATTCCCCCGCGCGAGCGTCATCCGCGCATCTTCGGCATGCTCGGCGCGCTGACGCCCGGCCAGTCGATGCTGATCACCAGCGACCATGACCCGCGCCCGCTACACTACCAGCTTGAGACGAATTTCCCCGGCCAGTTCGGTTGGGATTATCTCGAGCAGGGGCCGGAAGTCTGGCGCGTCGAGATCGACCGGCTGGAAGACGGCGGCTGCGACTGCTGCTGCGGCTCGGATCACTGAAACAAGCGCGGCGAGGGAACCGACATGCCGGGCGCAACACTTTCCCGCTGGACCATGTCCTACTTCGCCGCCGCCTGCCTCATGCTCGTTCTCGGGCAGGGGTTGATGGTGGCCGGCTACGGCTATCCCTTCGCCGATGTGAGCGCGCCGGAAACGCTGGCGCTCGTCCATGTCGTCGTCATCGGCTGGCTGAGCCTGCTGATGGCCGGCGCGCTCCTGCAATTCGTGCCCGTGCTGGTCGCCCGGCCGATTGTCGGCGGACGTTTCGCCGCGCCGGCCCTCGTGCTGCTTCTCGGCGGACTGGGCACCCTTGTCGGCGGGTTCGTCTCGCTGTCGGGGGCGGTCGACCTGCCGCTTCCTCTCCTGCCCGCTGGCGGCGCGCTGCTGCTTGCGGGCTTCGGCCTGTTCGGCGCCATCCTCGCCGCGACGCTTCATGCCGCGCGGCCTCTCTCGCTTCCCGCCCGCTTCGTCGCCACTGGTCTTGCCGCGCTTGTCGGCGCTGCTCTTCTCGGCGCCGCCTTCACATTTGTGCTGTCCGGCGTCGTGGAAAGCCTGCCCCTCGCGCGGCTCGTCGCCGAGGGCGTCGGCCTCCATGCGGCGCTCGGCCTCGGCGGCTGGCTGAGCGCGACGGCGGTGGGGGTCAGCTACCGGCTGTTCTCGATGTTCCTGCTCGCCCCCGAGATCGACCGGACGACGAGCCGCGCCGCCTGGTGGGGGATGAGCCTTGCCACCGGCCTCGTCGCAACGGCGGCAGTGCTGGTGCTGAGCGGGATTCTCGGTGCGGCCTTTTTCTTTGCCGCCGCGCTGCTGCTGGCGCTGGTGGCGGTTGTCCTCTACGGCGCAGATGTCGTACATATCTACCGGGCGCGCAAGCGCAAGCAGGCGGAGTTGAACATCCGCGCGAGCCTTGCCGCTCTCGGCCTCTTCGCCCTGTCCCTGCTTCTTCTCAACGTGCCGGCGTTGCGGGCGGGCGACCTGCTGCCGGCCGTCGTCTATCTCTTCGTGTTCGGCTGGCTCACCGGGCTGGGCCTCGCCCAGCTCTACAAGATCGTCGCCTTCCTCACTTGGCTGGAGGCCTACGGGCCGCTGCTCGGCCGCGCGCCGGTGCCGCGGGTGCAGGATCTTGTCGACGAGCACCGTGCGCATATCCTGTTCCGGGTCTATTATGGCGCGGTGGTGGTGGCGGCGCTGGCGCTTGCCATGGGTGCGGCGGGTCTTTTCCGTGCGGCGGTCGCGGCGCAGCTTCTTGCGACGCTCTGCCTCATTCGCGAGTTCGTCCGGGCGCGCCGCCTCACCGTCGTGCCGGCCGCCCTGCGCGCACCGGCCGGCATGGTGCGCCCGCACCTCTTCCTCCCTCTATCCGTTTGCCAAGGAGATAAATGATGTCCGAGACTTCAACCGGGATCGCGCCGCATGTGCTCGATGTGCGCCCGATCCTCAAGAGCGGCGGGGAGCCGTTCCAGGCGATCATGCAGGCCGTGCAGGGGCTGCAGCCGGGGCAGGGGCTGAAGCTGCTGGCCACCTTTCGCCCCGTGCCGCTGTTTCGCGTGATGCAGGGCCGCGGCTTCGACCACGAGGACCGCGAGATCGGAGGCGGAGACTGGGAGGTGCTCTTCACGCCGCAGGCGGAGGCCGCGCCCGTCGAAATCTCCGTCGATGCGGACCGTCCGGAAACCTGGCCGGATCCCTCCGACCATCTGGACCTTTCCGATCTCGATCCGCCGGAGCCGATGGTGCGCATCCTTGCGGCGGTCGAGGCGATGGAGCCGGGTGAGGTGCTCTTCGCCGTGCTTTCGCGCGAGCCGGTCTTCCTCTTCCCCGAACTGACGCGGCGCGGCCACCAGTGGGCGGGCAATTTCGACGAAACGGGAGCCGCCTACCGCATCCTCGTGCGGATCGGCGAAGCAAAGGCTTGACGGTCATGGAAGAGGCGGACATCCGGGACGCGCTGCGCGTCATCATCGACCCCGAGATCGGCAAGAACATCGTCGATCTCGGGCTGGTCTATGATATTTCCGTGGAGAGGGGCGGCGTGGTTCGCGTCAGCATGACGACGACGACGCGGTTCTGTCCGGCGAGCGACTTCCTTCGGGAGGCGGTGGAGGTCTGCGTGGCCTCCCTGCCGGGAGTGACCAAGGCCGAGGTGCAGCTGACCTATGAGCCGCCCTGGACGCCTGACAGGATGGAATTGGCGTAAGCAAATCGGCCCGGAGACAATCTCCGGGCCGATTGCGTTTCAGACCGGTGCGCGGCGCTTGCGCGCAAGGATCGGTGCGTATTCCAGCCCGTAGAGGCCGAAGGCGGCGATCCAGAGCAGGCCGGACGCGGCGTAGAAGGCGGGAGCCATGTCCGGCAGAAGCTCTGCGAGCGGACGCACCAGCGCGCACAGGATGAGGGCCGCGTAGGAGGCGACGGTGAGCTTGGAGGCGATAAGGGCGCGGCCGGTATGGCCGAGGCTTGCCCGCGTCATCACCGCCAGCATCATGCAGGCGATGGCGCCGACGGAGAGCAGGTGCAGCACCGAGCGCTCCTCCAGATAGCCGAGCGCGCTGAGGGCGATGGAGAAGAGGCCCAGCGGCACGAAGAGATAGGCGATGTGGAGGATGACCAGGATCGGCTCACGCGCCGTCGTCCAGCCGCGCCAGCGGTGAAGGCGGATGCAATGGAGCGCGGCGGCGGCAAGACCGACAAACGCCGTTGCCGGATGATCGGGCCGTACGGCCCACACGCCGAGGGCGGCGGTGCCGACGAGGATCGCGGTCATGTCGAACCGGTTGTAGGGGACCGGGAAGTCCGTGCGCCCGACCTTGTTGAGCCAGTTGCGCGTGAAGCTCGGCAGGATGCGCCCGCCGACGATCATCACCAGCACGACATACGCGGAGACGGCGAGCCGGATCGCCATGTAGCTATGCTCCCCGTCGATCGCCGCCACATGATAGAGAGCGTTGGCGAGCGAAAGGGCCAGCAGTCCGCCGAGCACCTTCAGGTCCTTCCACTTGCGCCCGGCCACGACCTCGCGTGTGCAGATGGCGAGGAGGGCGGGTAGGAAGAGCGCGTCGACGGCGGCCGCGACGGCGACGCCGAGCATGTCGGATGCGAGAAGCGCGATGCGCCCGGCGCACCACAGGGCGAAAAGCCCGCCGAGCGGCCAGCCGGAGACCGGCAGGCGTCCCGTCCAGTTGGGTACCGCCGTCAAAAGGAAGCCGGCGAGCACGGCGGAGGCGAAGCCGAAGAGCATTTCATGGGCGTGCCAGTTGGCCGCGCCATACTCTTCCGCAAGCGTGAGATGACCGCTGATCGCCGCGATCCACAAGGTCATGGCGGCGATGGCCCAGAGCGCGCCGCCGAGGAAGAACGGCCGGAAGCCGTAGGAGAAAAGCACCGGGCCGGTGCGGGAAAGGCCACGCGGAACGGGGCGGCTGACGGAGGGACTTGGGGGCATGGTCGTCTCTTTCCTTTGCAATCGTCAGCTTGTTCTAAGGGAGGCGAGGGGCGTTTTCTTTGCGAGATGGCAAAGAGCAAATTGCGCCTGCCAAAATGCCGCAGCAACCGGAAAGGGTAATTTGAGCCATCACAAAGAGGCCTGCGCGAATGCTCCTAAAACAGAGGGGACAGGGCGGACACATCGCCCCGTCCTTTCGAAAAGGAGATTACCAATGACCGAGCAGTTTCAGATGACACGCCGTACGATCCTCGGCGGAGCCGCCTTTGCCGGCGTCCTGACGCCGATCATTGCGGCGTCGATGGCCCGCGCCGAAGGCGGCGCGATCGAAACGAACGCCGCTGCGACCGCGGCCGATATCGCCAAGCTGGAGCGCGTGAAGGTTGAGCTGGTCAAGCCGCCCTTCGTGCATGCCCACACCCAGAAGGCCGAGGGCGGCCCGAAGGTCTATGAATTCACCCTGAAGATCGAGGAAAAGAAGATGATCCTCGACGACAAGGGCACGGAAGTTCATGCCATGACCTTCAACGGCTCGGTTCCCGGCCCGCTGATGGTCGTGCACCAGAACGACTATGTCGAGCTGACCCTGATCAACCCCGAGACCAACGAGCTGCAGCACAATATCGACTTCCATGCGGCCACCGGCGCGCTTGGCGGCGGTGCGCTGACGGTGGTCAACCCGGGCGAAAGCACGGTCCTGCGCTTCAAGGCCACCAAGGCGGGCGTCTTTGTCTACCACTGCGCACCTCCCGGAATGGTGCCCTGGCACGTTGCTTCGGGCATGAACGGCGCCATCATGGTACTGCCGCGCGAAGGCCTGACCGATGGCCACGGCAAGGAGCTGACCTATGACCACGTCTACTATGTCGGCGAGCAGGACTTCTATGTGCCTCGCGATGCGGACGGGAACTACAAGAAGTACGCCAGCGTCGGCGAATCGTATACCGACACGCTGGCGGTCATGCGGACCCTCACCCCGAGCCATATCGTCTTCAACGGCGCCGTGGGCGCACTGACCGGCGACAACGCGCTCAAGGCCAAGGTGGGCGACAAGGTGCTTGTCGTGCATTCGCAGGCCAACCGCGACACCCGCCCGCACCTCATCGGCGGCCATGGTGACTACGTCTGGCAGACCGGCAAGTTCCACAACCCGCCGGATGTCGACCAGGAAACCTGGTTCATTCCGGGCGGCACGGCTGGCGCGGCCTTCTACACCTTCCAGCAGCCGGGCATCTACGCCTATGTGAACCACAACCTCATCGAGGCGTTCGAACTGGGCGCGGCCGGTCACTTCGCGGTCACCGGCGACTGGAACGACGACCTGATGACCTCGGTCACGCCGCCGACCGGCGCCTGACCCATCCGACAACGATGCGCCCGCCGCTGCGGCGGGCGCATCTTCCCCAATCGGTGCCGCACCCGGGCGCCGAACGACCGTCCGGGTGAAGCGCGAGGAGGCCATCATGGCTGCGCTGACTTCGAAACCCCTGATCCCTTGGACATCGCTTGCATTGCCCGCCATCCTGCTGGCCGCCTTGGCCACGACGGTGGCCGTCAAGGCCGATCTCGTCGGTGCTGCGCCCGCCGGCCCCGTGCTGGACGAACCGCTGACGGTGGAAATCGCGCCGCGCAGCTTCGACTATCGCGACAGTGGTGAGTTCTTCCGCAACGGTTTCGCCGTGGACGGACCGGTCCGGAGCGTCACCGTGCGCCGACCGCTGACCATCATGAAATTCCAGGTGACGGCCGCCGACTATGGCCGCTGCGTCGCCGACGGCGCCTGCCCGCCGGCCGAGCCGGGCTTTGCGCCCGGGGATGCCACCACTACGCCGGTGACCGGCGTCAGCTACGACGATGCCATCGCCTATGCCGGCTGGCTGAGCGCCCGCACGGGCGAGGTCTGGACGCTGCCGACCGATCGGGACCTTGCCTTCGCCGCCGGCACGCGCTTCCCCGATGACGCCCTCGGCGTGGATATCGACAGCACCAACCCTGCCGACCGCTGGCTCGCCGACTATCGCCGCGAGGCGGCGCGCAAGGCCTCGCGCGACCCCGTGCCGCAGACGCTCGGCAGATTCGGAGAGAACGAATACGGCTTCGCCGACTTTGCCGGCAATGTCTGGGAATGGACAGGGACATGCAACCGCCGCGTCAATCTCGACAGGAAGGGCGAGGTGCTGAACGACGTCTCGTCGTGCGGCATTTATGTCGCCAGCGGCAAGCATAGGGCGGCGATGAGTTCGTTCGTGCGCAACCCCAAGGGTGGCGGCTGTGCGGTCGGCGTGCCGCCGGACAATGTCGGCTTCCGGCTGGTCAAGGATACGCGCTGGTATGCGCCGCTGCTTGCGGCACTTCGCGCACGTGGAATGCCGGTCTGAACTTTCGACCGGGCGTAAGGCGTGATAGGAGTCCGGTGACTTTCACGCCGACGCGAGAGGAACACGATCTTGAAGATTGACCGGACCGTCGTCCGGTCGCTCGCCCTGTTCGACCGGATGAGCGACGACGACCTCGACAGACTGCTGAACCATGCGACCGCACGGCGCGTCGCGCAGGGCGATGCCGTCTTCGAGCAGGGCCAGCAGGCGGCGAGCTTCTTCCTGCTGCTGCACGGCCGTCTCAAGGTGACGCAGGTGACGGCGGACGGCCAGCAGATCATCGTGCGCGTGGTGCATCCGGGCGACCTGTTCGGCTTCGCCAAGGCGCTGCAGCGCACGGACTACCCCGGCACGGCCAAGGCGGCGACGGAAAGCGTCATCCTCGGCTGGCCGACGGATTTGTGGCCGCATTTCGTCGAGCAGAATCCCCGCCTCGCCGTCACCGCCATGCAGACGATCGGCCAGCGGCTGGAGGAAGCCCATACCCGCATCCGCGAAATGTCGACGCAGGAGGTGGAGCGGCGCGTCGCCCATGCCGTGCTGCGCCTTTCCAAGCAGGCGGGCCGGAAGGAAGGCGAGGGCATCCGCATCGATTTTCCGATCTCGCGGCAGGACATCGCCGAGATGACCGGAACGACGCTGCACACCGTCTCGCGCATCCTCAGCGCCTGGGAATCGCAAGGACTCGTCGAGGGCGGGCGGCAGAAGCTGCTGATCCTCGACCTGAGCGGCCTGTCCGCGCTCGCCGAGGGCGCGCGAGAGTGAGGCAGGGTGCCGGGCGTTTCCGCCCGGCAACGGTTTTCGTCAGCCTTCGACCGTGATCCGCCCCTTCATGTTGGGGTGGAGGCGGCAATAGTAATCCACGGTATCATCGGCCGTAGCGACATGCGTCGCCACCTTGCCGGGCGGGATGACGACCTCCCAGCCGCCCTTGACGGTGACTGTGTGGGCGAAACGATCCTTGTTCGTCCACTCGATGGTCTCGCCGGCCTTCACCGTAATCTCTGCCGGCAGGAAGGCGAGGTTCTCGATCGTCACATGCACGGTGCCGTTGTGTGCGCGGGCGAGTTTGGCGCCCGCCAGCGCCACGGCCCCCGTCAGGAGAAGCTGGCGCCGGTTGAGAAACCCCGCCGTCATTTCAGGCCTGCCGCGACATGCTCGGCATGCTGCTGGTGGCCCTGGAAGAGCTTCAGGCCGGTTTCCAGCAGGCCCTTCAATTCGGCGTTCTGCGCCGAGGGGATGAGCAGCGTTTCGAGCGCGCCGTTGACCTGCTGGTGATAGGCGACCTCATTGTCGACATAGGCCTTGTCGAAGGCTGCGCCGTCGAGCTTGCCGAGCTCGGCGCGCTTGTCCTCGGCCGCCTTGGCGAGCGCCTGGCTGGTTGCGTTGTCCTCCGGCGTGACGTTCAGCTTCTTGACGAGCGCCAGCGCCATGTCGTTGACGGCCTCGTGGTCCTTCTGCATGGATTCGGCGAAGGCCTTGACGTCGGCATTCGCCGTCTTCGACAGGGCTAGCTTGGCCGCCTCCACATCGATGACGCCGGCGGTGTAGGCGATATGGGCGATCTGCGGATCGGTCGGCTTGTCGTCCGCCATGGCGAAGGTGGAGGCAAGAGCAAGGCTTGCGGCGGCGACTGCGAGGGTGAAGGTCTTCATCGGGGTCTCCTTGGCGCCGGTGATGGCCGGCGCCTGTTTCGGTTCACGCGGCATTGGATGCCGGCCCACCGAGGAGGTTCCCGTTATTTTTCAAGTCCGAGTTTTTCGATGACGGCCTCCGTCAGCCGGTCGCAGCGCGTGCCGGCGAAAGGAAAGGCATCGACGAGCACGGGGCCGATCTGTTCCTCCAGACGCGTGCGGATCAGCTTGCGGGCGCGATGCAGCCGCGTCTTGACGGTCGCAGGCGGCAGGTCCAGTACCGCCGCTGTCTCCTCGACGCTGAGGCCCTCGATGACGCGTGCGACAAAGACGAGGCGGAAGGTATCGGGAAGCGCGTTGGTCGCCTCCTCGACAAGGTGGAGAAGCTGTCGCTGGGCCATGGCGCGCTCGGGATCGATGGAGATGGCGGAGGAATGCGGGAAGGGAATGATTTCGGCCTCGCCCGCACCGGACGGCGGGGCGGTCCGCTTCAGTCGTTTCTGCGCCCGCTGCCGCATGAAGGCGGCATTGAGGGCGATGCGCGACAGCCAGGTCGACAGGGAAGAATCGCCCTGGAACGTGGCGAGGCCGGCGAAGGCGCGAAGATAGGCTTCCTGCAGCACGTCCTCGGCATCCGCGTTGCTGCGGACGACGGCGCGCACGAGGCGGTAGAGGCGCTGGTTGTGCGTCTTGATGATCTGGCGCACGGCGTCCGCATCGCCCGCAACGGCGCGGCGGATGAGGTCGGTTTCCTGCAGGACGGGTGAGAGGTTCTGGACGGTCGGCATCGGCATGCTCCTTTCGGGACCCTATTGGATGCCGCCGCTGCCGGAAGGTTCCCGCCCGTTACACCATCCCCTATCGCACCGCCCTGTAGCTGTGCCACGTGCCGTGGCCGAGCAGGGGGAAGATGACGATGAGGCCGACAAGGCCCGTCGCGATGCCGATGAGCGTGAGGATGAGCACGATGCCGCCCCAGGTCAGCATGACCGGCAGGTTGCGGAAGACGAGCGAGATGCTGGTGCCCATGGCGGTGAAGGCGTCCGTTTTCTCGGCCAGCAGCATCGGAATGGCGAAGGTGCTGATGGCGAAGGAGAAGGCGGCAAAAAGCCCACCGACGGCGGTACCGACGACCAGCATGCCCAGTCCCTCGGGCGTCCCGAACAGCATGGCGACGACGTGGTCGAGGCCGGGGAAGGGGCGCAGCCCCACGAAGAGCGCATAGATGATAACGGCGGCGCGCATCCAGACCAGCATGAGCAGGCAGAGGATCGCGCCGGTATACCAGACCTGCCCGCCCGACTCGGCCTTCACGAAGATCATGCGTGACAGGCTGGTAGGGGTGCCTTCCTCGAGGTCCCGGCTCTTGCGGTAGAGACCGATGGCCATCAGCGGGCCGACGACCATGAAGCCGGCCAGCGCCGGGAAGAGAATATAGTCCAGCTCCATGTGGAAGAGGCACCAGACCACCGCCACCGAGATGAGGAAGACGGCAAAGCCGTAGAGGAGGCTCGGCAGCGGATTGCGCCAGAGGTCGCGCCAGCCGGCGGAAAGCCAGCCGAAGGCGGCGCCCGCCGGCAGGTGGCGGCGGCGCTGCTCGGCGAGCGGCACGGGGGCGTTAGCCGTCTTTTCAGTCGTTCCCATGAGTTCCTCCTCCGGTCAGCAGGACGGCCGGGCGGCGCGGTACGCGCCGTCATGGCCTTCCGTCTTGAGGTGCTCCACGCAGTCAGGCTGCGAGGAAAGCGCGACATGCACGAGATGCGCATTCGCCCCGATGAAGATGAGCGCGCCCGCCCCGACGATGAGGAACGAAACGAGCCGCCAGTTGAGGCGCGGCCTGCCGGCGAGTGCGGTCATGGCGCCTTCTCCCCGAGCGTGCCGACATAGAGCGCCAGCAGCTTGATATCGACCGGCGGAAGGCGGCCTTCCCAATGGGGCATGTGGCCCTGCCGGCCGGAATAGATCGTGGTGAAGACGGATTGCGCGTCGCTGCCGTAGATCCATGCCGCGTCGGTGAGGTCGGGCGCGCCCGCGTCCGTGCTGCCGCGGGCATCCTCGCCGTGGCAGGCGACGCAATTGGCGGCGAAGACCTCCTGGCCCGCCGCGATGCGCGCCTTGTCGTTCTCGTCCATGGGCAGGTTCGAGAGCGAGCGCACATAGGCGGCGACCGCGCGGATCTGCTTGTCGTCGAGCACGCCGTCACGGCCGAAAGCCATCATCTGCGAAACGCGGGTCTCCTCGTTGGTGGAGTTGATGCCGATGCGGATCGTCTCGGCGATCGTCTCCGGGTCGCCGCCCCACAGTCGCGCCTTGGCGGCAAGATTCGGGAAGCCGGGGCCGCCGGTGCCGCGCGTGCCGTGGCAGACGGCGCAGTTGTCGATGAAGAGCGTGCGGCCTGTCTCCTGCACATGGGCCATCAGCGCCGGGTCGGCGGCGATGTCCTCGAGGCTCGCCTCGGCGATGCGGCCGGTCCAGGCGGCGCGGGCCGCGGCGGCGTCCTCGACCTGTTTCGTCACCACGGCGCGCTGGTCGATGCCGAGCAGGCCCTTCGTGTAGGTGACGCCGAGCGGCCAGGCCGGCATCAGGATCCAGTAGCCGATGGCGAACAGCGTGGTGACGGTGAGGAAGAAGATGACGACGCGCGGAATGGGCGTCTCCAGCTCCTCGATGCCGTTCCACTCATGCCCGGTGGTAGTCCGCCCGGTGGCGGGATCGTGTCTTTCCGTCGCCATCGTCTATTCCTTCGGCCGGTCGTCTTTGTCGAGGATGCTGGTCTTGGCGCGGGTGAAGCGTTTCCGGTTGCCCGGCCACAGGGCATAGACCAGAACGCCCGCGGCCATGGCGATCAGGTAGAACAGGCCCCAGCTCTTGGCGAAGGCGACGATGCTGTCGTGATCGGTCTCCATGCTACTCCTCCTTCGCTGCGGTTTCCTGGTGCGCGGCCTGCGTGAGCTGGCCGACGATCTGGAGATAGGCGACGAGCGCGTCCATCTCCGTCAGGAGGCCCGGATTGCCGTCGAAGACGCGCACATTCGTCGCCTCGCCGTAGCGCTCGCTGACGCCGGAAGCCTCCGCGCCGTCCGGGTTCGCCTGGCCGCGGGCATCGGCGGTGGCGTTCTCGATCATCGCGTCCGTATAGGGCACGCCGACGGCGCGCTGGGCGGCGAGGTGCTCGCCGAGATCGTCGATCCTCAGCGCGTTGCGCTTCAGCCAGCCGTAGCGCGGCATCACCGATTCCGGCACCACGTCGCGCGGGTTCATCAGGTGGGCGACGTGCCATGCGTCGGAATACTTGCCGCCGAGGCGGGCAAGGTCCGGCCCGGTGCGCTTGGAACCCCAGAGCATCGGGTGGTCGTATTTCGATTCCACGGCGAGTGAGTAGGGACCGTAGCGCTCCACCTCGTCGCGCAGCGTGCGGATCATCTGCGAATGGCAGGCATAGCAGCCCTCGCGGAGATAGATGTTGCGGCCGGCAAGCTCCAGCGGCGTGTAGAGCCGCATGTCCGGCGCGTCCTCCACCGTCTCGTGGATGGTGAAGAGCGGGGCGATCTCGACGATGCCGCCGATGGAGGCGACGCCGACGATGGCGAGCACGAAGCCGATGGCGTTGCGCTCGATCTTGCGGTGGAAGAATTCCTTCATGGTCATTCTCCCGCCTGTGCCGCGCCGGCCTGTCCATAGAGCGGTACGTCGCCGGAAGCTTCCGTCTTGCGGGCGTGGCGCGCCATGCGGATCGTCATGCCGACATTGAAGGAGCAGACGACGGCACCGGTGAGGAACAGGAGGCCGCCGAAGGCGCGGGCGATATAGTAGGGATGCATGGCGACGAGACTGTCGATGAAGGAATAGGCGAGCGTGCCGCTGTCGTTATAGGTGCGCCACATCAGGCCCTGGATGATGCCCGAATTCCACATGGAGAAGACGTAGACGACGGTGCCGGCCAGCGCGAGCCAGAAATGCACCTCGATCAGCTTGGGCGAATACATGCGTTCCGTCTTCCACATCCAGGGCACGAGGGCGTAGAGCGAGCCGAAGGTGATCATCGCCACCCAGCCGAGCGCGCCGGCATGGACATGGCCGACCGTCCAGTCGGTGTAGTGCGACAGCGAGTTGACGGCGCGGATCGCCATGAACGAGCCTTCGAAGGTGGAGAGGCCGTAGAACACGGCGGCGACCATCATGAAGCGCAGCGTCGCGTCGTCGCGCACCTTGTTCCAGGCGCCGTTCAGCGTCGCCAGCGCGTTGCCGGCGGAAGCCCAGGAGGGCACGAGGAGCACGATGGAGAAGGTCATGCCGAGGGTCTGCACCCATTGCGGCAGGGCGGTGTAGTGCAGGTGGTGCGCGCCCGCCCACATATACATGAAGGTGATGCCCCAGAAGCTGATGATGGAGAGCCGGTAGGAGAAGATCGGCCGCTCGGCGCGCTTGGGCAGGTAATAGTACATCATGCCGAGGAAGCCGGCCGTCAGGAAGAAGGCGACGGCGTTGTGGCCGTACCACCATTGCGTCATGGCGTCCTGCACGCCGGCGAAGAGCGAATAGCTCTTGGCATGGCCGAAGGAGACCGGCACGGCGAGGTTGTTGACGATATGCAACACCGCGACGATCAGGATGAAGGCCATGTAGTACCAGTTCGCCACGTAGATATGCGGCTCCTTGCGGCGCTGGAGCGTGCGGATGTAGATCAGGAAATAGACGACCCAGACGATCACCAGCCAGATATCGGCATACCATTCCGGCTCGGCATATTCCTTGGACTGGGTGAGGCCGATCAGGTAGCCGGTGGCGGCGACGAGACAGAAGAGATTGTAGCCGATCAGCACGAACCACGGGCTGAACTGGTCCGGCAGCCGCGCGCGACAGGTGCGCTGGAGGACGTGGAAGGAAGTGGCGATGAGCGCATTGCCGCCGAAGCCGAAGATGACGCCGGACGTGTGCACGGGCCGCAGCCGGCCGAAGCTCGCCCAGGCCGAATCGACGAAGGTCAGCTCCGGCCAGGCCAGCAGCGCGGCCACCCAGACGCCGACGAACATGCCGACGACCGCCCAGGCGAGCGAGAGGACGATGCCGACCCGCGTCGGGTCGTCGTAATATTCCGAGAGCCGGCTTTCCGGCGGTTCGGGAGCAAACAGCGCGGAGAGCACGGCAAAACCGAGGCCGACGCTGAAGGCGAGCACGATATAGCCGTGCACGGCGAGCGGATCGCCCTGGCCGCCCACCGCCATGGCAAGTCCCGTCAGGGCGAGCGCGCCGAGCACGAAGAGGGCGAGGTGCCGCTCCGAAACCGTCAATCCCGATATCATCGATATCCCCTTCGTCTCACGCCGCCACGGCATCGATGCCGAGCAGCGGGCCGAGCGCGGCCCTGTTGCGGACAATATCTTCAAGCGTGTATTTGTCGAGCACCGCAAGGAATGCGGAAAGCGCCTCGTGCAGCACGCCTTTCAGCCGGCAGGCCGGCGAGATCGCGCAGGGCCGCCCCCCGGCTTGCATGCATTCGGCCAGGCAGAATTCCTCCTCGGTCGCCCGCACCAGTGCGCCGATGGCTATCGTGCTCGGAGCCTTGGCCAGCCGGATGCCGCCCGCCCGGCCTCGTGCCGTCTCCACGACGCCGAGGTCGCGCAGGGTCTGCGCCACTTTCAGGAGATGGTTGCGGGAAAGCCCGTAGGCCTCCGCCACATCGTTGGCGGTGCATATGCCGCCCGGCCGCGTGGCCACGTAGATCAGCATGCGCAGGGCGTAGTCCGTGTGAAGCGTCATCCGCATGCCGGTGTCTCTCGCAAGGCCTTAAAAAGGTATTATGGATACCACTTTTAGTGCAAGCCGTATCCGACGGAAAGTGCAATAGCGTCGCAGGCTCTTGCACGGGATGGGCTGCATGCCGCGCGAAATCCGTTATTTTGCTCCGGTCTGATTCGAACGAAAGAGAAGAGCGATGCGCGCGACACTGAACGAGCTTGCAACGAACCTCGCCACGGGCAAGGTCACGGCCTCGTATCTCATCGAGGATGCGCTGGCGCGCATCGCCGACGAAGCCGGGGAGGGTGCGCGCGCTTTCCTCAAGGTCCATGCGGGCAAGGCGCGCACCGCCGCAAGGGCGGCCGACGACCTGCGCGGGGCGGGCCTTGCGCCCTCGCGCTTCGCCGGCATTCCGATCGCGGTGAAGGATCTCTTCGACCTTGCGGGCGAGGCGACGCCCGCCGGCTCGATAGCACTGGTCGATGCACCGCCCGCCGGCACCGATGCTGTCGCCGTCGCGCGCCTCAAGGCCGCCGGCTTCATTGTCGTCGGCCGCAACAACATGACCGAGTTCGCCTTTTCCGGCGTTGGCATCAACCCGCATTACGGCACGCCCGCCAACCCCTATGACCGTGCCACCGGCCGCATTCCCGGCGGTTCATCCTCGGGCGCGGCCGTCAGCGTGGCGGACGGCATGGTTGCCGCCGCCATCGGCTCCGATACCGGTGGCTCCTGCCGGATTCCCGCCGCGCTTTGCGGCGTCGTCGGCTACAAGCCGACCGCCAGCACCGTGCCGCTTGACGGGGCGCTGCCGCTCTCCTTCACGCTTGATTCCATCGGCCCGCTGGCGGGCAGCGTCGATTGCTGCGCCAGCCTGCATGAGATTCTCAGCGGCGCTTCGCTCGCCAGCGCGGGGGAGCGCCCCGTCGCCGGTCTCAGGATCGCCGTGCCGCAGTCGGTCGTCTTCGACGGCATTGAGCCGTATGTGGCGCGGACCTTCGAGGCGGCGCTCGCGCGTCTTGCCGATGCCGGCGCACTTGTCACGGAAATTCCGCTGAAGGAATTCGAGATGGTCGGCCGCATCAATGCCAAGGGCGGGTTCCCTGCACCCGAGGCGCTGTCATGGCATCGCGACCTGCTGGAGACGCATGGCGAGCAATATGACCAGCGTGTGCGCGCCCGCATCCTGCGCGCCCACGAGCAGACGGCGGCGGACTATATCGACATGCTGCATCTGCGCCGCGCCTATATCGCGCAGACGAACCGGGCCATCGCGCCCTATGACGTCCTTGCCATGCCGACCGTACCGATGGTCGCGCCGGCCATCGGCATGCTGGAGGCCGACAACGACCTCTTCGTGAAGACCAACCTGACGCTGCTGCGCAACCCGACGCTCATCAACATGCTGGACGGCTGCGCCATCTCGCTGCCGGTGCAGGACGAAGGTGAA
Organism: Shinella zoogloeoides; assembly: GCF_022682305.1. Classification (NCBI taxonomy): domain Bacteria; kingdom Pseudomonadati; phylum Pseudomonadota; class Alphaproteobacteria; order Hyphomicrobiales; family Rhizobiaceae; genus Shinella; species Shinella zoogloeoides. The sequence goes on from NZ_CP093529.1 coordinate 220,528, forward strand.
GCGCCGGTCGGCCTGATGCTGGCGGCGAGCGGCGGGCGCGACGCGGCGCTGTTCGCGGCGGCGCGGGCGGTGGAGGCGGCGCTGCGGCGGTAAAGGGCTGCGCCGGTAAAGGGCTGCGCCGGCCGCTTTGCCGGGCCTGGCATTTGGCGGCGGCGCGAATCGTGCGATGCAGGGTAGAGGAACGTGAAAAGAGGGGGACGTCATGCTCGCAAAGCTGTTGTCGGCAAGCCGCTACATGATGGTTCTGCCCGTGATCGGCACGCTGATCGGTTCGCTTGCCCTGATCATCTATGAGCTTGCGGTGATGGGCCACGCCGTCGTCATCGCCGTGCGGAATGCGGAGCTTTCGCCCAAGGCCGCCAAGATTTTCGCCGTCGGCATCATCGAGAGCGTCGATGTGTTCCTCATCGCCATTGCCGTCTACATCATCAGCATCGGCCTCTATGCACTCTTCGTCGACGAGACCGTGGAGCGCCCGCGCTGGCTTCAGTTGAAGGATCTGGAAGACCTGAAGGCGCACCTCGTCAGCGTCGTCATCGCGGTCCTGGCCGTTCTCTTCCTGCGCGAGGCGGTCGCCTGGGACGGATCGAGGGCCATCCTCGAACTTGGCGTCGCCGTCGCGGCCACCATCGGGGCGCTCGCGCTGTTTCTCAGAACGAAGAAAGGCGGTTCCTGACCGCCGTGTAGAGGCGGAGCGGCTGGAATGCCGCCCGCTCAAATATGGACGTTACGCGCACGGACTGGTTCTTACGTTAAGAGAAAACCGCGAGCAGGGCCGTTCAATCAATCGTGGCCGTGATGGTGGTGCCCATGCTCATGGTCTCCGTGGTCATGCCCACCATGGCCGTGTCCATGTCCGTGCGTGGAGCCGTGATAGGCGCCGCGCAACGGATGGAACGGTTCCGATATCTCGCGCACGCCGGCGCCGAGGCCGATCAGCATGTCCCGGATGACGTGGTCACGCAGGATGACGATACGCGCGGCCTCGATCTGTGCTGGCAGGTGGCGGTTGCCCAGATGCCAGGCGAGTTCCAGGAGGTGCAGGCCGTTTCTCGGCGTCACCTCGTAGAGCGCTTCCTCGGCGGCGATCACCTCGATCGTTTCGCCCGTCTCCGTCAGCAGGAGGTCGCCATGGGCGAGTTGCACCGGTTCCTTCAGGTCCAGCATGACGACATCGTCATGCTGGGTATGCAGGAGCTTGCGGCGCACGTGGCGCTGGTCGTGCGCCAGCACGACGATATCGATGGACATGCGACCTGCACCGCCGTCATGGGGCAGGATTTGCGTGGAGCGATGGGGCAAGGACGGGTTCCTTCGGATGGGGCTATTCCGCCGGGGGCGGGGGTGTCAGGGCCTTGAACGATCCCGCTCCCAGCAGCATGAGCCAGGTGACGAGGACGAAACTGGAGGTCAGCACCGGCATGCTGATCGGCGTCAGGAAGATGGCGATGGAAGCCCAGAGCCAACTCGATATGACGGCGCCGAAGACGGCGTAGAGGAAGCTCTGCCAGGTCAGCGCGAGGAACACGCCGCCGAGCGCCATGGCCGTCAGCGCCGAATTATAGCCGAAGAGGCCGTCGCGAACCGCGCCTTCCGGGCCGCCGTAGATGGCCGCGATAGCCGTGCCGACGATGGCCCCGATGAGGCCCATGAGGGCGCCGGCGCGCGAATTGATGGCGATGCCGACGAGGATGAGATAGCCGGTGATCCAGTTGTCCTGGAAGAAGATCTGGCCGATGGACGTGCCGATGCCCTCGTACCAGGTCGCTACGACATAGGGCACCGCGTCGGAGAACTGCTCCGGCGAGATCGGCTTGGCCATGGGACCGGCATCGATGGCGTCGAATTTGAGGACCGCGAAGAGGAACAGCCAGCCGACGAGCACGAAAGGTGCAGTCAGCGCCGCCGTCTTGTAGGGCGCAAGGACATTGGCGATGCTGGCGAAGGCCATGCTGCTGAACGCCGCGCCGCAGATGAGGTAGACGAGCATGGCCGGCGACGGCACGGCGCCCGTGCGGAAATTCTCGCTGGTGAAGGCGATGAGCGCAAGGCCGACCAGCACGCCGTTGAAGCCGAACAGGCCATCGCGGATGAGCGCCCTGTCGGCCTTCAGGATCACGGCCGTTCCGGTGGCCGCAACCACGCCGATGACGCAGATCGCCGCATAGATCCACGAATTGAAGGCCAGCGCGCCCAGGATCACCAGCCCGGAGATCGGATTGTTCTGGAACACGACCTGGCCGATGCCGCGCAACGACCAGTCGACGAAGGAAAGGGAGGGATGGTCTTGGAAACGGTTCGTCTGCATGCGCCGCGCTCTCGCTCGAAGGGAGGTAACCGGGCGCCTGGCGGCGCCCGGGGCGTTTGCAAAGGGGTCAGAACAGGAAGTAGCGCTGCGCCATCGGCAGCACGTCCGCCGGCTCGCAGGTGATCAACTCGCCGTCGACGCGGACGTTGTAGTTCTGCGGGTCGACTTCCAGCTTCGGCGTGCGGTTGTTGTGGATCATGTCCTTCTTGCGCACCGTGCGCGTGCCCTTGACGGCGGAGAGCTGCTTGGTGAGCTTCAGCTTCTCGCCGATTCCGTCGTCGAGCGCCGCCTGCGAGACGAAGGTCACGCCGGTCGAGCCGATCGCCCGGCCAAGCACGCCGTACATCGGCCGGTAATGCACCGGCTGCGGTGTGGAGATCGATGCGTTCGGATCGCCCATCGGGGCCATCGCGATCATGCCGCCGATCATCACGAGCTGCGGCTTGACGCCGAAGAAGGCGGGTTTCCACAGCACGAGGTCTGCCCGCTTGCCGACCTGGATCGAGCCGATCTCATGGGCGAAGCCATGGGTCAGGGCGGGATTGATCGTGTACTTGGCGACGTAGCGCTTGACGCGGAAGTTGTCGTTGCGGCTGCTGTCTTCCGGCAGCGGGCCGCGCTGGACCTTCATCTTGTGGGCGGTCTGCCAGCAGCGCGTCGTCGTCTCGCCGATGCGGCCCATGGCCTGCGAGTCCGACGACATCATCGAGAAGACGCCGAGATCGTGCAGGATGTCTTCCGCGGCGATGGTTTCGCGGCGGATGCGCGATTCGGCGAAGGCGACGTCCTCCGGGATCTGCGGGCTGAGATGGTGGCAGACCATCAGCATGTCGAGATGTTCGTCGACGGTGTTGATGGTGTAGGGGCGCGTCGGGTTGGTCGAGGCGGGCAGGATGTTCTCTTCCCCGGCCGCCGTGATGATGTCGGGGGCGTGGCCGCCGCCGGCGCCCTCGGTGTGGAAGCTGTGGATCGTGCGGCCCTTCATGGCGGCGAAGGTGTCGCGCACGAAGCCGCTCTCGTTGAGCGTGTCGGAGTGCAGCGCGACCTGGATGTCCATCTCGTCGGCGACGGTCAGGCAGTTGTCGATGGCCGCGGGGGTGGTGCCCCAGTCCTCGTGCAACTTCAGGCCGACGGCACCCGCGCGGACCTGCTCGCGCAGGGGATCCGGCTGGCTGACATTGCCCTTGCCGAGCAGGCCGACATTGATCGGCAGCGCCTCGATGGCCTCCAGCATCCGGTGGATGGCCCAGGGGCCGGCCGTTACTGTCGTCGCCAGCGTGCCGACGGTCGGACCCATGCCGCCGCCCACAAGCGTCGTCGTGCCGCTCGACAGGGCCTCCTCGGCCTGCTGCGGCGCGATGAAGTGGATATGCGTGTCGATGCCGCCGGCCGTGATGATCTTGCCTTCGCCGGCGATGATGTCCGTGCCGCCGCCGATGACGATGTTGACGCCGGGCTGGATATCCGGGTTGCCGGCCTTGCCGATGCCGGTGATGCGGCCGTTCTTGATGCCGATGTCGGCTTTGACGATGCCCCAGTGGTCGAGGATGATGACATTGGTGATGACCACGTCGGCGACTTCGGACGCCGGGCGCTGGCTCTGGCCCATGCCGTCGCGGATGACCTTGCCGCCGCCGAAGGTGACCTCTTCGCCATAGACGGTGCGGTCTTCCTCGATCTCGATGATGAGTTCCGTGTCGGCCAGCCGAAGGCGGTCACCCTTGGTGGGGCCGTAGAGGTCGGAATAGGCCTGTCTAGTGATCGTTGTCATCCGTGCCTCCTACAGCTTGCCCATGACCTTGGCGTTGAAGCCGTAAACCTCGCGCTTGCCGTCAAGCGCCACGAGTTCCACGGTGCGTTCCTGACCCGGCTCGAAACGGACCGCCGTTCCCGCGGGAATGTTGAGGCGGAAGCCGCGCGTGGCGTCCCGGTCGAACAGCAACGCCGTGTTCGTTTCGTAGAAATGGTAGTGCGAGCCGACCTGGATGGGGCGGTCGCCCGAATTGGCGACGTCGACCTTGATCGTCTGCCGTCCCTTGTTCAGCTCGATGGAGCCATCCTCGATAAAGTATTCGCCCGGAATCATGACGGTCTCCTTACGGGACAGGGTTGTGAACGGTGACGAGCTTCGTGCCGTCCGGGAACGTCGCCTCGACCTGGATGTCGTGGATCATTTCCGGAACGCCCTCCATCACGTCGTCGCGCGTCAGAAGCGTCGCGCCGTAGGACATCAGGTCGGCGACCGTCCGTCCCTCGCGCGCGCCTTCCAGGATCGCGGCCGAGATATAGGCCACGACTTCAGGATAATTCAGCTTCAGGCCACGCGCCTTGCGGCGTTCGGCCAGAAGACCTGCCGTGAACAGCAGAAGCTTGTCTTTCTCTCGCGGTAGAAGTTCCATACCTCGATCCTCTTCGTTTTTTTAAATTCACGTTGCCCAGACGCGCGGCGCGACTGCCTTTTTCCGCAGGCCGTGTTCGCGCAGGATGCTCCACGCCTGGAGAAAGAGCGCCTTGCCCTCCGACATGCGCTCTCCAAGGTAGCGGCAGACGATGACCCGCTCGAGCTGGCTTGCGGAAAAGACCCCGCTGGCCGCTTCGCCGAGGCCCTCGCGGATGCGCTCCACGGTGTCGTCCAGCATGGGGCCGGCATAGACCATCGTTCCGGCGATCGGATGCCCCGCGAAGGCGAAGGGCGCGTCGAGCACGTCGGGCGCGCTGGAGAAGGCGACCTGCTCGAACCAGATGGGCTCGTCCCCCCGGAAGATCTCGACGCGCTGGCGAAGCCGGCCTGCGAGGAACCGTTCTTTGGCGGCCGGGCGGCCGAGGCTCACGAAATCCCAGCCGATATAGGCCGAATCCTCGGCGAGCGTGACGCGCGTGATCACCGCCGCGTCCGCACCCTCGAACAGGATCGTCTCCTGCGGCAGGTTCTCGCATGTCGCGCCGGCGCCGACATCGATCACTGTGCGCTGCGTGCTGGTGCCCCGTTCGCTGCGATAGAATTTCGTCGCGCCGGGCGTCGTGAGCACGGCGCGCGCCTCGGGCGCTATGTGGCAGGTGATTTCGAGATTGTCGCCGCCCGCCACGCCGCCCGGCGGATGCAGGAGGTAGACATGGGCCGAACCATCGGCCTCGGGATGGAAGGCGCGCTGCACCGCAAGCGGGCCGCAATGGCGGCGGCGTACAAGACGGGTCTTGCCGTGCGCATTGGCAAACCAAAGCTCAAGCTCGGCGTGCCATCCCCCACTCGACATGCGCTGAATCCCCCAAAATTATTCGCGGTTCGTTCTTATTCAAATTTGATATATGTTATTCAGAACAAAACGCTTTTTATCTATTGTTCCTTGAACAGTAGCTCGACAAGGGTATAGATTCAAGGTTCAAATGCGAGGCGGCGGCGCGGTGCCGTTCCCAGGCTTATCGAGGCACGAATATGGCATCAGCGAATGGTCCCCTGCGCGTCGGAATCGGCGGTCCGGTCGGGTCGGGCAAGACCACCCTTACGGAAAAACTCTGCAAGGCGCTGCGGGATCGGTATTCGATCGCGGTGATCACCAACGACATCTATACGCAGGAGGATGCGCTCATCCTGGCGCGCCTGCAGGCCCTTTCGGAAGACCGGATCATGGGGGTGGAGACCGGTGGCTGCCCGCATACCGCCATCCGCGAGGACGCCTCGATCAATCTTCAGGCCATCGCCGAGATGAACCGGAAATTTCCGGACCTCGACATCGTCTTCATCGAATCGGGCGGCGACAACCTGGCAGCCACCTTCTCACCCGATCTCGCCGACCTGACGCTCTATGTCATCTCGGTGTGCCAGGGTGAGGAGATTCCCCGCAAGGGCGGCCCGGGCATCACGCGGTCCGACTTCCTCGTCATCAACAAGTCCGACCTTGCGCCGCATGTGAACGTGAACCTCGATGTCATGCAGGCTGACGCGACCCGCATGCGGGACGGGCGCCCCTTCGGCTTCACGGACCTGCAGCGTGGCAAGGGGCTGGATGCGGTGATCGACTATATCGTCTCGCATGGCGGCCTCGATATGGTTGAGGCTCCCGCTCAGGCGCGCGGCTAAGGCGTTACCGGGTGCGACGACGCGCCGAACGTTGTTGAAAATGCTTTAGAAAAGGCCGGGCGGGCCATCCGCCCGGCCTTTTCCGTTCAGTGGCGCGGCGGTGCGTTGCTGTCGCCCCGGCTCTGCCGTTCCTGCTCCGACAGGTGCGACGAGCTGGCCGCCAGTTTCATGGCGCCGCTGAGCAGCAGCGCCGAAGCCGGCAGCACGAGCGCGTTCCAGTCCGGCGGCGTCTCCGATTCGCCGACCTGGGCGGCGAAGTGGACGACGAGGTAGAGAATGATGGTCTGGAAGAACAGGCTCTTCAGTTCGCCCACCGTGTCGATGATCATCCATTGCGGCAGTTCGGAGCGCTGGTCCGCGGGAATGTCGATGATGAAGCCGAGTGCGATGCCGCAGCCGACCACCATCAGGACGATCCCCAGCAGCACCTTGTCCGTGGCGCGCAGGACGGCGACGACGACCGACATGTCGGGATCGAGCCGGGCCATGCGGTAGCCGTCGATCAGCATCAGCGAGGCTTCCCAGAACATGAGGAGCGCGCCGAAGAGCACGGCGGCGGCGGCGAGGACGAGGATGTATCTCAGGCCGCTGAAGAAGGATACCATGCGTTGTTTCTCCCGGATCAGTTGGCGGAGGGGGCCGGCGCCCCGTTCTGCTGTGTTTCGTCCGCGTCCGCTCCGCCGGCATCCGAAATGTCGGTCGAGCCGAAGAGGCGCCGCTTGATCGCCTCGCGCAGCGTCTGCACGAGGATGTAGAGCAAGGGGATGATCAACAGCCCGACGAGGGTGCCGACGAGCAGGCCGCCGAGCACGGTCGCGCCGATGGCCTGCCGGCTGCCCGCGCCCGCGCCGATGGCGAGCACGAGCGGCACGACGCCGAGAATGGAGGCCATTGCGGTCATCAGCACCGGGCGGAAGCGTTGCGAGGTGCCCTCGGTCGCCGCATCCTCGATACTCATCCCCGCCTCGCGCCGTTCCTTGGCGAATTCCACGATCAGGATCGCGTTCTTCGCCGCAAGTCCGATCAGCAGGAGAAGGCCGATCTGCGCATAGATGTTGAGGTCGATGCCGCCGACGAGCAGCGCGCCCAGCGCGCCGAGAACGGCTACCGTGACGGACATCATCACGGCCACCGGCACGCTCCAGCTCTCGTATTGCGCAACGAGGAAGAGGTAGGTGAAAACGATGCCCATGATCAGGATGATGGCCGTCTGGTTGCCGGATTGCTGTTCCTGCAGGGCAAGGCCCGTCCATTCGTAGCCGAAGCCGGCCGGCAGGGTCTTTTCGGCCAGCGCCTCCATGGCAATGAGCGCATCGCCCGTGCTGGTGCCGGCGGCCGCCTGCCCGTTGATCGCGACCGAGGGGAAGAGGTTGTAGCGGTTGATCGAGCTGGGGCCGTAGACCGTCGAGATCGTCAGGAGGCCCTGCAGCGGAACGAGGTCTCCCGTGTCGCTGCGCACCCGAAGCCGCTGAATATCCTCGATGCGGCTGCGGAAGGCCGGTTCGTCCTGGATACGGACCTGGAAGACGCGCGACAGGATGTTGAAATCGTCCACATAGGACGAGCCGAGATGGGCCTGCAATGTGCTGAAGATTGTGGCGGGCGAGATGCCGAAGAGCTCGGCCCGCTCACGGTCGATATCGAGATAGACCTGCGGCACATCCGCGGCGAAGGTGCTGAACACCGCGGAGAGGCCCGGCGTCCGGTTCGCGCCGATGATCAGGCTGCGCATCACCTCGGCAAGCTCGCCCTGGCTCTGGCCGGCGCGCGCCTGCAGGCGCAGGTCGAAACCGCCCGTCGCGCCGAGGCCGGGAATGGCCGGCGGATTGAACGGTATGACCGTGGCCGTGGAGATCGCCGCAAGCTCGCCGCGCAACCGGTCGATCAGTGCGAAGGCGCTCTGGTCCGCGCCGCGTTCGCTCCAGGGCTTCAGCGCTGTGATGATCATGCCGGAATTCGAGCCGCCGCCGCCGATCATGCTCACGCCGGCGATGCCGATCGTGTTGGCGATGCCGGGCGTGCGCTGGAGGAGTGCGCTGACCTCTGCGATCGTCTGTTCCGTCCGCTCCAGCGAGGCTGCGTTCGGCAGCTGCACGTTCATGAACAGGTAGCCTTGGTCCTCGGCGGGCACGAAGCCGGTCGGCAGGACACGGTAGAGGCCGTAGATGCCGCCCATGATGGCGACGAGCATGAGCGAGGCGAGCACGAGGCGTCGCGTGAAGGCCAGCAGCAGCTTCAGATAGAAGCGCCGGGAGGCGTCGAGGCCGTTGTTCAGCTTCTCGAACAGGCTGTGGCGGCGCTTCGGCGAGGGGCGCAGCATCAGCACGCAGAGAGCCGGGCTGAGGGTCAGCGCGTTGACGGTCGAGAAGACGATGGTGACGAGGATGGTGACGGCGAACTGGCGGTAAAGCTCGCCGGTTATGCCGGCGAGGAAGGCCACCGGCACGAAGAGCGCGGCGAGCACCAGCGTCGTGGCGACGATCGGTCCGGTGACCTGCCCCATGGTGCGCACGGTCGCTTCGCGCACGTCGGCGCCGGTCTCGTCCATGACACGCTGAACGTTCTCGACGACGATGATGGCGTCGTCGACCACCAGGCTGATGGCGAGGATGACCGCGAAGAGCGTGATCGTGTTGGCCGAATAGCCGAGCACATAGAGGACGGCGAAGCCGCCGATGAGCGAGACCGGGATTGTCAGGGTCGGGATGACCGTCGCCCGCCAGTCCTGCAGGAAGGCGTAGACCACCGCGACGACGAGGGCGAAGGTGATCGCCAGCGTGATGAAGATCTCGTGGATGGTCGCCTCGACGAAGGTGGTCGTGTCGAAGACCACCGTATAGGCGATATCGTCGGGGAACTGCCGCGACAGCGTCTCCAGCTCGCTGACGACCGCCTCGGAAACCGAAAGCGCATTGGCGTCCGAGGATTGGTAGACGACGAGCGTGGCGCTCGCCAGTCCGTTCAGCGTGGATGTCGTGTCATAGGACTGCGCACCCAGTTCGACGCGCGCGACGTCGCGCAGGCGCACGATCGCGCCGTCGCGGTTGGTGCGCACGATGATGGCGCCGAACTCCTTCTCGTCGGCGAGCCGGCCCTGCGCCAGAACGGTGAGCTGGAGCTGCTGGCCGGAGACGGAGGGCGGCGCGCCGATCTGGCCGGCGGAGGCCTGGGCGTTCTGCGCCCGGATGGCGGTCATTAGGTCCGCCGCCGTGACGCCGAGCGCCTGCATGCGGTCCGGGTTCATCCAGATCCGCATGCTGTAGGTCGGGCCGAACACGCTCGCCTCGCCGACGCCGGGCAGGCGGGCGATGGTGTCGCGGATGTTGACGGTGGCATAGTTGCTGAGGAAGACGTTGTCGTGCGTGCCCTTGGGCGAATAGATCGCGACGCCCATCAGCATGCTGGAGGAGCGGCTGCGGACGGAGACGCCGGTCTGGGTGACGGCGGCGGGCAGGCGCGGGGTCGCCATCGACACGCGGTTCTGCACGTTGACCTGCGCGATGGCCGGGTCGGTTCCCGGCGCGAAGGTCACCGTCAGGCTGTAGGTGCCGTTATTGGTGCTGGAGGAGGACATGTAGAGCATGTCCTCGACGCCGTTCACCTGGTCCTCGATCGGCGCGCCGACGCTGTCGGTCATCACGCTGGCATTCGCGCCCGGATAGCTTGCCGAGACCTGTACCTCGGGCGGCGTGATCTGCGGGAACTGGGCGACGGGAATCTGCAGCAGCGCGACCGCGCCGGCGATCAGCATGATCACCGCGATGACCATCGCAAAGCGTGGCCGGTCGATGAAGGGAGCGGAGATATTCATTGCGCGGCGTCCGTGTCGTCGTCCGGCACCGCATGCGCCTCGACGGGCGATCCCTCGGTCACGTTTGCGAGGCCCTCGACGATCAGCGTTTCCCCGCCCTCAAGGCCGCTGTCGACAGTCCAGTTGCCGTTCGCCTGCTCGGAGACCGTGATGCGGCGCAGGGCCGCCTTGCCGTCGCCGTCGACGAGCAGGACATATCTGCCCTCGCGGTCCTGCTGCACCGCGCCGAGGGGAACCACGGGGCGCATCTTGCGCTCGGTCTCGGCGATGACGACCGTGACGAACTGGCCCGGCACGAGGAGGAGGGCCGGATTGGCGAACTGCGCCCGCACGGCGAGCGTTCCGGTCCGTTCGTCGATTTCGTTGCCGAAGAACTCGATCTTGCCTGTCCGATCGTAGGGCTGCCCGTTCGAAAGGCGCAGCGACGGCTCGAAGCGGCGGGCGAGTTCGTCCTTGCTGATCTCTCCGGCTGCCGTGCGCAAGTCCAGCACCGCCCGGTCGCTCACGGAGAAAACGACGCGGATCGGGTCCATCTGCACGACCCGCGCCAGCGCCGGCGAGCTGGCATTGACGAAGCTGCCCGCCGAAAGGGACGCCCCGCCGATGCGGCCGGCGAGGGGAGAGGTTATCCTGGTGTAGCTGAGATTGAGCTCGGCCTGCCGCACGCGGGCCTCCGCCGAAAGCACGGCCGCGCCCGCATTCTCGCGTGCCGCCTGGCTTTCCTCAAGCACCGCGCGGGAGACCGTCTGGCTCAGGGAGCGATTGCGCTCGAGGCGGCGCACGGCATCCGCTTCGGACGCCTTCGCGCTCGCCAGATTCGCCCGGGCTTCGTCCAGCGCGATCTCAAGGCCGCGCGCATCGATCAGGAAAAGCGGCTGGCCCGCCTCCACGACGCTTCCCTCGTCGAACAGCCGCTTTTCGATGAAGCCGTCGATACGGGAGCGCAGGTCGACGGAATCCATGGCCTCAACGCGGCCGACGAATTCGTGCCGGGGCGACACGTCCTCCACCTGAACCGTCATCGTGCCGACCGCCGCCGTCTGCGCCTGAAGGGCTGTCGGTGTAACGCTTAACGTCGCCAGAAGAACCAGGTGGCGCAGGTGCGTTTCACGGGGGAAGGGGAACATGGTGAACTCCGGCAATGAATGATCCGCAATAGGAAAAAACCGGAGCATCAGGCAAATCTCAGGCCCTGTCCGAGACGAGAATCCTGGGGAAGTTGGGTCCGTGCGCTCCATGGAACGCACGGATATGTCGTGCCGACCGAGGGCCGGATCCTATCGCCGGGGGCAATCGGCGATGTAGCGGCGGCCGTGGCGGTCGCGGAAGTAGCAGCGTCCCGGCTGGCCGGCGACATTGCCGATGACCGCTCCGGTCACGCCACCGATCGCCGCGCCGACGGCGGCTCCGCGTACGTTACCGGTAATCGCACCGCCGATCACTGCGCCCGAAGCCGCACCGATGCCCGCGCCGCGTTCCGTGGGTGTGCACCCTGCCAGAGCTAGCGTTCCGAAAAGGAAGAGAAAGGCAACCCGCTTCATGAGCATCTCCTAATGTTAATTGCCGACAGGCGCACCGTAGGCATGGTGGCCGGCCTTGTCCATCCCCGCCGCCCCGCAACCTTAAAAAGTGATAGGCCTAAAACGGGTGCGAAAGCCGGGGCCAGGCTGTAGCGACGTATCGGAATTCTGCCCTTTTCCGCTGCCAAAAGGCGGGTTAAGGGAATGTGGGCAGGTTCTGCGAGAGAGACGGAATTCGGCCTTCGAGCCGGAACCGGGGGCGAGATATGGACGATGAAGCTGGAAAGTCCGCCGCGCGCGCATTGTCCGATGCGGGCCTCGACGATTTTCTTCCGTTGTCTCCCGCCGAGGCCGAAATCGTCTCCAGCCGGCGAGGATTCGGCATCGAGCGTGTGGGCGACGGGCTTCGGCCGAACGAGGAGCGCCCCGAACGCTCCGTACGGGCCGAGTTCCTGCGCTATCTCATCCTGAGGGACAGTAGCGCCTCCTCGCAAGGGCGGGGTCTGAAGCTGAGCGGGGCCTGGATCACCGGCGTTCTCGACCTCGAAGGCTGCCGTATTCCGAAGGATATCGGCCTCAAGGACTGCCATTTCGATTCCGTGCCCATCCTGCGCGCCGCCATCATCGACAGCCTGTTCCTCGACGGCTCCCGCCTGCCGGGCCTGCAGGCCGACCGGCTGGAGGCCCGAGGGTCCGTCTCCATGAAAGGCTCGGCCTTCACAGGCGCGGTCAGGATGATCGGCGCGCGCCTCGGCGGCACCATGGAAGCCGACGGCGTCACGCTCGAATGGCCCGGCGAGACCGCGCTGGATGCCGGCGGCATCGAGGTGCGGGGTAATGTCCTGCTGCGCGGCGGGCGCGTGAAGGGCAGCATCAATCTGGCGTCGGCGCGGCTCGGCGGGGGGATCAATACGGCCGGAGTGCATATCGAGCGGCCGGGCGAAATCGCGCTGAACGGCGATGCCCTCGCTGCGGAAGGGGACTTCGTCCTGAGCGGCGCGGACATTGCCGGCGAGACGCGGCTGCTCTCCGTCCGGCTGGGCGGCGACGTCAATTGCACCGCCGTGACGCTCACCCAGCCCGGGGGATTTGCCCTGCGGCTCAACCACGCCGCGATCGCCGGCGCCTTCGTGCTGCGCGAGGATGCAAAGGTCGACGGTGTGCTCGACCTGACGGCGGCCACTATCGGCGCGATCGACGACGACCGGGAAAGCTGGCCCAAGCCGGAAAACCTGCTTCTCAACCGATGCCAGTACGGCGCCTTCATCGGCGGGCCGGTGGATGCGGCGAGCCGCCTCGAATGGCTGGGACGGCAGGCGCCCACCCGCTGGGCCACCGATTTCTGGCCGCAGCCTTATGAACATCTCTCCGTGGTCTTCTGTGACATGGGGCATGACGAGGACGCCCGGGAAGTGCTGATCGCCAAGGAACGCTTGCAGCGGCGCGCCCGCCGTGGCCGCACACGCAGCGACCTGGTGCGCTTTCTCCTGACCCTCGGCGACGGTATCCTGAACATCACGGTGCGCTACGGCCGCCAGCCGCTCTACGCCCTGATCTGGATCCTGTTGTTCTGGGTCGTCGGCATCGGGGTCTTCTTCTTCGCATACAAGACCGGCGCGATGATGCCGAGCAGCCCGGTCATGCTGCGCTCGCTGGAATGGACGATGTGCAACCTGCCCGATACGCAGGAGCGCTACATGCCCTCCAGCGGCCAGAGCTGGCAGGGCCGCGCCAAAGCCGGTGAGACGCAGCTTACCTGCTTCCTCAATCAGCCCGAGGCATCGAGCTATCCGGAATTCAATGCGGGAATGTACTCGCTGGACGTCCTGCTGCCGGTTCTGTCCATCGGCCAGAAGGATTACTGGCGGCCGAACTCCATGAAGCCGGGCGGGGGCTTTGCCCTGCGTTACTTCTTCTTCCACTCGATCATCGGCTGGGCGCTCGGCCTTCTGGCGGTCGCCGGCTTCTCGGGTCTGGTGAAATCGCGGTAGCGCGTTCCCGGCGCGGCGCGTAGGTCGTCGGGAACGTCTCTGGCGGTCAGGAACGGAAGAGGCGGCTGTACTGCGTCTCGTGCCAGGCGCTGGCCATGGCCATGGCGGGCGCGGCATTGCCGATCTCGTCGTCCTGCAGGGTGGAGGCCTTGCGGGCCGCGCGCTCGATGACGGGAGGGCTTGCGACGAGAATGCGCTGGCCGTCCGTGTGCCCGAGCGGCACGAGGCGGATGGCGGCGGTCACCTGGTTCTCCACGACGCTCCACAACAGCCCGCGCAGCGCATCCTGCGGCGCGACCTGCCAGTGCGTGGCGGCGAGCGCGAACGCGGCGGGAAAGCCGAGCTTCCGGTCGGCGAGGGCTTCGGCCGTGGGCACGCCCAGCTCCTGAAGAATCCGCAGCAGGGACTCGCCCATCCGCCGGTCTTCCTGCTCGATCTCGCGGCTTTCCCGCGCGGCCGAAAGCCAGGCGTCGGCCTTGAGGAAGGCGGCTTGGTCGCCGTCTGCGAGAGCGTGCATCATGCGCCAGAACAGGGCGCCGTCGAGCGCCGCGTAGCTATGCTCAAGCAGGCCGAATATCCAGGCGTCGGCCGATGCCTCGTCCTTCACCGTGCCGACATGGACCGCCCATTCCAGCGCGCGGGAATAGGAGAACGCGCCGACCGGCTGGCTCGGGCTGACGAGCCGGAGCAGGTGGATCGGAAGGCTGCCGCCCCCGGCGACGCCGGGGGAAAGGGGCGTTTGCTGCACCGGCCGGAACTCAGAACGAGCCGAATGTCGCGCCGAGCGCGAAGACGGCGACGAGCGAGATGATGACGCTGACGATCACGGTCATCACCATGTCGAGATAGCTGCTGGAATGGGTCTGCTTGCTGATCTGCAACAGCAGCAGAACCGTACCGTTGTGCGGCAGCGCGTCGAGCGTACCCGCGCTGATGACGGTCAGGCGGTGCATCAGTTCCGGGTTGATGCCGTATTCGGCGGCAAGGCGCATGTACTCGCTGCCGAGCGCCCCGAGCGCGATCGCCATGCCGCCGGAGGCGGTGCCCGTCAGGGCGGCCAGCGTGTTCATCGCCACGACGAGCGACACGAGAGGACCGCCGGGCATCTTGAGGACCGCGTCGCGCACCAGTTCGAAGGCCGGCATCGCCGCGACGACGGCGCCGAAGCCCACGAGGCTCGCGACCGTGATGATGGGCAGGACCGACGAATTCGCGCCCGCATCGAGGCTCTCGCGCAGATTGCCGAAACGCTTGTAGTTGCAGACGATAAGGGTGACGATCGCCGCGGCGAGCGCGATGAGGACGGCCCAGACGCCGATCGTGGAGGTGATGTTGATGCCGAGCATCTGTTCGGCGACGGAGAAGTCGACCCGTGGCAGCACCACCAGCGCCATGAGGAAGTTGACGGTGATGACGACGATCAGCGGCAGGACGGCGATGAAGAAGGGCGGGTTGGTGTTCGCGCGCTGGCCGTGCGTCAGTTCGCTGGGGTCGAAGTCGCCGGCGGCCGTCGCCTGCTCGCGCACCTTCTCGGTGATGACGGTCTCGCTGTCGTCCTCGACATAGCCTTCGCCCGCCGCGCGTGCCTTCGCTTCCGCGCGCGCCAGCCACCACATGCCGAAGGCGAAGGTGATGACCGAGGCGATGATGCCGAGGCCCGGCGCGGCGAAGGTCGTCGTGCCGAAGTAGGGCATGGGGATGGCGTTGTTGGTGGAGGGGCTGCCGGGCATGGCCGACATGGTGAAGGTGAAGGCGCCGAGACCGATCGCCGCCGGCATCAGCCGGGCGGGGATGTTTGCGGCGCGGAACATCTCACGGGTCATCGGCACGAGGACGAAGAACGCCACGAACACGCTCACGCCGCCGTAGGTCACGACCGCTGAGGCAAGGACCACCGAAAGCATGGTCCGCTTCACGCCGAGCTTTTCCGTCAGGTAGTGGGCGATCGAAGTGATCGAGCCGCTATCGTCCATCATCTTGCCGAAGATGCCGCCCAGGAGGAAGAGCGGCAGCCATTGTGCGACGAAGCGCGAGGTGCCGGCCATGAACGTTCCCGTCCAGTGCGGCAGCAGGGGCTGGCCCGAAAGAAGGGCCACGATCAGCGCCGCGGCGGGGGCGAGCAGGAGAACGCTCCATCCGCGGTAGGCGAACCACATCAGGAACCCGAGGCCCAGTAGAATGCCCAACAAACCCATAAGCCAATCCTCGAATATATTCCGTTAGAATCCAAGCGCGCGAAGCAAGTCCATAGCACTAAAGCATTTTCAGGCGATACTATTCAAGTGGGCGCGATGTGGTGCTCTTAGCGTGCCTTGCCGGACGGCCGCCGCCGGGACGGTCCGGCTGCGGACCTTCACCGACCCGTCTCGTTTCCTGTGAAGCGCCGTCCGTCCGGCAGGAAGACCGTCAGCGGAAGCGCGATCGCGCTCGAGGCGACAGCCTCGGCGAAGTCGATCGGCGCGGCCTGTGTCTGGCCGGTGACGAGGGCGTTGTGCGAGATCCGGTTGTTCTCGACGAGCCTCGTCATCGTCTCGGACTGGGCGAAGACGGTGTGGCCGCCGCCGTCCACCTTCGAGACGTCGATCACCGTGATGCCGCTGCGTTGCAGGAGGGCGATATCGTCGACGTTGCCGACGCGCGGGTGCCCGCCGGCCAGGAAACGCGAAAGGCCGATTGCCCGGTCGCGCTGCGAGATCAGGATCGTGAAGGGCGAGGGCAGGGTGCCGATATCGTGGACCTGACCCTTGAAAACATCGACGTCGATATCCGGCGCGGCCAGGACGACGCCGCCGAAGCGCTTGAAATAGCGGGACTTTCCACGAAGCGCGAGTGTCCGCAGCGCCTCCATCGCCACGAAGGCGCCCATCGAATGGGCGACGAGGACGATGTCCTTCGCCTTTGTCTGCGCGGCTAGCTCGATCGTGTCGGCCAGTCCGTCCCGGGCGAAGATCGCGCTGTCGCGGTCGAACACGTAGAGCGGCAGCGAGCCGGCCGAGGGCCAGGCGTAGTGCAGCGGCACGGACTGGATGTCGAAGTCGGACACGATCTGCGCCGCCCGGAAAAGGCTCTCGGAGATGTTGTTGTTGTAGCCGTGGACGAAGATGAAGATTTCCCGGTCCTGCGGCGGAAGCCGTTCCAGGGTGGCATTGATCTGCGCGATGATCTGCGCGCGGCTGTCGATGTCGTGATAGACGGCGGTGAACCGGCGCTTGGGATCGTTTCCGCCGACGGGGACCTGGCCCAGTGCGCGATTGGCAGGGGCGCTGACGTCGAAACGAGCGAAGCTGAGCGCAAGCGAACGGTCGGCGGTGAATGGACCGCCTGCCGCGTCCGTTCTCTTCCGGTTCGTCGACAGGAAGATCGGTGTGGTCTCGTCCCTGTCCTGCACCGTGCCGGCGGCGTAGAGGCCCGTGGGCGCGCGCTGCATCGAGCAGGCGTTCAAGGTGAGGATGGCGCACAGGGCGAGCAGGAACGCCCCGCCTTTGCGGGGCCTGCGTTCGTCACGAATCGCGAGGCCGTTCGGATAGGAAGGCGTCATTGCGGCTCTTCGCGATACGGGGTTGTGTTGAAAACGGCGCTTCTGCCGGTGCCGGCACGTACAATCTCAGTTCTTCCGGCAAAGTCCCGGTCTCCGGCCGTCATAAGGTTCCCCGTTCATGGCGCTCCGAAGGCGACGCGGCGGAAAGCCGCCGCGTCGCTCCAGCGCTTTTCTAGATAGTCCTGGTGTCTGCGTCTCAGCGGACGCAGACGTGTCCGCGCGCACCGAAGAAGCAGACGGTGCCGCGACCCGGGCGATGGTGACCGCCGCCGACGCGGTCGAGGAAGCGGGAGTTGATCCAGCCGGTGCGGCCGCGGCGCGGCTGCACATGGCACCAGCGGAGCGAACGGTCGCAACGGTTCACGCGCACGCGCTCGCGGGAATGCACGGTGCCGACGACCCGGTAGTTATGGCTCGGCCCGGAGCGAAGCTGGGTCGTTCTGGTGACGACCGCGGATGCGGCCTGGGCTTCAGCCACGCCAGAGAGCGCCATGGCGCCAAAAACGATCATGACCGAGAACAGTTTCTTCAGGAACATGGATCTCTCCTTCAGTTCGAATTGTACCGGAGCCGGTTGTGGACTCACGGGGCCATGAAGTCAGCGAACGCCGCGCTTGGCAAGGTCATTTTTGGCCCTTCCGCGATTTTCGGAAGGGGAAGCGGCGGGCCTGTCGGCGTCTATTGAAGGGCTTCGCTCAGCGCCGTGGCGGCGGCATACCAGGTCATGCCGTGATCGAACGCGCCCGTTTCGAGGAAGTGCAGCGTTTCCATGACGACAATGGGGTTGAACATCATGAATGTATGCGTCGCGTGCACCACCAGATGGTCGGCAGCGCCCTCCAGCCGGGTGGAGGCGACCGTGACCTTGCCGTCATCCGGTCCGGTGAGGATGGAGGCGTAGATCGGATTGAGGGAGATGTCGCCGGCAATGATGCCGAGGGAGAAGTCGGGCTTCGGCAGCGTTGCTGGCGTCGCGGTCCGGTCCGTTCCCAGTTCCAGTCCGGCGGGGCCGTTGATCCAGTAGAAGGGCTGAAGGTCGCCGAAGACGTCGACGATCTCGGACCCCTGGTTCGGTGGGGCGAGCATCACCACGCGCCCGAGATTTTCCGGGCGATGGCCGGCCAGCCAGTAGCGCACGAGGATGCCGCCCATGGAATGGGTGACGAAATTGACGCGGTGCGGCCCGCATTCGGCAACCGCCGCGCCGACATGGTCGGCAAGCGCGGCGATGGTGTCGGTCGTGGAGGGATAGTCCCTGTTGACGACATGATAGCCCTTGGAGGCCAACAGTTTCTCGACCAGCCAGAGCGAGCCGCTACCGCGCGCAAGCCCGTGCATGAGGACCGCGCATTCGCCCGCGTCCTGCTGCGCCCTTACAGGCGGGGACGGCAGCAGACAGGCAAGCACGAGAAGGAGGCGGAGCGCCGGAAACGGCGTGTGGCTCCGCCTCCGGCCGTCACGCATCCGCGGTCTCGGCCGGCTTGTTCGCCAGGATCGCCGCAAGCCAGCGCGCTGCGGGCGAGCCTTCGCAATAGGTGACGAATGCGATGAGTATCGGCACGCCGAGGAAGGCGCCCGCCATGCCCCACATGAAGCTCCAGAAGAATACGGCGAAGATCACCGCGAGCGGGGAGAGCGACAGCGATGCGCCGGCCAGCCGCGGCTCCAGATAGCTGCCGATGATGAACTGGATGATGTTCAGGCTGGCGAAGATGACGAGGACCATTTCCCAGGACCCGAAATGGGCGACCGCGAAGATCGTCGGCAGGAAGGTGGCCACGAAGGGGCCGATGAACGGAATATAGTTGAGGGCGAAGGCGATGGCGCCCCAGGCCGAGGCCAGTTCCAGCCCCATGCCCAGCGTGAAGACCCAGACGAAGAAGCCGGTCAGCAGGCTGGCGACGGTGCGCACGATCATGAAGCGCCGCAGCTTGACGGCGATGGTGCTGTTGGCGGCGAGGATACGGCTGCCGTAGGGCTGGGCTTCCGGCGCGGCGAGGCGCGCGCCGAATTCCTCGACCTCGAGAAGCCCGAGCATGACGAAGATCAGCACGAGGACCGTGAAGCCCGCGAAGCTGTTCAGCCGGCCGGCCGTGCTCTGCATGACGCCGACGAGCCAGCGCACGTCGAACCGGTCCGACAGGGTCCCCATGACGGGAATGCCATGCTGCTCCAGCCAGTCCGCCCAGATCGTATAGACCGCCTGGAGCTGTTCGGCGTTGAGGAACAGCCAGCGGCCGACCTGCGTGAGGCCCCAGGCGACGGCGAAGCCGAGCGCCAGGATGACCGCCATGGTCAGTGAAAGGGTGATGAACAGCGCGACGAGGCGCGGCATCCGGCGCTGCAGGGCGAACTGGCACGGCCACATGAGCGCGATGACGATCAGGGAGAAGAAGAGCGGCGCGAAGATCGACTGCGCAACGTTAAGAAGAGCGAGAACCAGAATTCCGGTGCTGATCGCGCCGAACATGCCCTTGTTGCCAGCGCCAGTCATGCGAGCCTCGAGATTGGGTCTATGCCGAACCTAAAGCATTTCCGGTTCACCGAAAATGCTTTAGGTTTTTGTTTTTACTGCATTATCCGACGTCGAAGCGAGATCGCTTCGACTGGAAACGCTCTAGCCGTGCGGGACCTCTGCCGCGCACGGCCGGAAAGGAATGCGACGGGCCGGTCAGCCGGCAGCCTGCGCCTTGTGCAGCGCATCGCGCAGCACCTGCTCCTTGCTTTCGTCGAGCGAGGTCTGCAGCACCTCGCCGCCGAAGGCCGAGATGTCCTTGAGCACCTTGTCGGCCGTCATGCTGCGCACCAGCACGAAGAGGGCGGCGTGGCCGTCCTGCAGCTTGCCGGCAAGGTCCTTCATGAAGTTGTCGTTGATGCCGACATCCGACAGTGCGCCGCCGATGGCGCCGGAAGCCGCGCCGACGGCAACGCCCAGCAGCGGGTTGAGGAAGATGACGCCGATCAGGAGGCCCCAGAAGCTGCCCGACGTCGCGCCTGCGGCCGTCGTGTTGAACAGCTGGTTGAGCTTGACCTTGCCGCCTTCCGACTTGGTGGCGATGACGGCGTCCCCGATCGTGATCAGATATTCCTTCTGCAGTTCGAAGAGGCGCTGGCGGACTTCTTCCGCCTTGGCTTCGGAGGGGTAAACAATCGCAATCAGGTCAGACATTTCGGTTTCCTCGACTCTGGTTTACACCCGATCACTCGAAGCAAATTTCCACAGGGATTGCAACGTGGAATCGGTGCAGCCCCGAGGACTGCGATAAAGTGCCTTACGATTTCGTTGCCTGCCGGCCCGGGCGCGCGGCCACGGCCTACAACGTCGCCTTGCGGGCCGTGAAGGCGACGAGCGCATAGGAGAGGCCTGCGACGAGCAGGGCTATTCCCGCGATCGTGCCCGGCTCGAACCCGGCCGTGACCGGCAGCTTCACGATGATGGCGATGCCGGCGGCAATGGCGACAAGTCCGGAAATCGCGATCCAGTAGCGGCCCGGCGTGGCGCGCAGCCGGAAGGACAGGCCGATCTGCGCCGCTCCGTGGATAAGCAGGACGATGGCGATGAGGAGCGCAACTGCCAGCGCGCCCTTGAAGGGGCTGACGAGAAGCAGAATGCCGCCGATCAGCTCGACGATGCCCGCCGCCTCCTGCCAGGCGAATCCTTTCCATTCCCGCATCCGCAGGGACTGGACGATCTTGAATATACCGACCACCGTCAGGACCGCGCCGAGCACGACACCGGAGGCGAAGGCGGCGACGGAGGGCAGGAAGATCGAGACCGTGCCGCCGGCGAGCATGAGGACAGAGAGGAGCATGAACCGTTTCCACCCGCCGTTATCGGCGTTCCCGCCCTGTGCCTGACTTACGCTCATCGGTTCCAGCTCCCGCTCAAGATCGGGGCAAGATAAACGCGATCGCCGATTTGCCGTCAAGCGCGGGGCAGGCGGGCGATTCCGGTGGGTCTTTGCCCCTCAATGCATGCAGGCGGTTGAAGTCGCTGCTGCTTTTCCACTAGTCTGCCCTTTCGCCGATGGCAGGCAATGCCGACAGACAGGGAGAATAGGGTGAACTTGAACAGCGCTTCGAACAAGATATCGCGTGCGGCCAGGGCGTCTCTGGCGGCGGCCTGCGTCGCCGTGCTTCTGGCGGGACCCGCCGCCGCCCAGTTCTCCGGCTCGCAGCGCGCCCCCGCCGTCACGACGGTGGAGCAGGTGCGGCACGAGCGGCACGGTGCGGTGGTTTCCCTGCAGGGTTCGCTTACCAAGGAGGTCCGCCGGGCGCAGTACATGTTCAAGGACAAGACCGGTGAGGTGCGCGTGCGCATCCAGCGTGAACTCTGGCGCGGCCGCGAGATTACCGGAAAGACCTTGCTTCGCCTGAAGGGCAGGGTTCAGTCCGACGTGCGCGGCCGCTTCGTGTATGTCGATTCGGTGCAGGTCCTAAAATAGGACCTGTCCGTCAGGACGCCGGGGCCACCGGCATGATGTGCAGGTGGCCGTATCGCACGGCTCGCTCCGAGATCACGTGTTCCGCGAAGTGCTGCATCTCGCCGGACGATCCCTTCAGGATGCTGACCTCCAGGCAGTTCTTCTCGTCGAGATGGACGTGGAGGCTGGAGACGGTCAGGTCGTGGTGGCTGTGGAATGTGCTGGTCAGCCGTTTCGCCAGTTCGCGGGCCTCGTGGTCGAAGACATAGCTCAGCACGCCGATGGCGCTGCCGAGCGAGCCGCTCTCTATGGATGTATGCTTCAGCCCGGCGCGCGCGAGATCGCGGATGGCTTCGGAACGGTTCTGGTAGCCGCGCGCCTTGATCATCTCGTCGAGCGCTTCCATCAGGTCGTCGTCGAGGGTGACGGTCACTCTTTGCATGGGAGAATCCTGCGCATGGGCCAATCCTTATGGACGTCGCCCGCATCTGCGGCGGCGCCTCTCGAAGGCCTGTGATACCCCATGGAGGAGCAAGCTCCAACAGCTTTCGGTGTCCCCGATCGGGACGCGGCCGGCCGTTTCCCCGCTGGAATCGCCTGCGCCGGCGCGGATAATGCGTTCCGGGCCAGGCAGTAAGCAATTTCTCCATAGACATCATACGCCGTCGTTTCTATTGTTCGCGAGGCATGGCATTCGATCGAGGGGATTGCAGGGTATGGCAACAAGGAAATTGACGGTTCTCGCTGCGGTTTCGGTCCTTTCGCTGCTGGCCGCGCCGGTGCTGGCGGCGGAGAAGTCCGAGCTGGTCCTGGCGATCGGCGGGGAGCCGGATACGGGCTACGATCCCCTGCTCGGCTGGGGACGCTATGGCCATCCCCTGTTCCAGTCCACCCTGCTCAGCCGCGACGCCGACCTCGTCACGCAGCCGGACCTTGCGACCGCATGGACGCTCTCCGACGACAAGCTGACCTGGACGATCACCATCCGCGACGGCGTGGCCTTTTCCGACGGCACGCCGCTGACCGCGAAGGATGTCGCCTTCACCTTCACCAGGGCCGCGACGGCGGGCGGCGCGCTCGACCTCACGGCCATGGTCTCGGCCGAGGCGACGGATGACCGGACGGTGGTGATCCGGCTCAAGCAGCCGTGGATCACCTTCTCGGAGAACTTCTATTCGCTGGGCATCGTGCCGGCGGCGACATACGGCGCGGACTATGCCCGCGAACCGATCGGCTCCGGTCCGTACCGGCTGGTATCGTGGAAGCAGGGCGAACAGCTCATCGTCGAGGCCAATCCGAATTATTACGGCCGCAAGTCACCCTTCAGCCGTCTGACGTTCCTGTTCACCGGCGAGGACACCAGCCTGGCCGCCGCCGGGGCGGGGCAGGTGGACATGGTCTCCGTGCCGGTGACGCTCGCCGATGCGGTGCCCGCGGGCTTCAACGCCGTGGTGGTCGATACCGTCGATAACCGGGGCATCCATTTCCCGATGACGCCGGACGAGGGCAGGAAGGACGCGAAGGGCAACGCCGTCGGCAACAGCGTGACGGCCGACCTTGCCATCCGCCGGGCGATCAACCTCGGCGTCGACCGCCAGAAGATCGTGGACACGGTTCTCCTGGGACACGGCACGCCGGCCTATGGCCCGGCGGACGGTCTGCCCTGGTCCAATCCGCAGGCGGCCGTGACATACGACCTCGACGCCGCCAAGCGCCTGCTGGACGAGGCGGGCTGGGTGCCCGGCGCGGACGGCATTCGCGAGAAGAACGGCCTGCGCGCCGCCTTCCCCATCAATTATCCCGCGTCCGATTCCACCCGTCAGGCCATCTCGGTCGTGCTCGCCGACCTCCTGAAGCCGCTCGGCATCGAGGCGAAGCCGACCGGCGCAACCTGGGAGGCCATCGAGCGGGTCATGCATTCGCAGCCGGTCGCATTCGGCTGGGGTAGCCATAGCCCGCTCGAAGTCTATAGCCTCTATCAGAGCGGCTGGGGCGGCGTGGACTATTACAATCCCGGCTTCTTCTCCAATGCCGCCGTCGACGGGCATTTCGAGGCGGCGCAGCACGCCGCGAGCCTGGAGGCGTCCTATCCCGAATGGCAGAAGGCCGAATGGGACGGCACGACCGGCTTCAGCGCGAAGGGCGAGGCCGGCTGGGCCTGGCTGGTCAATCTCGATCACGTCTATTTCGTCAACAAGTGCCTGGATGTGGGCAAGACCCAGATCGAGCCGCACGGCCATGGCTGGCCGATCACGGCCGGCATCCAGAACTGGACCTGGACCTGCGACTGAGGAACGCCAATGGGATCCTGGAAGGCTTTCGTTCTCGTCCGCTTTGCCCGCCTGGCGCTGGTGCTGGCGGGCGTGGCGGTCGTCGCCTTCCTCCTGGCGAAGCTCTCGCCGGTCGATCCCATCGATGCCTATCTCGGGCCGGATATTGCGCGCGTCGGCCCCGAGCAGCGCGCGCTGATCGCCGCGAAATGGGGACTGGACCAGCCGGCGGGCGTCCAGTTCATGAAGTGGTTCTCCAGTATCCTGTCGGGGGACCTCGGATGGAGTGTCACCTATAACGCCTCCGTCGCCGATGTGATCGCGGACCGCTTCCGCTCCTCCATCGTCTTGATGGGGCTGGCATGGGTCTTTTCCGGGATCATCGGCTTTTCGCTCGGCATATGGGCCGGCGGCAATCCCGGTAGCTGGAGCGACCGCATCATCCGGCTCTACGCCTATGTCCTGGCGGCGACGCCGACATTCTGGATCGCGATCCTGCTGCTGATCGTCTTTTCCGTGGGGCTGCGCTGGACGCCCGTCTGCTGCGCCGCGCCCATCGGCGTGCTGCCGCAGGACGTCACGCTGCTGCAGCGCCTGCACCATCTCCTGCTGCCCCTCGTCGCGCTGTCGATCCTCGGCGTCGCGCAGATCGCGCTGCATACCCGCGCCAAGATGACCGAGATCATGCAGTCCGACTTCGTGCTCTATGCCCGCGCGCAGGGCGGCACGACGCTCGATATCGTCCTGCGCCATGGCGTGCGGAATGCGGCGCTGCCGGCGATCACCGTTCTCTTCGCCTCGCTGGGTGAGTTGTTCGGCGGCTCGATCCTCGCGGAGACCGTCTTCTCCTATCCGGGGCTGGGCAGCGCCACCATCGAGGCTGGCATTCGCGGCGACGTACCGCTGCTTCTCGCCATTACCCTCCTGACGACATTGTTCGTCTCGGTCGGCAATACCATCGCGGATGTCCTCTACCGTGTGGCGGACCCGCGGATTTCATCGGCGCGTGAGCGCTGGCAGGGAGTTTCGGAATGACGGTCGTCTTCGAAAAACCCACGGAAGCACCGTCGCTGGGCCGGGCAAGCCCCGCCCTCGTCGCAACGGGGATCGCGGCGCTGCTTCTCGCGGCGATCCTGCTTGCGGCCTGGCTCACCGGCGCGTCGGGCCTGACGAACGATTTTCAGGCGCGGCTTCAGTCGCCCTCCTGGCAGCATCTCTTCGGTACGGACATGTTCGGGCGCGACGTGCTGGCAAGGACCATCAAGGGGCTGGCGCTCAGTTTCCGCGTCGGCTTCCTGGCGGCAGGCATATCGGTCGTCATCGCCACCGGCCTTGCCGTCCTCGCGGCCAGCGGCTCGCGGCTGGCCGACAGCGTGGTGTCGCTGCTCGTCGACATGACGATGGGGCTGCCGCATCTCGTCCTGCTGATCCTGATCTCCTTCGCGCTCGGCGGCGGCACGGGCGCCGTCGTCATCGCCGTCGCGGTGACGCACTGGCCGCGGCTCACCCGCATCCTGCGCGCGGAAATCCTGCAATTGCGCGATGCCGACTATGTGGTCGCCTCCCGCAATTTCGGCAAGTCGCGCTGGTTCATCGCCCGGCACCATATCCTGCCGCATCTGGTTCCCCAGATGATCGTCGGTTTCGTCCTGCTCTTCCCGCACGCCATCCTGCACGAGGCGGGGCTGACATTCCTCGGTTTCGGCCTGGAACCCGGGAAGCCCGCCATCGGCATCCTGCTGTCCGAATCGATGCGCTACCTGATGGCCGGCAAGTGGTGGCTCGGCCTGTTTCCGGGCCTTGCGCTGCTGGTGGCGGTCCTCTGCTTCGATATCATCGGCAACGGCCTGCGCGCGCTGACGGACCCGCGGGGAGGCCGCGCATGAGCCTGCTGGAGATCGAGAGGCTGACAGTTTCGTTCCATCGCCGCGATGGGCTGATGCGGCGGGTCACCGTCGATTGCGTCAGCGATATCTCCCTTTCCGTCGCGCGCGGCGAGGTGCTGGCCCTGTTCGGCGCGTCCGGCGCGGGCAAGAGCCTGCTCGCCCATGCCGTCATGGGCCTGTTGCCGGAAAACGCCCCTGTTGGCGGTCTCATGCGCTTCGACGGGCGTATCCTGGACCGGCGGGCTCAGATGGCGCTGCGCGGCAATCGCATTGCGCTCGTCCCGCAATCGGTCGGCTATCTCGATCCGCTCGCCACGGTCGGCCAGCAGCTGCGCTGGGCCGCCCGGCGCGCGCGCCAGCCGATGACCTTGGCGGGGGCGGCGGAAGGGGCGCTGTCGCGCTTCGACCTGGCCCCCGCCGTCGCCCGCGCCTTTCCGCACATGCTGTCGGGCGGCATGGCGCGACGCGTCATGCTGGCGATGACGACCGCCTCAGGCGCGGACCTCGTCATCGCCGATGAGCCCAGCAACGGCCTCGACGCCGAGAACACTGCCCGGGTCTTCCGTTGCCTCAAGTCCTTCGCCGAGGCGGGAAAGGCCGTTATCGTCATCTCGCACGACCTTCCGGCGGCGCTGAAGGTCGCGGACCGTGTGGTCATCCTGCGTGACGGGCGGGTTGCCGCGCAAGAGCGGGCCGACGCCTTCGCTGGCGGCGGCGAGGCGCTGTCGGCTACCTATGCGCGCGCGATCTGGAGCGCGCTGCCGCAGAACGGTTTTGCACGAGCGCACCATGAGGCTTGAAGCGGCGGGGGTCGGGTTCGGTTTTGCCGGCGGAGCGCCTGTCCTGGACGGCGTCGATCTTGCGGTCGACAGCGGCCGGATCGTTGGGCTGACGGGCAAATCGGGACGCGGCAAGTCGACGCTCGGGAGAATTCTCGCCCGGCATCTCCTGCCGACGAAGGGCAGGGTGCTGATCGACGGCGCCGCGCTGCCGGTCGCGGGCTTCAATCCTGTCCAACTGGTGCACCAGACGGCGATCTTCGCCGTCAATCCGCGATGGAAGGTAGGACGGATCGTCTCGGAAGCCTCTCCACCCGACGAAACCCTGATGCAGGCGCTCGGCGTGAGGCGCTCGTGGCTCGATCGCTACCCGCACGAGCTTTCCGGCGGCGAGTTGCAGCGCGTGGCGCTGCTGCGCTCTCTGGCGCCAGCCACTCGCTTCCTGGTCGCCGATGAGATCACCTCCATGCTCGATCCCATCGCGCAGCGCGAAATCTGGCACGCCCTGATCGATGTCTGCAGGCATCGGGATATCGGTGTCCTGGCGATCAGTCACGATCTCGCGCTCCTCGACAAGGTGGCGAGCCGCACGGTCACGCTGTAGGGCGGCCATACGCTCCTTTTCGCCGTTCAGAAGACGAGCCTGCCGGCGATATAGCTGACGCCGATGGTGCCGATACCGATGGCGAGGGTGCGCACGAGCGTCGTCGTGACATTGAGGTGGCCGGCCCTTGCCCCGATGATCGACGTCACGGTGAGCGACGCCGCCACGGCGGCGAGGATCACGCCCGCCTCCAGCCGGACAGGCACGGCCACGGTGATGGAGAGGGGGATGGCCGCGCCCAGCGCATAGGCTGCGGCCGATGCCAGGCTCGCCCGCGCGACGTCAAGGCGCGACATGACCTCGACGATGCCATGGTCGCTCTCCAGCTTCGCCTTCAGCGGTGAGCGCCGCATCAGTTCCTTCGCGACCTCGCGGGCAAGGCCGGGGCTCAGGCCCTTCTCCTCGTAATAGGCGGCAAGCTCGGCCAGTTCGGTTTCCGGCTGCTGCCGGATCTCGGCCCTTTCCTCCGCCACGGCGGCGAGTTGGACCTCGCGCTCCGTCACCGCCTCGACCCATTTCGCGCTGGCGGCCGTGATCATGCCCGCGATCGTCGCCACGGTCGCCGCCGTCACCAGTGTCGCGTCGTTCGCGCCCGCCCCGGCGAAACCTTCGAGCATGCCGGCGGTTGCGATGATCCCGTCATTGGCCACCAATGTGGCATTCCGGCTCGCTGCGGGGTCCGTCAGGGCGGACATCGCCCTCCTGAACAGCGCGTCGATGGATCGTGGCATGCGGGTCTTCCCGGTGTCGATTGATGGAGGCGGTCGTCGTGGCGACGGCGAAGAACGGCCATGGCCGACAACCTCCGCTTTCTTATCGGGAAATATTTCCGGAGAAGAAAGCGAATTCGTCTGGCAGGCGGGAAGGCGCGTTGCGCGTATACATCGACGACCCCGCATCCCCCTTGGAATCTATAGGGAAATACGCGCCGACTCCTAGTTGAGCATATTGCCAAAGAGCGCAAGAAATGGCACCAGTCGAACTGGCGAATTGTCGCCAGCAGCGCCAGTGGGCGCGGTCGCAAGGTGGACGATCTCCGTTCGCTTGCGGTCGTCCGGTCCGGCGTTCGCGTTTCAAACACGAGCGGGGCGGATCGTCGTGCTGGCTCTGGTGTGATCGAAGAGGGGTCGCTATGCCGTTGCATTTCCGGAAAAGCAAGCACAAGGCGATCGTCTTTGCCGCGATGTTGGCATCCGCCGCGCTCGCGGGCTGCCAGGGTGGCGAGGAGGCCGAGGAGCTGCCGCCGCGTCCGGTAAAGGCCCAGGCCGTCTCCTTCAATGCGGAGGATACGTTCGGCTCCCTCGTCGGCGAGATCCAGCCGCGCGTCGAGACCAGCTTCGGCTTCCGTCAGGGCGGCGAGATCCGGGAACGCGACGTGGATGTCGGCGATCTGGTCGATGTCGGCACGGTCATCGCCCGCCTCGATCCCGAGGACGCGCAGGATGCGCTGCGCAAGGCCGAAGCGAACCTCTTCTCGGCGCAATCCTCCCTCGAGAACGCAGTGACTGAGCGTAACCGCGCCCAGCAGCTTTATCCCCGCACGACGACGCGTCAGCAGTTGGACGCCGCCATCGCGCGGGCGGACATCGCCCAGGCCGGCGTGGACGCCGCGCAGGCGGCGCTGCGCATCGCCCAGACCAATCTCGACAACCGCGTCCTCAAGGCCAATGCGGCCGGCATCGTGACGGCCATCGGCGGCGAGGTCGGCCAGGTGGTCGGCGGTGGCCAGATGGTCGTGCGCGTGGCCCAGCTCGGCCCGCGCGACGCGGTCTTCCAGGTGCCCGAGGCGACGATCCAGGCCACAGGCGGCCAGGCGAACGTCAATGTGCAGCTTTTGAGCAATGCCGAGATCAAGGCGGCGGGAACGGTGCGCGAGATTTCGCCGACCGCCAACCCGGTCACCCGTAATTTCACCGTTCGCGTCGGCCTCGACAATGCGCCGGAAGCCTTCCGTTTCGGCAGCGCCGTGCGAGGCACCATCCAGATTGGCGGCGTGCCCGCCGCCCGCCTGCCGATGACCGCGCTTTTCAACCAGAACAACCAGCCCGCCGTGTGGATCGTCGACCCGGCGGACAGCACGACCAAGCTCGTGCCTGTGGAAGTGCACCGTTTCGACGCGCAGGACTTCCTCGTGACCAAGGGACTGTCTAGCGGCGATCAGGTGGTGATCGCCGGCGTTCAGCAACTGCGTCCCGGCATGCCGGTTCGGCTGCTTGAAGGAAGCGCGCAATGAACGCAGGCTTCAATCTTTCGGAATGGGCCATCCAGCGGCGCAGCCTGATCCTGTTCCTGGCGGCGCTCAGCGCCATCGGCGGTATCATCGCCTACTTCAATCTCGGCCGTGACGAGGACCCCGAATTCACCTTCAAGACGATGATCGTCTCGGCCGCCTGGCCGGGCGCGACCATCGAGCAGACGACGGACCAGATCACCGACCGCCTGGAGCGGACGCTGGAGGAGGTGCCGAACCTCGATCACCTGCGCAGCCTGACCAGCGCCGGCCAGACGGTTATCTATGTGACGCTCGACGATGCGACGCCACCGGCCGATGTCGGCGAATCCTGGTATCAGGCGCGCAAGAAGGTCGGCGATATCGTCACGACGCTGCCGGCCGGCGTGCGCGGCCCGTTCTTCAACGACGACTTCGGCGATACGTTCGGCATCATCTACGGCTTCACCGCCGACGGCTTCAGCGACCGCGAGGTTCGCGACTGGGCCTATGAGGCGCGCAACCGCCTGCTCAAGCTCGACGATATCGGCAAGGTGCAGTTGATCGGCACGCAGGACGAGACGATCTTCGTCGAGTTCTCGACCGAGCGGCTCGCCAGCCTCGGCCTTAGCGCCTCCACCGTCATCTCCACGATCCAGGCGCAGAACGCCGTCCTCCCCTCCGGTCAATTGACCACCGACCGCGACCGGACGGAACTGCAGGTTTCGGGCAGCCTCGTCAGCGAAAAGGACCTGCGCGAACTGAATATCCCCACCGCGTCCGGCTTCGTTCGCCTCGGCGATATCGCCAGCATCGTGCGCGGTACCGTCGATCCGCCGCAGCCGCGCTACCGCATCAACGGCAAGCCGGGGATCGGACTTGCGATCTCGATGGCGTCCGGCGGCGATATCCTGGAACTCGGCCGGAACATCGACCGCGTCATGGATCGTTTCGAGCATGACCTGCCGATCGGCATCAACCTTACGCGCGTGGCGAGCCAGCCTGCCGTGGTGCAGAACGCGATCCGCGGCTTCACCTCCTCGCTCGGGCAGGCCATCGTGATCGTTCTGGCCGTCAGCTTCGTGGCCCTAGGGGTGCGCGCGGGGCTTGCGGTGGCCGTTTCGATCCCGCTCGTCATGGCGCTGACCTTCCTCTTCATGGACATCACGGGCATCGCCCTGCAGCGCGTCTCGCTCGGCGCGCTGATCATCGCCCTGACGCTGATGATCGATGACACGATGGTGACCGTCGAGATCACCATGGCCAAGCTGGACGAGGGCATGGACCGGATGAAGGCCGCAGCCTTCGCCTATACCTCGACCGCCTTCCCCATGCTGGCCGGAACGCTCGTCACCATCGCCGGCTTCATTCCGGTCGGTTTCGCCCAGAGTTCGTCGGGCGAATATGTCCGCTCGCTGTTCTTCGTCATCGGCTTCTCGCTCATCGTCTCCTGGCTGGTCGCGGTCCTGTTGACCCCGATCGTCGGCCTTGCGGTTCTGAAGGCGGGCGCGACGACCGGGGAGAAAAAGCCGGAAGGCGCGCTTCTGCGCGGCTTCAAGAACGTGCTCTATATCTGCGTGAAGATGCGCGTCGTCGTGATCCTCGCGACCATCGCCATCTTCGCAGCCTCGCTGTTCGGTTCGCAATATATGCGCCGGCAGTTCTTCCCCTCGTCCGACCGACCGGAGCTGCTTCTGTCGCTCACCCTGCCGCAAAGCGCGTCGCAGGATGCGACCAGCGCGCAGGTGGCGCGCGTGGAGGAGATTCTTGCCGGGGATGCGAGCGTCGCCGACTGGAGCTTCTATTCGGGATCGGATCCCATCCGCTTCTACCTGTCGATGGATATCAACCCGCCGGCGCCGTTCCGCGCGCAGGCGGTGGTGCTCGCCAAGAGCGTTGCCGAACGCGACGACCTGCAGATGCGATTGCAGAAGGCGCTCGACGACCAGCTTCCCGAGATCATCGCCCGCGTCGCGCCGCTGGAAATGGGGCCGCCGGTCGGCTGGCCCGTCCAATACCGCGTCAGCGGACCGGACATTCCCGGTGTCCGCGATCTCGCCTGGAAGGTCGCCGACGTCCTCCAGGGTGTGCCGGGAGCGGTCAAGCCGCATCTCGACTGGAACGAGCCGATCCGCAAGGTCGTCATCGACGTCGATCAGGATCGCGCGCGGCTGGTCGGGCTGAATTCCGCGGCCATCACGCAGACGCTCTTCGCCACGGCCACGGGGCTGCCGATCACGCAGGTCCGCGACTCGATCTATCTGGTCAATGTCGTCGCCCGGGCGACGGAGGAGCAGCGCGTCGATATCAATACGCTCCGCTCGCTGCAGATTCCGGTCGGGCCGAACCATACCGTGCCGCTCTCCAGCATCGCGACGGTCGAGTACCAGACGACGCAGCCGCTGATCTGGCGTCGTGACCGCTCGACCACGATCACGGTGCAGGCGGATGCGGCCCCCGGCGTGCTGGCGGCCAATATCGTCGATGCGGCGGAAACCGGGATCAAGGCGCTCGCCGCCGAGAACCCGAACTACAACATCGAGGTCGGCGGAGCGGTCGAAGGGGCCGAGGACGGCCTTGCGGCGGTCGTCGCCATGCTGCCGCTGATGGCGATCATCATCCTCGTCGTGCTGATGTTCCAGTTGCAGAGCGTCCAGCGCCTGCTTCTGGTGATCAGCGTCGTGCCGCTCGGGCTGATCGGCGTCGTGCTGATCATGCTGGTGACGCGCGTGCCGGTCGGCTTCATCGCCGTGCTCGGCATGATCGCGCTGATCGGGATGATCACGCGAAACTCGGTCGTGCTCATCGACCAGATCGACAACCGGATGGAAGAGGAAGGCCGGAGCTGGAATGGCGTCATCGACGTCACCGCGCAGCGTCTGCGCCCCGTCTTCCTGACGGCCGGCTCGACGATCCTCGGCATGGTGCCGATCATCCGCGATCCCTTCTGGTCGCCGCTCGCCTTCACGGTTGTCGGCGGTCTCGTGGTCGCCGCCGCGCTCACGCTGATCTTCCTGCCGGCGCTTTACGTCCTGTGGTTCCGCATTCCGAAGGAACTGGAGGAGAAGCGCGCGCCTGTCGGGAGCGAGGAGCAGAGCCTCAGCCCGGCGTGACGCCAAGGCTGGACGTGATGCAGTAAAAAATATGCCGGAGGCCCGGTGTTCCCGCAGCAATTCGGGAGCGCCGGGCCTTCGGCATTTCGGGATGGGCATCGTGAGGAGCGGCTGGTAACCCCGCGTTTTCAGACGGTTCCGAGCTGCGGTCTTCCCGCTTGATTGTCGTGAGCATGGCTTTCGGTCATTTGCTGAGCACCGCGAGGGGGAAGCGGGAGGCCTGCCGTGGCTGGTAGCCTCTTCCATGTATGGGCGTGTTCGATCACCGTCGGATTGGACGGGAAGCCGGCGAGGTCATGTTCGTTCGCGGCAGGCTGACGCCGTTGTCACCCCTTGACCGCGCCCGCCGTCATGGAGCCGCTGATCTGGCGGTACATGAGAAGGCCGAGCAGCATGGGGGGGAGCGCGCCGACGATCATAACGGCCGAGGCGACGCCCCATTGCACGCCGCCGCCGCTGGCGGCGAAGAAGAACGAGGCGCCGACGGTGATCGGCACGGCCTTGGAGGTCGTCAGCATCAGGCCGAAGAGGAATTCGTTCCAGGCGGTGATGAAGCCGAAGATCACGCCCGTCACGATGGCCGGGCGGCAGAGCGGGGCGATGACCTGCAGGAGGATCTGCGTGCGCGTCGCCCCGTCCATCAGCGCGGCCTCGTCCAGTTCGACCGGCAGGTCGCGGATGGCGTTGACGAGGATGACGAGGGCGAGAGGCAGGTTGACGATGGTGAGGATCAGACCGAGGCCGAGCCGCGTGTCGAGCAGCGAGAGCCACTGGAACATCATGTAGAGCGGGATCGCGAAGATGACGAGCGGCACGGCGCGCAGGTTCACGATGAGCGGCAATAGCGTGCGCTCGCCCACCTTGCCGCGCGCGATGGCATAGGCGGCGGGTAGCGCCAGCGCCACGGCGAGCAGCGTGCCGAGCGCGGCGACGGCAAGGCTGTTGGCGAGATAGAGGAAGATATTCAGCCGGTCCGAGACGGTGAAGACCGTCGCATAGTTCTCCAGCGTCGGCGCCTGCACCCACAGGCCCGGATTGGACGTCACCTCGCGCGCGCTCTTGAAGGAGGTGACCAGCGTCACGAGGATGGGGAAGTTCATCGCGAAGGCCGCGAGGGCGAAGACGATCCAGCGCAGGATATTGATCATCGGGCGGCTCCCTTGCGGCGGGCGGCGATGGCGTTGAGGCCGTAGAGCACGGTGAAGGAGGCGAGGAACAGGAGAACCGAGGCGGCGACCGCCTTGCCGATGGCGCCCTGCTTGAAGAAGGCCTCGTAGATATAGATGGAGAGCGATGCGGTGGACCCGCCGGGGCCGCTGCCGGTCAGCACATAGACATTGTCGAAGACGCGGAAGCCGTCGATGAAGCGGATGAGCAGCGCCACCACGATGGTCGGCGCCATCAGCGGCAGTTCGATATACCAGAGCCGGTGGCGATAGAGCGCGCCGTCCATCTGGGAAGCCTCGATGATCTCGCGGGGGATCGCCTGATAGGCCATGTAGAACAGCAGGAAGGCGAAGGGCGTCCACTGCAGCGTCTCCACGACGATCAGCGTCCAGAAGGCAGAGCCGGGGCCGAGGAAGGAGAGGCTCGCGCCGAACCAGGCCCAGAGATAATAGGGCACGGGGCCGGCGAATTCGTGCAGCACGAGCCGGTACATGAGGCCGACCAGCGCCGGGGCCACCATCAGCGGCAGCATCAGGATCGCCATCAGCCAGCTTCGCTTCTCGATGAGCGGGGCGAGGAAGATGGCGAGGAACAGGCCGAGTGCGCATTCCAGTACGGCCGTCAGCAGGCCGAAGCGC
Source organism: Shinella zoogloeoides (assembly GCF_022682305.1). NCBI lineage: Bacteria > Pseudomonadati > Pseudomonadota > Alphaproteobacteria > Hyphomicrobiales > Rhizobiaceae > Shinella > Shinella zoogloeoides. The sequence goes on from NZ_CP093529.1 coordinate 254,864, forward strand.
AGAGAGAACCAGCTTGCCTGCCAGAAGGCGGCGTCAGTCCACACTGCGGCGAAATTGCCGAACCCGATGATCTGCGGGCTGCGCAGGGTCTCGAAGCTGACCTCGGAGACGGAATAGACCAGATTGACGATGGCCGGGAAGCCGAGGAAGACGAGCAGGAACACCACCAGCGGGATCGTCAGCAGGCGGAATTCGGATGCGGGGCTGTGCTGCGACTTCGTTGTCATCGGTCGATCCTGGTTCGCACTCCCGGCAAGCGGGAAAGCCGGCGGCGGGAGGCCGCCGCCGGCGAAGGGCTTACTTGAGCAGTTCGCTCATGCCCTTTTCGGTGTTCTTCAGCGCGTCGTCGAGCGACTGCTGGCCGGACCAGTAGCCGGTGAACTCCTTGGCCTGAAGCTCGTAAACCGAGAGCGCCTTGGCCGAGGTGCCGCCGTTCATGACATAGCCGTACTTGCCGGCGAATTCGCCGAGCTTGACGAGGTCCGGCCGCTCGGCGGCGACTTCCTTTACCACCTCGGGCGTCAGCGCCGGCGCGCCGCTGTTACGGGCATAGACCAGTGCGGCCTCCTTGGAGGAGAGCCATGCGATGAAGGCCTTTGCGCCCTCCTTGTTGGCGGCGTTCTTGTTGAGGCCGAAGCCAAGGCCGTGGATATGGGTGAAGCGCCCTTCGGGGCCGGCCGGCGGGGCGATGGTCTCGGTGACCTCGCCGACGGCCGGCGACTTCTCCTTGGACATCAGCTCGGAGGCGGCCGCGTTCCACTGCACCATGGCCGCGACCTGGCCCGAGGCATAGGCGGCGTTCGCCTCGGCGAATTCGTAGGACAGCGAGTCGCGCGGCGTCGCGCCTGCATCATAGAGCATCTTGTAGGTTTCGAGGCCCTTGCGATAGGCGTCGGAATCCACCGTGATCTTACCGCTCTCGTCCATCCAGTTGCCGCCGTAGGCACGCGGCAGGGACTGGAACACCATCATGTTGAACAGCAGGTTCTTGAGCTGGAGCACGGTGCCGTAGCGGGTCGGGCTGTCGGGGTTCACGGCCTGCGTGAAGTAGAGCGCCGTCGCGGCATAGTCGTCCCAGGTCCATTCGTCGGGATTCTTCGGCTCCAGCTTCTTGCCGAGGTGCTTTTCCGAGATCTCGGCATATTTCGCCTTGGCCGCGTCATCCTTCAGCAAGGCGTCGATCAGGTCCTTGCGGTAATACATGAAATGCAGCGAGAGGTCGGTCGGCACGCCGTACTGCTTGCCCTCGTACTGCATGGTGGTGAGGACCTGATCGCCGTAGACGGCCTTCGCCTCGCCCGAAAGCTCGACCGGCTCCATGAAGGGCGCGTAGCGGCCGATGGAATAGGTTGCCAGCAGGTTCACGTCGAAGGCGGTGGAGCCGGCGGCAAGGTCGGCCTGCAGCTTGTCCCAGAAGCCGTCGCGGTTGAAGAACAGCAGCTCGACCTTGTTGTCGTCGGAAACGTCCGCCTTGGCGTTGTAGGTATCGGCGGCGGCGCGAAGGGCCGCCTCTTCCGGGCCGCCCGGCCAGCCGAGCACGGTCACTTTTGCAAAGGCGGGGCCGGCCAGCAGGCTGGCGATCGCGGCGGCGATCAGGCCGCCCCTCTTCATTCTGGCAAAGGTCATGTCTGGTTCTCCCTCATATTAATTCTGACGTCTTGCTAGATCCGCGATCCCCACCACTCCGGCCTTCTCGGCGAGCGCGGCGGGATGAAGCTGCGGGGTGAGCCGTGGCGGCAGGCCGGCGAGGGCCTGACGGACGGATTCGAGATAGCCGGGCGCAAGGCCGATGCCGCCGCCGATGACGATGCGGGCGGGATCGAGCGCAAGCTGGATATTGCCGCAGAGCAGCGCGGTCTCGCGCGCCGAGGCGTTGACGATGGTTGCAGCCCAACCTTCGCCGCCGGCGGCCGCTTCGAAGACGTCGCGGGCGGTGGCGCCCGGCAGGTAGGGCGCGGCCTCGGCGGCGATCCAGTTACCGGAGACCCTGTCCTCAAGCGTGCGGCCCTCTTCGCCAAGGCTGCGGAACTGGCCGAAATGGCCGGCAAGGCCGCCGAGCAGGCGGCCGCCAACGACGATGCCGCCGCCGATGCCAGTGGAGACCGTGAGAAAGACGAGGTCATGGCCCTGGCCTGCCCCGAAGGCATATTCGCCCCAGGCGGCTGCCTGCGCATCGTTGGCGGCAAACACCCGGTCGATGCCGGCAAGCCGTGCGACCGTCGCCACGAGCGGAAAGCGGTCCGGAATATCGAGGGTCCGGCGGTTGAGCGGCGACCAGCAGCCTTCGTCGATGATGCCGCTGACGGCGATGCCTGCCGTATCGTATCGCCCCTTCCAGCCGGCGATGGCGGAAAAGAGGGCGGTAAGCCAGGCTTCCGGATCGCCGTTGCGCGGGGTTGCCATGGTGTGCGCCTCGACCACCGTATCCCCGCGCACGAGCGCGGCGAGCATCTTGGTGCCGCCGATGTCGAGGGCGAGAATGGTGTCGGGGCGGGCCACGGTGCTCAGGCTCCCCGGCCGGCGATGGCGGTGTCGAGCGCCGAGCGGAACCAGGACGTGACATATTCCGGCCGGGTGATGGCCGAGCCGACAACGACCATGGAGGCTCCGGCGATCAGGGCCTGCTGGGCCTGCGCGGGCGTGCGGATGTTGCCCTCGGCCACGACATGCGGCGTGAGGCGGCGCATGGCGGCGACGAGGTCGAGATCGGGTTCGGTCGGCTCGACCGGGCCGGTATAGCCCGCCAATGTGGAGCCGACGACGTCCGCCCCTTCCGATAATGCCTGTTCGGCGTCCGTGAGGATGGAGCAGTCGGCCATGGCGATGCGGCCATGGGCGTGGATGCGCTCGACGAGCGCGCGGGTCGGTGCGGGGCGCAGGCGCTGCGTGGCGTCATAGGCGATGATGTCCGCTCCGGCCCGCGCCAGCGCGTCGATATCCTCGATCCAGGGGGTGATGCGCACGGGGCTGTCGGCAAGGTCACGCTTGACGAGGCCGATGATCGGCCTGTCGGTCGCCGCGCGCACGGCCGCGACGTAGTCCGCCGATTCGATGCGGAGCGCGGCGGCACCTCCATCGAGCGCTGCAAGCGCGAAACCGACGACCATCTCGGCCCGGTCCATGGCGCCGCCCTTCACGGGCTGGCAGGATACGATGAGACCCTTGTCGAGCGTTTTGAAGTCGAGCGGCACCGGCTATCTCCTGTCGTTGGCCGGATGGTAGCAAAACAAGACCAGATGGCAACAGGCTTTAAACTGGTATTATCGCATCAGCTCGATGACGAAGTCGTAGACGTCGCCGCGATATTTGGTCTGGGTGAACTCGACGATCTGCCCGTCTGCAAGGAAGCAGCGGCGCTCCATGATGAGAAGGGAGGCGTCGTCCGGCGCGGCGAGCAGGCGGCGCTCCTCCTCGTTGCCGGGTTTGGCCTGCATGCGCTGGAGCGCGCGCACCGGCAGCGCGCCGGTGGTTTCGAGATATTCGTAGAGCGAATCCCCGATAGCCTGCGGTTCGGGCACGAAGCGCGCGGGAAGCGTCGCCATTTCGATGGCGATCGGCACGCCGTCGGCGGTGCGCAGGCGGTTGAGCCGTACCACCCTCTCGCTGCCGGAAATGCCGAGCGCCATCATCTCCGCCGGGGAAGGCCTTGAAATCTCCCGCGAAATCCAGATGCAGCCGGGGGAAAGCCCGCGCGAGCGCATATCCTCGGAAAAGCTGGTCATCGTGGAAAGCGACTTTTCCAGCCGGGAGGAGACAACCGTCTTCGCACCCTGCCGGCGGTCGAGGAAGCCGTCCGAGACGAGACCGTCGATGGCCTTGCGCACGGTGACGCGGGAAAGGCCGAGCGCCTCGCTCAGCACCCGCTCGCTGGGGATGACGGCGCCGCGCTTGATCCGGGCCGAGGCGAGGGCCTGCTTCAAAGCGTTTTCCAGCCGCCGGTAAAGCGGTTCGGGGCTGGCGGCGGCAAGCTCGCCGGCGAGGAAGTCGAGGATCGGTCGATCGGTCATGGAAGCGCGCCCCTGCGGCGAATCCCCGTCAAAAGTTTTTTCTGATGTTAAACTGGTATTGGTTCCATGCAACGGATTTCGGCGCAGGCGTTCTGAGCGGCCTCCTTGCCGGGCGCGCACAGGGGCGAATTCTTGTCCGGGGTATGGAGGAGACTAGATTCCCGAGCCGTCGAGCTGCTGGTCATCGTCGCCTTCCCAGGGGGAGGGCGCGCTGGCGCGATCGAGCTTGGCCGAGGGCAATGGCATCCAGCATTTCAGCTCCGGCTCGGCATATTCGATGATGCAGCCGGGTGCGGAATCGGAGGCGCGCCAGCCTTCCGCGCCGAACCGGTCGCCATGCGACCAATAGGCGACATCGACTTCCGCCGGTCCCTGTTCGGACGAGCGGACCGTGACGAGGATACGGCTGCTGTCTTTCGGCGCGCTTGCCATGTGGCGCCACCGGTCTGGCTGGTCCATTGCGTTTTCTCCTGCATTGCTGCGGATCGAAGTGTCGCGCCGCCATCGCAGACGGTCAACCCAAACTTTGCCGCGCCGTCGCGAAAGTCCGTGTCAGCGCGCCTCGGACGACAGGGCGCTGCGATGGGCGTCCCCGCCGGCTGCCTTGGCCGCATAAAGCGCCATGTCGGCGCGCGTGAACACGGCGGAGGGCGTCTCGCCATGGGCGAAGGCGAAGCCGATGGAGGTTGTTATGCCGAATGTGCGCCCGGAACAGGCCATCGGCGCACGCGCGGCGACGGCCAGTCGCTGCGCCACGGCCTCGATCGCCTGCAGGTTTACGGAGGGGCCGAAGACGACCGCGAACTCGTCCCCGCCGATGCGTGCGATGAGGTCGGCGGACTGGCACGCCGACGAAAGGCGGCGCGTGAACTCGATCAGGCACTCGTCGCCGATGGCATGTCCCAGCGTGTCGTTGACCTGCTTGAAGCCGTCGAGGTCGACAAGCATCAGTGCGCCGCCCGTTCCGTCAGGCCCACAGATATCGGCAAGGCGCATCTGGAACTGCGTGCGGTTGGCAAGACCCGTCATGACACCGTGCTCGGCCATATGCCGCATGTGCTCGAGGGTCTTCTTCTCCTCCGTGATATCCTGCTTGACGCCGAGGAGGCGGATGGCCTGTCCGTTCCGGCGCTCGATGCTGGCGGTTATCCTGATCCAACGCTTTCCGGCCTCCGGGTGCCTGATTTCCGCGTCCAGCGTGAAGCCGTCCCCCGATGCGATGGCGTTGCCGCGAACCGCCTGTAGGCGCGCGAGCGATTCTTCCGAATAGCTTTTCAGGATGTCGCGACGCACGAGGCCGGCGCTGCGCTGAAGGCCGAAGAGGTCGTAGGTCCCGCCGCTCCAGGTCAGTTCCTCGCTGGGCAACTCGCATTGCCAGGTGCCCATGCGCGCGGTCATGGAGGCGCGTTCGAAAATCTCGGCGCCGGCCAGCGCCGCCTCGACCTGTTGAACGAGGGCGGTCTGCCGCCCGATCTGCCGCCGCAATTGCCACAGCGTTCGCGGGTCGAAAGGGCTTGCAAGGGCGCAGCGCAGGCTTTCCAGCAGCGAGCCGATGGGGGTGCGGGGCGCGGGGACCGGGTCGCAATCCGCCGGACGGTCGCTCGGCCGCGGGTCGCTTGCTGGATTTGCCATGGTCGTCACCGCGATTGATGAAACTGACTTTTGACAAGTCCTACCGTGAAATCCTTAACCTTAGGTGAGAGCGCGGCCGGATAATGCGTTCGATACGGAATGCTACACGCCGCCGAAACACCTGCTGGTTTCGACGGCGTTCATGCCACCTCAGGGCTTGGCGTGTCGGGGAGCCGATGCCCCCGACGGCCTATATTGTCGGGAAGTGGCAGGCCACCTTGCGGCCGTCGCCGAAGGATTGCGCCTGCGGCCGTTCGGTGCGGCAGCGGTCCTGAGCGATGGGGCAGCGCGGATGGAAACGGCAGCCCGAGGGCGGGTTGAGCGGGCTTGGCACGTCGCCGGTCAGGAGAATGCGCCGGCGCGAGCCGCCGGGCGTCGTCTCCACCACCGGCACGGCCGAGATCAGCGCCTGGCTGTAGGGATGGGCCGGTGCGGAGAACACCTCTTCTGCCGGGCCTTCTTCCACCACGGAGCCGAGATACATCACCGCGATGCGCGTAGAGACCTGGCGCACGACCGAGAGGTCGTGGGCGATGAAGATATAGGTAAGGTTCAGCTTCTCCTGCAGGTCGGCGAGCAGGTTGACGATCTGCGCCTGTACCGACACGTCGAGCGCCGAGACCGGTTCGTCCAGCACCACGAGGTCCGGATTGAGCGCGATGGCCCGGGCGATGCCGACGCGCTGGCGCTGGCCGCCGGAGAATTCGTGTGGATAGCGCGTGACATGGTCCGGCAGGAGGCCGACGATGTCGAAGAGTTCGGCGACCCGTTTGTCGATCTCGGACGAGGAAAGCCTGGTATGGATGCGCAGCGGCTCGGCGACGAGATCGCCGACGCGGCGGCGCGGATTGAGCGAGGCGGAGGGGTCCTGGAAGACCATCTGCAGGCGGCGTCGCATCGGGCGCAGCTCCCGCAGCGACTTGCCGGTGATGTCCTCGCCCTCGAAGAAGAGCGTGCCGTCGGTGATGTCGTAGAGCCGCACCAGACAGCGTGCGAGCGTGGACTTGCCGCAGCCGGACTCGCCGACGAGGCCGAGCGTTTCGCCGCGTCGCACCGTCAGAGACACGTTGTCGACGGCATGGACGGTGCGCCGGCCTTCCGCCGAAAAGCGGGTGCCGATCGAAAAGCGCTTCATCAGCGAGCGGGTTTCGAGGATGGGGCCTTCAGTCTTCGTCATCGTGTCGCTCATGCTTGTGCCTCGCGGAGGCAGGCGGCGGCGTGGGGACCGCTTCCAAGGGCGGGCTTTTCCGCCTCGCAGGTCTCGAAACGCACCGGACAGCGCGGGCCGAAGGCGCAGCCCTGCGGCAGGCGCAGCAGGGAAGGCGGCGAGCCGGGGATGGCCGGCAGGCGATGGGGCTTTTCGCCGGTCAGCGGCGGGATCGAGCCGAGCAGCGCGCGGGTATAGGGATGGCGCGGGTCGGAGAACAGCGCCGTGCGGCTGCCGCGTTCCACCACCCGGCCCGCATACATGACCATCACCCGGTCGGCGAGTTCGGAGACCACGCCCATGTCGTGCGTGATGAAGACGACCGCCGAATTATGCGTGGACCGCAGCTTGCGCACGAGGTCGAGGATGCCGGCCTGTACGGTGACGTCGAGCGCCGTCGTCGGCTCGTCCGCCACCAGCAGCGCCGGGTTGCAGGACAGCGCCATGGCGATGACCGCGCGCTGGCGCATGCCACCGGAAAGCTGGTGCGGATAGCGCGACATCGCCTCGCGCGGATTGGGGAAATTCACTTCCGCCAGCAGTTCCTCCACCCGGTCCAGCGCCTTCGCCTTGCTGATGTTCCGGTGGGCGCGGATCTGTTCGGCGATCTGCCAGCCGATCGTGTAGACGGGCGTCAGCGCCGTCATCGGATCCTGGAAGATCATGGCGATCTCGTTGCCGCGCAGGCGCCTGAGTTCGCGGGCCGGAAGGCCGACCAGCTCGCGGCCCTTGTAGCGGATCGAGCCTTCGATCGTGGCGTTGGGATCGGTGATGAGACCCATGACTGCCAGCAGCGAGACGGTCTTGCCGGAGCCGGATTCGCCGACGACGCCGAGGATCTCGCCCTCTTCCAGATCGAAGGAAACGCCGTCGATGGCCCGCACCAAGCCGTCTTCGGTGCGGAACGATACCCTGAGGTCGCGCACGGAGAGCATCATGACGTCCTCACACGGGGATCGAGAAGGATATAGACGAAGTCGACCACCGCATTGGCGATGACGACGAACATCGAAGCGTACATCACCGTTGCCATGATCATCGGCAGGTCGAGGTTCTGCATGGCGTCATAGGTGAGCTTGCCGATGCCGTTGAGGCCGAAGACGACCTCCGTCAGCAGCGCCGAGCCGCCGACGAGCGCGCCGAAATCGAGGCCGAACAGGGTTACGAAGGCGATCAGCGAAGTGCGCAGGGCATGGCGCAGCAGGATGCGCGTTTCCGACAGGCCCTTGGCCCGCGCCGTGCGGATGAAGTCCTCCTGCATGGATTCGATGATCGCGGCGCGCAGAACGCGGCCGTAGATGCCGATATAAAGCACCGCGAGCGTGATCCACGGGATGACCAGCGTCAGGAACCAGCCCCTCGGGTCCTCCATCAGCGGCTTGTAGCCGAGCGGCGGAACCCAGGAGAACAGCCAGGTATCGTGATAGCGGCTCTGGCTCATGAGGTTCATCACCTCGCCGAGCCAGTAGACCGGCATGGAGATGCCGATGAGGCCAAGGGCCATCAGCAGCTTGTCCAGCCAGCTATCGCGCGTGGCGGCGGCGACGATGCCGATGATCACCGAGACGACCACCCACAGGATCGCCGCGCCGAAGACCAGCGACAGGGTGACCGGAATGGCGTCGAGCACGGCCGGAACGACCTTCCAGCCGCGATTGACGAAGGATGTGAGGTCGCCGGTGATGAAGATCTTCTGCATCATCAGGCCGTATTGGACGTAAAGCGGCTTGTCGAAGCCGAAGGAGTGGCGCACGGCCTCCAGCACCTCGGGCGAGGCGTTACGGCCGGCGATGCGCGCGGCAGGGTCGGAGCCGGGCGTCGCAAAGAAGATCAGGAAGACGATCACGGAAATGCCGAACATCACGAACAGCATCTGACCGAAGCGGCGCAGGATGGCGTAGATCATCAGGTGCGCCCCAGTTGAACTTTCGAGCGTGGGTCGAGCGCGTCGCGCAGACCGTCGCCGAAGACGTTGAGCACCATGACAGACAGCGCGATGGCGATGCCCGGCGCGAGCGCCACGAGCGGGCGCGTATAGAGCAGCGACTGGCCGTCCTGGATGATCGTGCCCCAGCTTGCCGCCGGCGGCTGCACGCCGATGGACAGGAACGACAGCGCCGATTCCGTCAGCATGTTCAATGCCATCATCAGTGGCACGAAGACGATGAGGGTCGTCGTGATGTTCGGCTGGATGTCGCGCAGCAGGATGCGCCAGCCGGGCACGCCGAGATTGACGGCCGCCAGCACGAACTCGCTGTTGCGCAGCGAGAGGACCTGACCGCGGATGGGTCGCGCCACATAGGGCACATAGACGATGCCGATGATGATGACCGGCAGCCAGAGACTGCCGGATTCGATGAGGATCGGCCCGATGGAAATGCCGGCGGTGATGGTGACGATGGAAAGCGAGATCGCCAGAAGATAGATCGGGAAGGCCCAGAGGATATCGAGCAGGCGCGAGAGGACGGTGTCGGTGACACCGCCGAAATAACCGGCGACGAGACCCGTCGTGGTGCCGACGATCAGCGTGAAGACCGTGGCGGCGGCGGCGATCATCAGCGAGTTCAGCCCGCCATAGAGCAGGCGGGCCATGACGTCACGGCCCTGGCCATCCGCGCCGAGGAAGTAGTTGCCGAGTTCCCAGGTGGGACCGATCGGCGTATAGCCAAGCCCCAGCCCCTCCGTGGAGGCCTCCATCACCGGTACTTCGACGCCATTGACCATGATGACGGCATCGAGCGTCGAGGTGAAGGGATCCACGCCTGCCCAGCGCGCATAGAGCGGCGCGCTAAGACAGGAAAGGACGATGAACAGGAACACCGCCAGGGACGCCATGGCGGCCCTGTTGCGCTTCAATCGCACGAAAGCGAGGGCCCAAGGCCCTCGCGTCCTGCGCTGCACGGCAACGACTTCATTCGACACGCAACTGTCCTCCGCCGGGTCTTACTGTACCCACGACTGGGTGATCATCCAGTCGAACTGGCGGTTGAACTTGAAGTTGCCGAGACGCTTGCTGACGAAGTCGAGGCGCTTCGGCGTGAAGAGGCCGATGGCCGCGGCCTGATCGGTGATCGCCCGGTCGATCTCCGCCCAGATCGCATCCGCCGCGGCCTGATCGGTCACGCCGAGATCGAGCGCCTTCTGCATCTTGGCGTCGATATCCTTGTCGCAGAAGCCGGAGATGTTGATCGAGGCGTCCGAGCCTTCGCGGAAGGAAGCGCAGCTGAACAGGATGTTGAGGAAGTTCGAGGCCGCCGGATAGTCCTTGTACCACTGGCTCACCGACATCTGCACCTTGTTGTTGGTGTTCTGGATATAGGTGAACTGGATATTGGAGGAGATCGGCTTGACGTCGGCGACATAGCCGATGCTGGTCAGCACGCTCTGCAGGTAGACGCCGATGGCGCGCGAGACCGAGGTGTCCTCGACGATGATCGTCACTTCCTGGCCCTTGGTGCCCGACTCCTCGACAAGCTGCCGCGCCCTTTCAAGATCGGGGGCCGACCACGTGGCGCCCGGATCCTTCGTGTAGGGGCAGTAATCGACATGGCCGGGGAAGTCCGGCGGCAGGATCTGGCAGACCGGCGAGGCGAGCACCTTGCCGCCGAAGAGCTTGACCAGCGTGTTGCGGTCGACCGCGTAGGCGACGGCCTGACGGGCCTTGAGGTTGTCGAAGGGAGCCAGGCGCGTGTTGAGCGGCGCATACCACCAGGCCGAAAGCGGCGCGATGTGGAGCTGGTCCTTGTACTTGGTGCCGACTTCGGCGAGACGGTCGCTCGGCAGCGCGTCGAACATCCAGTCCGCCTCGCCGTTCTGGATCGCCGTTACCGCCGCTTCCTCGGAGAGGCCGAAGTCGTACTGCACGACATCCGGGTAGCCGTCCGGCTGGGCGTCCTCGCTCCACTGCTTGAAGTGCGGATTGCGCGAGACGGTCATGCCCTTGTTGGGGTCGAAGGCGGAGATCATGTAGGGGCCGGTGCTCGGGATCGGCACGGAACCCATGTCCTCGGCGGGCGTGTCGGCCGGCAGGATCGCTGCATGGGGCAGGGCGATCTTGTAGAGGAATTCGGCGTCCGGCTTCGTCAGGTTGATGGTGATCGTGCCGGCGGCCTCGTCGCCAACCACGCCGCCTTCAAGCGTGCAGCTCTTGGTGTCGGCAAGGCATTTGTCGGCGCCGACGATGCCGGCATAGAAGGTGCCGGAGGTCGGGCCGGAGACCTTGAAGATGCGCTGGAACGAGGAGACCACGTCCTTCACGCCGACTTCCTGGCCGTTCGAGAACTTGATGCCCTTGCGCAGCTTGAAGGTGAAGGTCTTGCCGTCTTCGCTGACCTCCGGCATCGCCTCGGCAAGGTCCGCGACCACGGTGAAGCCGTCCATGCCCTCGGCCTTGCGGAAGGTGACGAGGCCGTCATAGATCGGCTGGTACATCTGCCAGCCCTGGGAGGTGTAGTTGATATGCGGGTCGAGCGTGCCGGCCGCCGAGCGGGCGAGAAGCCGCATGGTGCCGCCGCGGTGTTCCTGAAGATACTCGGCCTGTGCCGGAGCCAGCCATGTGCCGGCCATGAGAGCGACGGCCGATGCCGCCAGAAGCAGTTTTTTCATGTTCGATCCCCTTTTCGGTCCGTTTCTATTTTCTATCGGTCATGCTGGTTGAGGAAGTCCCCCACCAGCCGCATGCACGCATCCTGTTCCTCGACATGCGGCATGTGGCTGGAATGCTCGAATATCTCCCAGCGCGCGCCCCTGATGCCGTCCTTGAAGGGTTGCACGGTGGCGGGCGTGGCTTCGTCGTGGCGCCCGGAGATGATCAGCGTCGGCGTGTCGATGGCCGCAAGGCGGTCGATGACGCTCCAGGTCTTCAGGGTGCCGATGACGTGGAATTCGTTCGGCCCGTTCATCAGCGTGTAGACGGTCGGGTTGCGCGCCGCCTGCTCGAAGCTCGCCGTCACTTCGGGCGGGAAGGGCACGACGCGGCAGACGTGCCGCTCGTAGAATGCCATCGTCGCCGCCTGGTAATCCGCATGGTCCGTCGTGCCGGCCGTCTCGTGCCGCGTCAGGGTGTCCTGTACGTCCTGCGGCAGGTCGGCGCGCAGCCGGTTCGCTTCCTCGACCCAGAGCTTCATGGAGGCGGGCGAATTGGCGATGGTGAGCGAAGCGAGGCCCTTGGGGCCAAGCACGGCATATTCGGAGCCGAGCATGCCGCCCCAGCTCTGGCCGAGCACATGGAAGCCGCCGCGGATACCAAGATGGTCGACGAGGTTTTCCAGTTCGTCGATGAAGAGCTGCGGCGTCCAGAAGTCCGCGCCCTTTTCCGGCAGCAGCGTGGAGTTGCCGCAGCCGAGCTGGTCGTAGTGGATGACCGCGCGCCCGTCGCGGGCAAGCAGCTTGTAGGCGTCGACATAGTTGTGCGCGACGCCCGGCCCGCCATGCAGGATGACGACCGGCAGCTTGCCGCTGTCAAGGTCGCCGCTGACGCGGTACCAGGTCTCGTGGCCCCTGAACGGCGCCCGACCTTCCGTGCTGTTGATCCGATCCGACATGTTCACCCCTCCCAAGGTCAAGCCGCTTAAGCGCCCGTCCTCGTCGTCCGTACCCATTCTTCCAGCATCTGCACGCCGAAGGCGGTGGCGCCTTCCCGGCCGAGCGGGCGATCCTCCCCGGCCAGTTCCTTGCCGGCAATGTCGAGATGCACCCAGGGGCGGTCTTGCGTGAAGTGACGCAGGAACGCTGCCGCATAGGGCGCATCGCCGTCCTCCATGTCCTTGGCATGGTGGCGCAGGTCCGCCAGTGGCGATTTCAGCCCGTCGTCATAGGCGTGGTCGAGTGGCAGGCGCCAGAAACGCTCGCCGACCGTCTCGCCCGCCGCGATCATCCCGTCGGCGATGGCGTCGTCCGTGCTGAACAGGCCGGCGAAGATCGAGCCGAGGCCGCGCATCACGGAATAGGTGAGCGTGGCGAGGTCGACGATGACGGACGGCTCGAAGCGCGTTGCCGCGTAGTGGAGACAGTCCGCAAGGATGAGGCGGCCTTCCGCGTCGGTGTCGAAGACCTCGACGGTCTGGCCCGAGCCGGTGGTGATGATCTCGCGGGGCTTGAGCGCGGTGCCGGACGGCAGGTTCTCGGCGATGCCGAGGATGCCGACGGCGTGGACCGGGCTGTTCTGCCGGGCAAGCGACAAAAGGAGGCCGACGACAGCCGCTGCGCCGCCCATGTCGGCCTTCATGTCGAACATCTGCGCGCCGCCCTTGATGCACAGGCCGCCGGAATCGAAGCAGACGCCCTTGCCGACAAAGGCGAGCGGCTGTTCGCCCGATCCTTCGCCGCGATAGCGCAGCACCGCGATTTTCGGCGCGCGCACCGAACCGGCGCCGACCGCGAGGATCGCGTTCATGCCGAGGTCCTTCAGCCGGTCCGCGTCCAGCACCTCGACCTCGATGCCGGCTCCGCGCAGCGGTTCCAGATGGCTGGGGAAACTGTCCGGATGGAGATGGTTCGGCGGCAGGTTGACGAGCGTGCGGGCATATTCGACGCCCTCCGCCACCGCGTTCGTGCGGGCGAGCACGGCATCGAGCGCCTTGCCGTCCGCGCCGACGAGCCGGATTCGCCAGGCCTTGTCCTCGGCGGCGACGGGACGCAGGTTGCGCAGGTCGAAACGATAGCGCCGCAGGCGCAGCCCAAGCGCGACGCGCGCCAGCACCTCGGCCTCGGAAAGGGAAATGCCGGCGACGGCGTCGAGAACGATGGTCGCTTCGTCCTCGCCCCTGGCTTCCAGATGGGCGGCGAGGTTGCCGCCGGCCTTCGCCAGCGAAAGGGCGCTGACAGCCTCCGCCTTGCCGAGCGACAGGACGATCAGGCGGCGGGCCGCAACGCCCTGCGGCGGGACGAGATCGATGCAGTCGCCGGCCTCGGCCGTGCCGGAACAGGCGCGGGAGAGAATGCCGCCGGCGGCCGCGTCAAGCGCGGCGGCGCGGGGGCCGAGGGCCTGCCCGTCGGCCTTCAGGATCACGATGACCGGAGCGTCGGCGGCGATGGCGTCGGCTGCTTCGAAGACCGGGACGGGCGATTGGGGCATGAAAATCCGCTTCCTGCTGTGCGCCGCAAGGGCTGGCTGTCACAGGCACGTCCCATCGACCCGGAAGGCGGCGATTGCCAGCCCGAAAGCGATGGCCGTACCGGTAACCAACCATCACCGGCGGCGATATGGATGCCAGAGCGGAATAACCGTTTTCTCATGGCGACTTAGGGCTTGTCCTAAATCGGTACCGCCGAAGGGGGCGAGCGTTCAAGCGTCAATTTCGTTCATATCGATTGACAAAAACTCACGCGATAATCCATGGTCCGGCCATGGCTTTACCTTCACTCAACGGCATGCGTGCTTTCGAGGCCGCCGCGCGCCTCGGCAGCATCAAGGATGCGGCGGAGGAATTGCACCTGACCCCTTCGGCGGTCAGCCGGCACATCCGCACGCTGGAGAAGACGCTTGGCCAGGAACTGTTCGAGCGCGGCTTCCGGCAGGTGACGCCGACGATGCGCGGGTCCTATTACGCGCGTACGCTTTCGGAAGCTTTCGAGACGATCTGGCGCGCGACGGAGGATGTCAGCCTGCGCGACGGGCCACGCAGCCGTAAGGCGCAGCGGGTCAAGCTGATGTGCGAACCGACCTTCCTGAACCTTTGGCTGGCCGACCGGCTGCCGGATTTTCGCCGCCTGCATCCGAGCGTCGACCTGGAGATATCCACCTCCGGCAAGCGAACCAATGTCGACCTCGCGATTGTCGACGAGTTCGTCTACAAGGCCGGTCCGGCGCTTACCATGATGATCCCGCTGCTGCTGACGCCCGTCTGCGCGCCGTCCCTGCTGGAAGGAAGCAGGCCGTTGCGCTCGCCCGCCGATCTCCTCGACCACCATCTCATCCATGAATGCGAGACGACACGCTGGAAGCAATGGCTGGAACAGGAAGGGCTTGCCTCCGCCAGCGTTCCGGTGGGGTCCACCCTGCACGACTGCACGCTCATCATGCGTGAGGCGATGAACGGCGCGGGCGTCGCGCTCGCCGATACGATCATGGCGGAGGATCTCCTGCGGCAGGGCAAGCTCGTCGCTCCCTTCGCCGCCCGCCATGCCTATCCGGCCGGCTATTACCTCCAGCAGCGCCGCAGCATCGGCAATAAGGCCGGCGCGGGCATCTTCCAGGAATGGCTTCTGGCCGAGGTCGCCGAACACAAGCGGGCGATGAGGATCGAATAGGCCGCCTAGCCGACTCTCTCGGAACGCCGGGGCTTCGCCTTGCCGTGCAGGCCGGGATCGGCGATGCCGCTTTCCACGTCCTTGCCGAGCATGTTCGCCAGAACCCGGCGCGCATTGGCCGCGCAGTCGATATCGTCCGGCTTCGCCTCGATATCGGCGATGAGCGTGACCAGTTGCGCCTTGCTCCCGGCAAGCCTTGCTTCCAGTGCCTCGATGTCGGCTACTTTGCGGCGGAGCGCCTCGACCAGTTCGGTGTGCTGCCAGCGCTCGAGATCCGACGGCAGGAGCGTGCGGATCTCTTCCAGGCTGAAGCCCGCCTTCTGCGCCGTCGCGATCAGTTCCAGCACGAGCACCGCCTGCTGCGGATAGGTGCGGTAGCCGTTCGGCCGGCGGTCGACCGCCGTCAGGAGACCGGCGCTTTCATAGAAACGGATGCGCGAGCTGGTGAGGCCGGTGCGCTTGGCCAGTTCCCCGATATTCACGATGGACGCTCCTTCAAAAAAGCCGCTTGACCTTAAAGTTAACTAAAAGGTTATGCTGTGTCCAAATCAATCTTCGGAGACCGATCCATGTCCCTGTTTTCCCCGCTTGCGCTGCCCAATGGTGCGCTCATTCCTAACCGTATCGCCAAGGCCGCGATGGAAGAGAACATGGCCGATGGCGACCATGCGCCCTCCGCCGAGCTACTGCGTCTCTACGCGGCCTGGGCCGAGGGCGAAGCAGGGCTGATCATCACCGGCAACGTGATGGTCGACGCCCGCGCCATGACCGGTCCCGGTGGCGTGGTGCTGGAGGACGACCGCCATCTCGACCGCTTTTCGGCCTGGGCCGAGGCGGGGCGTTCGCGCGGCGCGCAGATGTGGATGCAGATCAACCATCCCGGCCGCCAGATGCCGGCCGCGCTCGGCCAGGAGACGCTGGCGCCCTCGGCCGTGGCGATGGAGATGGGTGCGCTGTCGAAGCAGTTTCCGGTGCCGCGCCAAATGACGGCGGCCGATATCGCGGAGGTCGAGCGCCGTTTCGTTGCGACCGCGCTGCTCGCCGAGCGCGCGGGCTTCACCGGTGTCGAGGTGCATGCCGCCCATGGCTATCTGCTCAGCCAGTTCCTGTCGCCCCTGACGAACCGCCGGCAGGACCATTGGGGCGGGGGCCTTGAGAACCGTGCGCGCCTGCTGCTCGATATCGTGCGCGCCATTCGCTCTGCGGTCGCGCCCGGCTTCGCGGTGGCGGTCAAGCTCAACTCGGCCGATTTTCAGCGTGGCGGCTTCTCGCCCGAGGATGCGCAGGCGGTGGTGCGGATGCTCGGAGGCCTGGGTGTCGATCTCGTCGAATTGTCGGGCGGCAGCTACGAGGCGCCCGCCATGATGGGGTCGGCGCGTGACGAGCGCACGCTCGCCCGGGAAGCCTACTTCCTCGATTTCGCCCGCGATATCGCCGGGGTGGCGACCATGCCGCTGATGGTGACGGGCGGCATTCGCCGCCGGGAGGTCGCCGAAGAGGTCGTCGCCAGCGGCATCGCCATGGCTGGCATCGCCACGGCGCTCGCCATCGAACCGGCCCTGCCGCGCAACTGGCGGCTCGGGCGGGGGGGCGTTCCTGTGCTGAAGCCCATCGCCTGGAAGAACAAGCAGCTAGCCTCGACGGCGCATATGGCCGCAGTCAAATACCAGCTCACGCGCCTCAGCCGCCGGCAGCGCCCGGCCCCGGGCGTGTCGCCCGCCTGGGCGCTGGTTCTGTCGCAGATGGCGACGCGCCGCCGGGCGAAGCGCTACCGCCGCTGGATGGAAACGCGCCGCGCGGCGGCTTAATCGGGAGGGAGGCAGCCATGGAGCGACCTGTTGTCGATGTGGAATTTGGCGGGAAGACCGTGCAGGTTCCTGCCGGCGGGTACTACGACCGCTTCCGCATGAACCCGGATCTCGACGACGTCGCCCGGGATCCGGCGGCGGGGAACATCGATTTCTTCCGCCGCATTCCCAAGCAGATCGTGCCTTCGCGGGTCGGCCCCGTCTTGGCGCCGAATTTCTACTATCGCAGCAGCAATGTTCAGTTGCTTTTCCTTGCCCCGCTCACACGCTTGCGGGCAATGCTGCCCATGCCGCTCGAACCGCTCTGCGCCGTTCCCGGCCATGGTCTCGTCGCGCTGACCTTCTATTCCTACGCGGTCTGCGACAACGATCCCTATAACGAGGCCTCCATCGCGGTCATCGTCCGCCGGCCGGGCGCGCATGGATCGCAGGGGCTGGAGCTGCTGCGATCCATGCGCCGCCGCAGCTTCCACGCCCATGTGCTGGCGCTTCCCGTGACGACGGAGATCGCGCGGGTGCGCGGGGTGCATGGCTACCAGCTTCCCAAATGGCGGGCGGAGATCGACCTTGCCATCGGCGCGGCGGTGACGGCCCGGATCGCGGCGGCTGACGGAACGCCCGATCTTGCACTCGGCGCGCCGCTTCCGGCCTTGCGCGACGTCGCGCCGCAATCCCATATGGCAAGCAATATAGCGCTCAACCTGATCGACGGGCGCTGGCACCAGACCGTCGTGCAATGGAACATGCTGTCCTTCGCGCA
This sequence comes from Shinella zoogloeoides, assembly GCF_022682305.1. Lineage (NCBI taxonomy): Bacteria > Pseudomonadati > Pseudomonadota > Alphaproteobacteria > Hyphomicrobiales > Rhizobiaceae > Shinella > Shinella zoogloeoides. The sequence continues at coordinate 272,528 of NZ_CP093529.1, forward strand.
GACGCTCTTTCCCAAGAGCGTCGAACTGACGCGGGCGGGCGGGCCGATGAGCCAGCTTCTCGACGGGCTGGGCGCGCGGAAGGTGCTGCGTCTCGACGTGGTGAAGGATGCGCAACTGGTTCTCAACATGCCGCGGCCGGTGGCCGCGCTCGACGACATCTGAAGATGGAGAAAGCATGACCCAGCCGACCGCGGCGACAAAGGACGATGCCCGCGCCCTTCTCGACGGCCAGCGCCGGGCCTTCCTGCGGGAGGGGCCGCCGGATATCCGCCAGCGCAAGGCCGCCCTTGCGCGGCTGCGGGCCGCGGTGCTTGCCCACCGCGCCACGGTGGCGGAGGCGATCAGTGCCGATTTCGGACATCGCTCGCGCCACGAGACCGATCTCATGGAGGTCTTCGGCGTCGTTCAGTCGATCGACTATCTCCGCCGCAACCTTTCCCGTTTCATGAAGCCGGAGCGCCGGCATGTCGGGCTGTTCTACCGGGCAGGCCGGGCCTATGTGGAATACCAGCCGAAAGGCGTCGTCGGCGTGATGGCGCCATGGAATTATCCCTTCTCGCTGTCCCTCATCCCGCTCGCAACCGCCCTTGCCGCCGGTAACCGGGTGATGTTGAAACCCTCCGAGCTGACCCCGCGCACGAGCGCGGCGATGCAGCGCATGCTCGCGGAGATATTCACGCCCGAGGAGGTGTCCGTGGTGCTCGGCGGGCCGGAGGTCGGCGCGGCCTTCAGCGCCTTGCCCTTCGATCATCTGCTCTTCACCGGCAGCACGGATGTCGGCCGCAAGGTCATGATGGCGGCGGGCGGGAACCTGGTGCCGCTGACCCTGGAACTCGGCGGCAAAAGCCCGGTCATCGTCGCGCGCGGCCATGCCGGCGAGCGGACCCTCGACAGCATCGTCTTCGGCAAGCTCTCGAATAGCGGCCAGACCTGCGTCGCACCGGATTATGCGCTTGTCCACGAGGACGACCTTGCGGCTTTCGTCGAAGGGTATGGCAAGGCCGTCGCCCGCGCCTATCCCGCCGGGCCGGCGAGCGACGACTATACGTCCATCGTCAGCGACCGGCACTTCGCGCGATTGCAGGGGCTTCTCGACGACGCGCGCGACAGGGGCGCGCAGGTGACAGCAGTCGGCGCGCGGCCCGAGACGGCTGCGACCCGGCCACGCACGCTCGCCCCGACGCTGGTCCTCAATGCCGGCGACGACGCTGCCGTCATGCGCGAGGAGATCTTCGGCCCGATCCTGCCTGTGCGCGCCTATCGCACGCTCGACGAGGTGATCGATCACGTCAATGGCCGCCCACGCCCGCTGGCGCTCTACTATTTCGGTGAGGAGGACGGCGACTGCGCGCGTCTGCTGCGGCGGACGACATCCGGCAATGTCGGCATCAACAACACGATGATCCACGTCGCGCAGGACGACCTGCCCTTCGGGGGCATCGGCCCAAGCGGCATGGGCGCCTATCACGGTCCCGAGGGTTTCCGCGCGATGAGCCACGCCAAGGGCGTCTTCGTCCAGGGGCGCTGGAACCTGCCGCGCCTCCTGCGCCCGCCATTCGGCAGGCTGGTGGAGAGGGCGCTGGCCGTGACGCTGGGGAAGCGGTAGGGGCTGCTGCGTCAGGGGCCGACGCGCAGGATCTCGGCCTCGATCAGCGAGAGGAAGCGCTGCGCCAATGGAGAGAGCAACGCATCCTTGTTGAGGATGATGTTGTAGGCCGGCACGCTGACGCGGCGGGCCATGTCGAGCGTGACGATGCGTGCGCTGAGGTCTTCCGCCATCAGAAGATTGGCGACCTCGCGCGCGAAGGGGGCGATGGCGTCGGTGCGCGAGACCGTTGTCAGCGTCAGCAGGACGGAGGCGGAATAGGTGACGCGCTCCGGGAAGTCGGCGCGGTCGGCGCGGAAGGCTTCGGCGACCGTCGACCAGATCGGCGAGCCGGCCGGCTGGATGATCCAGTCGTAGGGCGAGAGATCGCTAAAGCCGAGCTGTTCGCGCCCGGCAAGCGGATGCTCGTCCCGCACGGCGAAGCTCAATATCTCCTCCCCGATCGGCCGCACGTCGTAGGCGGCCGGATCGTCGGCCGCGCTTACCCGCGCCAGGACGAAATCGTATTCGCCGGCCCGCATGCGCTGCATCAGGGTCAGGCTCGGCTCGACATCCACCTGCAACTGGGCATGCGGCGCCTGCGCGCGCAGCGCCAGCGAGGCCGGCAGGGCATAGGCGACGGCGGCGGCCGTCACCGCGCCGATCCGGACCCGGCCGCGCAGGCCGTCCGCCACCTCCTGCATGTCGCGGCCGATGTTCTCCACCTCCGCGACGACGCGGTTGGCGCGGGCCGCCAGCACGTTGCCGAACTCGTTGAAGACGAAGCCGTGCGCATTGCGGGTGCATATCTGCCGGCCGACCAGCGCCTCGATCTCGGCGAGCGTGCGCGAGGCGGCCGGCTGCGAGATGTTCATCTCCTCGGCGGCAAGGCTGAGCTTGCCCTTGCGCTTGAGGGCGGCGAGGAAACGGAGCTGGTTGAGCTTGAGGTAATGGGCTTTCATGCCGCCAGCCTAGTGCCGGCGGTATCATGATGCAATTGATATGCAGGGATGCCTGCGGATGATCCGGCCGGTATGTGTCAGGCCGTCCCACCGGCGATGGCATAGGCGGCGGCGCCCGGCGCGCAGGCGATGACGATGTGGCCGTAGGGTGCGCGCCATTCGCTGTGGGGGTGAGTGTTTTCCGGCAGGTCGAGGCTCGCGGTGGCCAGTGCGCCGGCCTGTTCGAAGACGACGGGTTCGCCGTTGACCGTCAGCCAGAGCAGCGGAGCTTCGCTTTGCGCCCGGATCGTCAGGCGCTGGCATCCGGGACCGGCGGAGGTGGCCGTTACGGTGAGCTGCAGGTCGGCTGCGTCCGGCAGGGCAGGCCCGGCGGCGGGCAGGGCGGCAAGCTCCGGCGTTCGCGGCGGCGTTTCGCGGTAGCGGCCGGTTCGTTCGAAGGCGCAGGCATAGGCCAGCAGCGCCGTGTCGTCCCACGCCCGGCCGGCGAAGGTCAGGCCCGCCGGCATGGCGATATCGTCCAGCATGCCCATGGGGACGGTCACCGTCGGGATGCCGAGATGGCGGATCGCCAGATTGCCGTTGGCGACCCAGGTGCCGTTGCGCCAGGTGAGGTCGGCGGATGCGGGGTTCACGTCGGCATCCGCCGGGCCGATATCGGCGACGGCCGGGAAGATCACCGCGTCGAGCCCCAGTTCGTCCATCCAGGCCTCAAGGTCGATGCGCCGGGTCTCCTCCAGTCCGCGCAGCCCTTCGGCAAGCTCCGGTATGTCCTCGAACGTGGCGACCGGATGGTTCCGTATGTGGGCGGGGTAGTCGGCGATATGGTCGTCGAAGCCCTGATAGCGGTCGGGCAGGCTGCCCGCAGGCGCGGGGAAGATACGCGCGCCGTCGACATCGGCGAGCCGCGACAGCGCCGGATCGGCGTTGGCCGTCAGAAAATCGTCCCAGGCCCAGGCGGAAAGATCGACGATCTCACGCCGGAGATAGGCTGCGGAGACGAGGCCGCGCGTCGCGGTGGTCGGCGCGCCGGGGCGGTCGCCCTCGTAGTTGCTGACGACGGGGAAATCGGTCACCACGACCTCGGCCCCAGCCGCCTCGAGGGCGGCGCGCGCGGCCATGCACAGGGCGAGCATCGAGGGGCGGGTGTCGATCCGCTGGCCGGTCGCGCCGCCGATGCCTACCTTCCCGCCGGTGCCCGCCTGCGGGTCGGCGTTGATATACATTGCCGGCAGGCCGAAACGCTTGCCCGCAAGGTTCGCCGTGCCGGCGATCGCGGCGTAGGACGGCGGGCGGATGGTAGAGACCTTGGGGATGGGAACCCAGGTCTGGCGGCGCCAGAGGTCGCCGCGGCTTTCCGGATCGTCGGCGACGATGATGTCGAGCAGTTCCAGCATGTCCGCCATCGAGCGGCTGTGCGGCACCACGACATCCATGGTCGGCACGAGCGGCCAGTTGCCGCGCACCGAGATGACACCCCGGCTCGGCGTATAGGCGCAAAGCCCGTTGTTGGCGGCGGGTGCGCGCCCGCTCGACCAGGTCTCCTCGCCAAGCCCGAAGGCTGCGAAGCTCGCAGCGGTCGCGGTGCCTGAGCCGTTCGAGGAACCGGAGCCGAAGGCGGCCGTCAGGTAGTCCGCGTTGTAGGGGGATTCCGCGCGGCCGTAGACGCCGCGCTGCATGCCGCCATTGGCCATCGGCGGCATGTTCGTCAGGCCGATCAGCACGGCGCCCGCCGCCCGCAGGCGAGAGATCGCAAAGGCGTCCTCCGTCGCGATGAGATCGGCGAAGGCGGGCGAGCCGGATGCGACGCTCAACCCTTTCACCTTGTAGCTGTCCTTGGCGGTATAGGGGATGCCGTCGAGCGGGCCGAGACTTGTCCCGCGCGCGCGGCGCAGGTCCGCGGCGCGTGCCTCGGCGAACATGTCGGGATTGAGGACCGGCACGGCATTGAGGGCGATGCCGTGCCGGTCGTAATGCGCGATGCGGTTCAGATAGGCGGCCACGAGACCGACGCTGGTTGCCCGCCCCGTTTGCAGTGCTTCGCGCAATTCACCGATCGAGGCTTCGACGACGTTCATGGATGCCCTCCCGCAGGCGCTCTGTTTCCGGCTCCGCCCGGTTCTAGCCCCGGGTCTTCTCGCCGGCAATGTTCCTTTTGGCGTATAGGCCGGCCGCTATGGCTAGCGCAGTCCCTTCGCCCGATCCCAGGCCTGCGACCATAGTTTCAGGGCCTTCTGGTCCAGTGCCTTCGGCAGGTGCAGGCGCTTCTGCTCTTCCTCGGAGGGATAGAGGTCCGGATTGGTCCGCAGCTTTTCATCGAGGAGGGCGAGCGCCATCTTGTTGGCGGTGGAGAACCCCGTCTCCGTGGCCGCGGCGGCGGCGATCTCCGGCCGCAGGAAGAAATCGATGAAGGCATGGGCGGCCTGGGGGTGGGGTGCGTCGGCGGGGATGGCAAGCACGTCGGACCAGACGAGATTTCCTTCCTTTGCGAGACGGTAGGCGATGCTGAAGGGCTTGCCCGCCTCTTTCGCCCGGCTGCTGGCGATCAGCATGTCGCCGGAAAAGCCGATGGCGAGGCAGAGGTCGCCGTCGGCGAGGTCGTTGACATAGCTGGAGCTGTGGAACTTGCGCACATAGGGGCGGACCCGGGAGACCACCTCCACCGCCTTCTCCAGTTCGTCCCTGTCGGTCGTGTCGGGGTTCAGCCCGAGATAGATGAGGGCGAGGCCCAGAACCTGCTCGGCATCGTCGAGCATGCCGACGCCGCAGGAGGCGAACTTCTCGACCACGGCCGGGTCGAAGACCATGCGCAGGGAATCGACTGGCGCATCGGGCATGATCGCCTGCACCTTCTCCACATTGTAGCCGACGCCGGTCGTGCCCCACATCCACGGCACGTTATGGGCGTTGCCGGCATCGACGGCGGCGCCCCGGGCGAGGGCCGCCGGGTCGAGATTGTCGAGGTTGGAGAGCCGGGCGCGATCCAGCGGCGTCCAGATGCCGACGGGGAGCTGGCGCAGGAAATGAGGCGAGAGGTTGACGGTCACGAGGTCGTAGCCCGAATTGCCGGTCAACAGCTTGGTCTCGACGATGTCGTTGGAATCGAACACGTCGTAGGAGACCTTGATGCCCGTCTCCTTTTCGAAGGCGGCAATGGACTGGGCGCTGAAATAGGATTCCCAGGAGTAGAGGTAGAGCACCTTCTCCTCCGCTCCTGCGGGGGCGGCGAAAAGGCATGCGGCGGCGAGCGCGAGCCAGCGTTTCATCGTCTTTCTCCGTTTCTGATAGGGTCTCGGTCTGGCAGTCGCCGTATGGCTACAGCGGCTGTTCCTGTGTGATGCAATGGATCGCGCCCCCGGCGGGAACGACGGCGCCGACATCGACGGTGACGATGCGCCGGTCCGGGAAGGCGCGGGCGACCGCCGCCCTGGCCTCATCGCTGGAAGACCGGCCGAAGGTCGGCATCACGACGCCGCCGTTGGCGAGGGCGAAATTGATGTAGGAGCGCGCGAAAATCTCGCTGGTCGCCTCCACGTCGTAGGCTTCCGGAATGGGGATGACCTCGAAGCTGCGTCCGCGCGCGTCGGTCTGGCTTTTCAGGGCCGCCAGGTTGTCGGCGAGGATGCGGCCGTGCAGGTCGTCGGGGTCGGGATTGTATTCGAACATCACGACGCCGGGCCGCACGAAGCAACACATGCCGTCGACATGGCCGTCCGTTTCCAGGTCGAGCGGGTCGCCGGGCAGCCAGACGACTTTTTCGAGATCGAGCATGCGCAGAAGCTCCTGTTCCACCCACGCCTTGGACAGGCCCGGATTGCGGTTGGGGTGGAGCAGGCTCGTTTCGGTGACGATCAGCGTACCGTCGCCGTCGCAGGCGAGCGAGCCACCCTCGCAGTGCAGGAAGGAGCGGACGATCTCTGCCTCCTCATAGGCAAGCACCCGGCCTGCCAGCGCGTCGTCGGCGTCGTAGGGCTCGTGCTTGCGGCCCCAGGCGTTGAAGCGCCAGGAGACGCCGGAAAGCCCGCCATCCTCCCGCTTCAGGAATGTCGGTCCGGAATCGCGGATCCAGCAATCGTCGATCGGCAGGGCGACGATCTCGATATCCGCGCCGAGCTGCGTCCGGGCGCTCTTGGTGTGGTCGGGATGGACCACCATGCTGACAGGCTCGAACTGGGCGATCGCCCTGGCCACATCGGCATAGGCCCGCTGCATGGCCGGCAGGGTCGCGCCGTAGAGATCCTTGCGGTGGGGCCAGGCCATCCAGGTCTTGGCGTGAGGTTCGAATTCGCCCGGCCGGCGGCGCTTCACCCGCGGCTTCGCCCGCATCGTCGTGTCCATGATTGACTCCTATTCATGTATGACGCTCACTATCAGCCCGTTGGAGCGCGGATACAAACGAGAAGCATTCCTGTTTTTGATGAATGGATTTCATGTATGGTCAAGTTTCGCCATATCCCGCCGACCCAGTTCCTGAAGGGCTTCGAGGCGGCCGCGCGGCTCGAGAGCTTCAGTCGGGCGGCGGAGGAGGTCGGCCTGACGCAATCGGCAATCAGCCATCAGATGCGGTTGCTGGAGGGGCAGGTCGGCCAGCCCCTGTTCCTGCGCATCGGGCGGGAGGTGCGCCTGACGGACGCCGGGCGCGACTATCATCGCACGGTGCGGCGCTGTCTGGAGATGCTGGAGGAAGGCTATCGGCGGCTGGAGCCGTATCGCAAGCCCGGTAGCGTCGTCATCTATGCGCCGCGTGGTGTCGCGCGGCGCTGGCTCCTGCCGCGCCTGCCGGCGCTGAAGGCGGCCGCGCCGGCCTGCGAACCCTGGCTGGACACGTCGGGCGCGGCGGTTGATTTCGATACGATGGAAGTGGATATCGCCATCGTCCATGCCCACGAGCCGCCCGTCGGCTGCGAAAGCCTTTTGCTTGCGCGCGACCGCCTGTCGCCCGTCGCCGGGCCGGCGCTCGCCGGCACGCTCCGCGAACCGGCCGACATTCTGGGCGCGCCGCTGATCCACGAGGAAGGACCTGTCGGATGGGCTGATTGGCTGGCGCAGGTGGGTATTACCCCGGCTGCCGTGTGGCGGGGAGTGAATTTCAGCGACGGCGATACCGCGCTCACCGCGGCTGAACTCGGTCAGGGCGTTGCCCTCGCCAGCCTGTTTCTCGCGCAGGACGCGCTGGCCGCCGGCATGCTTGCCCGGCCGTTCGGGGCAACGATGGAAACCGGGCGCTGCTGGTATGCCATATCCAGCCCGGCGCGTCTGAGGGACGAGGACGTGCGCGATGTCTGGCGCTGGCTGGGAACGCTGGCGCCGGAGGAGGCATGAGCGACGCAGCCCTCAGCGGATGAAGAGCAGCCCCATGCCGACGACGACGAGGGCCGCGCCCGCCCAGGCCCCGGCGGCGGGGCGCTCGCCGGTCCTCAGCCAGAGCATGGGCAGGATCAGCGCGGGGGAGGTGGCCGACAGGGTGGAGACGATGCCGACCTTGCCGCCGGAAAGCGCAAAGAGCAGCAGCGTCATGCCGACGGCGAGGGCGATGAGGCCGGTAAGCGCGGTCATGGCCGCGACCTTCAGCGTCAGCGGCCCCCTCGGCTTCACGGACGGGATCGGCAATTGCAGGAGGATGCTGAGGCAGAAGGCGGCGACGCCGACGCGCAGCAGCGAGGCGAGGACAGGGTCGATGCCGGTCGCCATGACCGGCCGGGCGACGATGGAGCCGATGGCCTGGCCCGTCGCCGCGCCGATACCAAGGGCCACGCCGATCCACAGCGGCCCCTTGACGGTCTCCCACTGGTGCATTTGCGCCCGGCGCTTGCCGAAGAGGATGGCGAGGAACACGCCCGCTGCGGTCACCGCGATGCCTGCCACGGCCAGCGGCGGCAACGTTTCGCCGAGCGCCAGCCAGCCGAGCAGCGCGGTGATCGGCGCATTGAGGGCGAAGAGGATGCCGGAGCGGCGCGGGCCGAGGCGATTGAGCGTTTCGAAAAGCAGCGTGTCGCCGATGAAGATGCCGATCAGCCCCGACAGGAGGAGCGGCCCGGCATTCGCCGGCTCCAGCTCGCGCCAGACGCCTGTGGCGAGCACATAGAGCGCCAGAAGGCCGGTGACGAAGATCTGGCGCGCCCGGTTGAAGGCCGGCGCGCCGAGATGGCTGGCCGGCCCGGCCGAGATCAGCCCCGTCACGGCCCAGCAGGTCGCGGCGCCCAGTGCAGCAAGTTCATGGATTGGCATGGTTTTCCGATATGTCGTCTGGCTCTGGCGATGGTTGTTGCGCCCGCGCACCGTTTAAGCGCGGCCGGGCAGGCCGCGTCCAGCGCCGTTTCCGTCAATCAACAGGGTGTTGGGCTCCCTCAGCCGGCGGCATAGTCGGCATCGGTGACGTGCTCCAGCCAGTCGACGACCTTGCCGTCCTTGACCTCCTGGAGCGCGATATGGGTCATGGCGACGGCCGGGGAGGCGCCGTGCCAGTGTTTTTCGCCCGGGGCGAACCAGACGACGTCGCCGGGGCGGATCTCCTCGACAGGCCCGCCCGCGCGCTGCACGCGGCCGAGGCCGGAGACGACGATGAGGGTCTGCCCGAGCGGGTGCGTATGCCAGGCGGTCCGCGCGCCCGGCTCGAAGGTCACCTGCGCGCCCTGGACCCGCTCCGCGTCGAAGGGGTTGCAGAGCGGATCGATGCGCACGGTTCCGGTGAACCAGGCCTCCGGGCCTTTCGCGGATGGGCGCGTTCCCGCGCGTAGAATGTCCATGGGCTCTCTCCTGTCGCTCGATGTGCCGGCCCAGTCTCTGGATAGCAGCGGGAGGCCGGCAAGAACAGCCCGCGCATCGTCATGGCCGGCGGGATATGGTAGAACCGGCCGAAAGGCGGGCCGGCGGCGCCGTGCCGGAGCGATTGCGCGGGAGGTCTCGAATGACGCTGCAGGATCCGATCGTCATCGTCGGCTCGGCCCGCACCCCGATGGGCGGTTTTCGGGGCGATCTGGGGGGCGTTGCCGCGCCGGAACTCGGGGCGGCCGCGATCCGTGCGGCGCTGGCGCGCAGCGGCATCGCGGCGGAGGCCGTGGATGAAGTCGTGTTCGGCTGCGTGCTGCCGGCCGGCCAGGGGCAGGCGCCCGCCCGTCAGGCGGCGCTCGGCGCGGGCCTGCCGTTTTCGGCCGGCGCGACCACCGTCAACAAGATGTGCGGCTCGGGCATGAAGGCGGTCATGCTGGCGCATGATCTCATCGCCGCCGGCAGCGCCTCGGTCGCCGTCGCCGGCGGCATGGAGAGCATGACGAACGCGCCCTACCTGCTCGACCGCGCCCGCGGCGGCTATCGCATCGGGCATGGCCGCATCCTCGATCACATGTTCCTCGACGGACTCGAGGACGCCTATGACAAGGGTCGTCTGATGGGCACCTTCGCCGAGGATTGTGCCGAGGCCTACCAGTTTACCCGCACGGCGCAGGACGATTATGCCATCGCCTCCCTGACCCGCGCCCGCCAGGCCATCGAGACGGGTGCGTTCCAGGCGGAGATCGCACCTGTTGCCGTGAAGGCGGGGCGGGCCGAGGCCCTCGTCGAGCAGGACGAGCAGCCCGGCAAGGCGAAACCGGAGAGGATCGCGACGCTGAAACCGGCCTTCCGCGAGGGCGGCACGGTGACGGCGGCGAATGCGTCCTCGATTTCCGACGGCGCGGCCGCGCTGGTGCTGATGCGCCGCTCCCGGGCCGAACGGGAGGGGCTGGCTCCACTCGCCACGATCGTCGGCCATGCGACGCATGCGCAGGCGCCCCATCTCTTCGCGACCGCGCCGGTCGGCGCCCTGCGCAGGCTCGGGGAGCGCACCGGCTGGAATCTCCGGGACGTCGATCTCTTCGAAATCAACGAGGCCTTCGCCGTCGTCGCCATGGCGGCGATGCGCGATCTCGATCTGCCGCACGACAAGGTCAACGTCCATGGCGGGGCCTGCGCGCTCGGCCATCCCATCGGCGCATCGGGCGCGCGGGTACTCGTCACGCTGCTGGCCGCGCTGGAGCGCCACGGCCTGAGGCGCGGCATGGCGACGCTGTGCATCGGCGGCGGCGAGGCGACCGCGGTCGCGGTGGAGCGGTTGTAAGCCGTTGTGGGCAGGAGAGGCGTATCAGATGCCGCCCATGCAGAGGTATTTCATCTCCAGATAGTCCTCCAGCCCGTGGCGGGAGCCTTCGCGGCCCATGCCGGATTGCTTGACGCCGCCGAAGGGCGCGGCTTCCGAGGACATGCGCCCGGTATTGATGCCGACCATGCCGTATTCCAGGGCTTCGGCGACCCGCCAGACGCGGCTGAGGTTGGAGGCGTAGAAATAGGCGGCGAGGCCGTAGATCGTGTCGTTGGCCTCGCGCACCACCTGATCGGCATCCGTGAAGCGTATGATGGGGGCGAGTGGGCCGAAGGTCTCCTCCTGCGCGATGCGCATGCCGCGGGAGATGCCGGTGAGCACGGTCGGCGCGAAGAAGGTGCCCGCGCCGGCGATGCGATTGCCGCCACAGCGGATGCGGCCGCCCTTGTCCACGGCGTCGGCGACATGGGCCTCGATCTTGGCGAGCGCCCGCCCGTCGATCAGCGGGCCGATGGCGGTGTCGGGCGCAAAGCCGTCGCCAACGGCAAGCGTGCCGACGCGGGCGGTGAACTTCTCGGCGAATTCGTCGTGGACGCCGGCCTGTACATAGAGCCGGTTCGCCGAAACGCAGGTCTGTCCGGCATTGCGGAATTTTGCCTGGATCGCGCCGTCCACGGCCGCATCGATATCGGCGTCGTCGAAGACGATGAAGGGCGCGTTGCCGCCGAGTTCCAGGCTGAGCTTCTTCACCTGGTCGGCGCATTGCCGCATCAGGAGGCGGCCCACCTCCGTCGAGCCGGTGAAGCTGATCTTGCGCACCTGCGGATTGAAGCAGAGTTCGCGCCCGACGCCATCGCCCTCCGCCGCATAGACGAGATTGACCACGCCGGCCGGAAAACCGGCCTTGCCGGCAAGCGCCACCATCGCGCCCGCCACCAGCGGCGTCTGCTCCGCCGGCTTCAGCACCACCGTGCAGCCGGCTGCCAGCGCCGGCGAGATTTTTCGCGCGACCATAGAGGCCGGGAAATTCCAGGGCGTGATCGCGCCGACGACGCCGATCGGCTGCTTGATGACGATCATGCGCCGGTCGCGCGAGGGCGCGGGGATCGTCTCGCCGTAGACGCGGTTGGCCTCCTCCGCATACCATTGCAGATAGGCGGCGGCATGCGAGACCTCGGATTTCGCCTCGGCGAGAGGCTTGCCCATCTCGGCGGTCAGGATGGCCGCGAGGTCGTCCGTATGGCGGACGATCAACTGGTGCCAGCGCCAGAGCGTGTCGGAACGCTCGCGTGCCGTGAGGCCGGCCCATTCGGCCTGCGCCTCGCCGGCCCGGTCGATGGCGGCCCGGGCGCCGTCCACGCCCATGTCCGGAATGTCGGCCAGATGCTCGCCGGTGGCGGGATTGACGACCGCGAAGGTGGGCGTGCCGTCGGCAAGGCCGAGCCAGGCGGGATCGACGATCGCGCCGAACAGCTCGGGGTTCTTCAAGCGGCGGATGAGGGTGTGCGACAGGGCCAAGCGGTGTCCTCCCGATGAGGCGTCATTGACGAAGCAATAGGAGACCAGCCGGCCGCCTGCAATCGGGACGAGGCATCGAAACCGTCTCGGAGACAATATCGTCCGGGGCCCGGCCTGCAAGGCAGGCCCGGGCGCTACGGGAATAGGGCTGCGCGAGACGGCGGCAAACTTGATATTGCGCCTGCTTTCGGCAAGATGGCGGCCGGGTCAAGGAATGGCGGTGGGTTCGTTCGAAGGAGAGGCGGTGAGCGCTGGATCGGGAAGGGAGAAGCGCGCCGTCGCCGCGCAGGTGGCCGGGCGGATGACACGGGAGGCATGGGTCGAGGCGGGTGTCGCGGCGCTTGTCGAGGAGGGCATCGCCAATGTGAAGATCCAGACCATCGCAAAGCGGCTTGCGGTCTCCCGCTCCAGCTTCTACTGGTTTTTCGCGGATCTGCAGGACCTGCAGAAGGAATTGCTCGCCTATTGGCTTTGCAAGAACACAAGCCCCATCATCGAGCGCGCCCTTCGCCCGGCGTCCACCGTGACGGGGGCGGTGTGCCATATCTTCGAATGCTGGGTGGACCCGGCGCTTTTCGACCCGCGTCTCGATGCGGCGGTCCGTTCCTGGGGGCAGGTGGACACGGCGATACGTCAGGCTGTCGATCAGGCAGATGAGCAGCGTGTCGAGGCGCTGACACGCATGTTCTCGCGCTACGGCTACGCCGCCGAGGAGGCTTTCATCCGCGCGCGGGTCCTCTATTTCACACAGATCGGCCATTACACGCTCGGCATGCGCGACGACCGCGAAATGCGCCTGCGCCTCCTGCGCGCCTATCTTCTCAGCTTCACCGGGCAGCAGGCCCTGGACGACGAGATTGAGGCCTTCGCGGCGCTGATGCGGCGCGTTCAACCCGGCGGTTGACGCTTTCCTTCGCTCTGCCGCAAACTTCTGGACATAAGTGTCCAGAGGCGCTATCGATGATGGCAGACCGGATGCATGGCATCCTTCTTCCTTTCCGGGGTAGCGCATGAAGCAGCACTTGGCCGCGCCGTTCCATCACCGTCCGCCGGCATGCGCGGCGATGGGCGTCCTGCGATGACGCGGCATTATTCCGCTCTTTCGCTCTTCAAGGAGGGGCTTTTCGGCCAGAAGGGCTGGCAGCAGGCCTGGCGCTCGCCCGAGCCGAAGCCGCGCTACGATATCCTGATCATCGGCGGCGGCGGACATGGTCTGGCGACGGCCTATTACCTTGCCAGGACGCACAATATCCGCAACGTCGCGATCATCGAGAAGGGCTGGCTCGGCGGCGGTAATACCGGACGCAACACGACCGTCGTGCGCTCGAACTACTTCTTCCCGGAAAGTACGGCGCTCTACGACATGGCGCTGCGCCTCTACGAGACGCTCGGCCGCGACCTCAACTACAATATCATGCTGTCGCAGCGCGGCATTATCACGCTCGCCCATAGCGAAGCCGAGATGGAGATGGCGGCGCGCACCGTCAACGCGATGCAGATCAACGGCACGGACGCCGAACTGTTCGATATCGAGGACGTGCGGCGGGTCCTGCCGCTGCTGAACGTTTCGCCCGGTGCGCGCTATCCGGTCTTCGGCGGCGTCTGGCAGGGCAGGGCCGGCACGGCGCGGCACGATGCGGTCGCCTGGGGCTATGCCCGCGCCGCCGACCGGCTGGGCGTCGACATCATCCAGTCCTGCGAGGTGGAGGAATTCATCGTCGAGGGCGGGCGGTGCCGTGGCGTGAAGACCAGCCGGGGCGAGATCCGCGCCGAACGGACGGGCATGGTCGTCGCCGGCCATTCCTCGCATCTTGCGGCGAAGGCCGGCTTCTGCCTGCCCATCACCTCCTACGCCCTGCAGGCCTGCGTTTCCGAGCCGGTAAAGCCCGTGCTCGATACCGTCGTCCTGTCGCCCGGCACCGGCACTTATGCCAGCCAGTCGGACAAGGGCGAACTGGTGCTCGGCGGCGCGCTCGACCGGGTGCCTTCCTATGGCCAGCGCGGCAACCTGCCGGTGCTGGAGGATGTCGTCGCGGGTCTCCTCGAAATGTTCCCGAGCTTCCGCCAGCTTCGGCTGATGCGGCAATGGGCCGGCATCGTCGACGTGACGCCCGATTCCTCGCCGATCCTCGGGGAAAGCCCGCTGCCGGGCCTTTTCCTCAATTGCGGCTGGGGAACCGGCGGCTTCAAGGCCATCCCGGCCGGCGGCACGCTGCTCGCCCATCTGCTCGCGACGGGAAACCATCACGATGTCAGCCGCCCCTTCGATCTCGACCGCTTCACGCGCGGCCGGCTGATCGACGAGGCGGCCGGCTCCGGCATCGCGCATTAGGAGGCGTCCATGCAGCTTTTCCCATGCCCCTTCTGCGGACCGAGAAGCGAGAGCGAATTTCATTTCGGCGGCGACGCCGGCAACCATCGCCCGGAAGGTTTTCGCACCGTGACGGATGGCGCGTGGGCCGCCTATCTCTATGAGCGCAACAACCTGCGCGGGGCGGCAAGCGAGATCTGGATGCATATGGCCTGCGGCGAGGTGTTCCGCATGGAGCGGGACACCGTGAACCATCGCGTGGCGGGGACCCTCGCGCTTGGGCAGGGAGGCGGCGATGACGGCATGGCGCACTGACGGCGGCTCGGCGATCGACCGGTCACGGCCGCTTTCCTTCACCTTCGACGGCCGGACGGTCGAGGGCTTTGCCGGCGATACGCTTGCCTCGGCGCTTCTGGCTGGTGGCGTTCGCGTGCTCGGCCGCAGCTTCAAGTATCACCGCCCGCGCGGCCTCTGGGGCGCGGGTGTCGAGGAGCCGAACGCGCTGGTCGATATCGCCGGCGGCATGCCGAACACGCGCGCCACGCTGGCGCTCGCCGCCGATGGCATGGCTGTGCGCAGCGTGAATGCCGAGCCGAGCGCGCAGAAGGATCGCCACGCCTTCCTCGATGTGTTCTCGCGCTTCATTCCGGCCGCCTTCTACTACAAGACCTTCATGTTCCCGGACTGGCACCTTTTTGAGCCACGCATCCGGCAGATGGCGGGCCTCGGGACAGTGGACGTGGCGGCGGGCGGTCCTGCCTTCGCCGAGCAGGTGAACCATCATTGCGACGTGCTGGTGGTCGGCGCGGGGCCTTCAGGCCTTTTGGCCGCACGCACGGCGGCGCGCGCGGGAAAACGCGTCGTGCTCTGCGACGATGGCCGGCAGGTCGGCGGCAGCCTGCTTTTCCGTGAGGCGACCATAGAGGGGCGCCCCGGTGCCGAATGGGCGCGGGAGGTGGCGGCCGAGCTGGAGCAGACCGGTGCCCTGGTGCTGACCGGCACGACGGCCTTCGGCATTTACGATCACCACCTCGTCGGCCTCAGCCAGAAGGTGGAGGGTGACGCGTCGGATCGGTTGTGGCGTGTCCGCGCGGCGTCGATCGTGCTTGCCACGGGCGCCATCGAGCGGCCATTGCCCTTCGGTCACAACGACCTGCCGGGCGTCATGTCCACGGAGGCCGCACTGGTCTATCTCCGTCGTTTCGGTGTCGTCGCGGGCCGCAGGATCGTCGTCGCCACGAACAATGGGCTGGCCTACGAGACGGCGCTGGCGCTCGCGGCGGCCGGCGCCGAGGTGACCGTCGTCGATTATCGCGCTGACGCCCCGTCGCCCGCCGGACTGCGGGTGCTGAAGGGCGTGACCGTCGCGGCCGCGCTCGGCCGTGGGACGGTGACCGGCGTCAGGCTTTCCGACGGTACGGTGATGGAAGCGGATGCGATCCTCGCCTCGGGCGGTTTCACGCCGACGGTGCATCTCTTCTGCCAGGCGCAGGGCAAGCTGGACTGGCGCGACGATATCCTCGCCTTCGTTCCCGGCCGCCCTGTCGATGGCGTCGAGGTGGTGGGCGCGGCGGCGGGGCGGTTCGCGCTTCCGGCCGTGCTTGCCGACGATACGGCGCAGGAGCTCGGCATCGTTGCGGCCTGGCCGAAGCCGGGGGCGCGGGAGCGGGTCTGGATCGACCTGCAGAACGATGTAACGGCCAAGGATGTGGAGCTTGCGGTGCGGGAGAATTTCGTCTCCGTCGAGCACCTGAAGCGCTATACCACGCTCGGCATGGCCACGGATCAGGGCAAGACCTCCAATGTCAACGGTCTGGCGCTGATGGCCGAACTGACGGGCCGGCGCATCCCTGCGGTCGGCACGACGACCTATCGGCCGCCCTTCACGCCGGTTCCCTTCTCCACCTTCGCCGGCGCGCGGTCCGGCACGCGCATGAATCCGCTGCGCCGCCTGCCGCTCGAACGGGAGCATCGCGCTGAGGGTGCCGTTTTCCGCGCCTATGGCGGCTGGCTGCGCCCGGCCTTCTACGGCCCCGGCGTACCGGACGAATGCATCCAGGCGGAGGCGAAGGCCGCACGTGAGGGCGTCGCGCTCTTCGATGGCTCGCCGCTCGGCAAGATCGAGGTCATCGGGCCGGATGCCGCCCAATTCCTCGATTTCATCTATTACAACACCATGTCGACGCTGGCGCCCGGTCGCTGCCGCTACGGCTTCATCCTCACGGAGGCGGGTGTCGTCTATGACGACGGCGTTCTGGTCCGGCTCGACGAGAACCGTTTCGTCGTTTCCTGCTCGTCCTCGCATGTATCGGGCGTGCACGGCCTGCTGGAGGAATGGCGGCAGGACCGTTTCGATCGGCGGCGGGTCTTCATCCACAATGCGACGGCCGAAATGGCGACGCTGACGGTGACCGGCCCGCGGGCAAGGGACCTCATGGAGACGCTCGGCCTCGATCTTCCGCTCGACGATGTGGCCCTGCCGCACATGGCCGTGGTCTGCGGCCTGCTCGATGGCGTGGCGGTGCGGATCGCCCGCGTCAGCTTCACGGGGGATCGATCCTACGAGATTTCCGTGCCGGCCGACAGCGCCGCGGCGGTCTGGGCGCGGTTGCGGCAGGCGGGCAAGGCCTTCGGCGCGACTCTGCTCGGCCTTGAGGCGCTGATGATCCTGCGGGCGGAAAAGGGCTATATCGTTGTCGGCAAGGATACCGACGGCACGAGCCGGCCGATGGATTTCGGCCTGACCGCGCCGCTGGAACGCAAGAAGGTGGAATTCATCGGCCGTCGTTCACTGGTCACGGAAGACGCGGCGCGGCCGGATCGCCGCCAGTTCGTCGGGCTGGAGACGGTCGACGGCCTGGGGCTGCTGCCGACGGGTGCGCATGGCGTGGAGCGGGAAGCGGGCAAGACGCGCAGCACCGGCTACGTCACGTCGAGTTATTTCAGCCCAGCCCTGCAGAGGCCGATCGCGCTGGGATTGATCGAGCGCGGCCTCGCCCGCATGGGCGATATCGTCGAGCTGCAGCATCTGCGTGAGATCAGGCGCGCGCGTATCGTTCCTTCCTGCGCCTTCGATGAGAGCGGGAGCCGCCTTCATGTTTGACCTCGCCCGCAAATGGCAGCCCGAGCCGGATTGGGCCGATGCCTGCCTTGCCGGTCCCACCCTGCAGGTCCGCGCTTTGGGGCATGTCGGACAACGCCTCGTCAGTGGGGATGTGGAGGGCTTCCTCGTCCGCCACGATCTGGGACGGGACATCGGTGCGCTCGGATTGGCCCACGGGGACCGCTATGCGGTACGCGTCGCGCGCGACCGGCTGCTCGCGGTCGGGCTTTCCGCGGTCGAGCTATCCGATGGATGGCATGACGAAGGCCATGCGGTCTCGACTGTCGGTGCGGCCATGCGCGTCTTCGAGGCGAGCGGCGCAGGTGTCCGCGATCTCCTGGCGCGGGCGGTGACGGTCGATCCGGATCACCCCGGCCCTTGCGCCGCCATGCCGTTCGGCGGCGTGATGGCCGTGGTCTATCGGCATGGCGATGCCGGGACCCTGCGCATTCATGTCGACAGGGGGCTTGCCAGCTATCTTTGGGAGTGGTTCGAATGCCAGCCACTCCTGTCGCAGGGGTAGGAATGTCATTCTGGAAGGAGCGACCCGCGCTGTTGCGGGCACAAAAGGGAGTTGAGGATATGAGACGCATTCTGATCATCGGCACGGCGCTTGGCCTGCTCATGGGCACGGCGGCGCGCGCGGAGGACCTGACCTTCGCCGTGGCCGGCCCGCTGACGGGGCCGCTCGCCACGATCGGCGACCAGTTCAAGCAGGGCGCGCAGGCTGCCGCCGACGCCATCAACGCCAAGGGCGGCGTGATGGGCCGCCAGATCAAGCTGCAGTTCGAAGACGACCAGTGCGATCCGAAGCAGGCTGTGTCGGTCGCCAACCGCATCGCCGCCGCCGGCATCAAGTTCGTCGATGGCCATGCCTGCTCCGGCTCGAGCATCCCGGCCTCGGCGGTCTATGCCGAAAACGGCACGCTGATGATGAGCCCCGCCTCCTCGAACCCGGTCATGACGGACGATGCGGCCGCCAAGGGCTGGACGAACATCATGCGCCTCTATACCCGCGACGATGCGCAGGGCGCCTTCATCGGCCCATGGATCGCCAAGGAATATGCCGGCAAGAACGTCGCCGTCCTGCACGACAAGACGGCCTACGGCCAGGGCGTCGCCGACGCGGTGCGCTCCACGATGAATGCCAGCGGCCTCAAGGAAGTCCTCGCCGAAGGCATCAACGCCGGCGAGAAGGACTACAACGCGCTCGTGACGAAGCTGAAGGACGCCAAGGTCGACGTCGTCTATTTCGGCGGCTATCACCCGGAAGCCGGCCTCATGCTGCGCCAGGCGGCCGAACAGGGCTACAAGTTCCAGCTCATCATGCCCGATTCCATCGCCTCGCCGGAATTCTGGCAGGTCGCCGGCCCGGCCGGCGAAGGCACGCTGTTCGTCTTCCCCTCCGACCCGCAGGCAAAGCCCGAGGCGAAGGAAGCGGTCGAGAAGATTTCCGCCGGCGGCTTCAAGCCGGAAGGCTTCACGCTCTTCTCCTATGCCGTGATCCAGGCCTTCGCCCAGGGCGTCGAGCGAGCCGGCTCGGACGATCCGACCGAAGTCGCCAAGGCGCTGAAGAACGGCCAGCCCATCGACACCGTCGTCGGCACGGTCACCTTCGACGAGAAGGGCGATCTGAAGAACGCCAGCTACGACATCAACCGCTGGAGCAATGGCACCTACGCTCCGATCGCCAAGTAAGAGCGCAAGGCAACGCGACTATGGAAGGCCCGGCTGGTTGCCGGGCCTTCTTCATGCAGACGTGCCAGCGCGATCGCGGCCCTTCCGTAATGTCCGTTGGCCAAGCGCCGGAAAGGTCAATAAATCCTGAACGCCGCCCATCGGAATTGTCTTCCGCACGCCGCGCTTTCCTTAAGTATTTCTGGATATAAGAGGTGAAGTCGTCCATCGTTGAGGAACCTTGCAACGTGTCGTCGCGGATCGACGCCGGAAGGCGGGCAGGGCTGAACATTTATCTGCTGGCGTTGGCGCTCGCCTGCCTCGTTCCGGTGGTCGCGGTCTCCGGCTTTGCAGCCTGGCGCACCGGCGCGGCATACAAGAGCACCGCCGCCACGCGCCTCAGCGATACCGCCCTGACGCTGGCGAGCGCCATGGAGGCCGACATCGAGGGTCGATACACGGCCCTCAGCACCTTTGCCGCGCTCTGGCCGCTGACGACGCAGACGGGCGAACTCGTCCTGCGATCGAGCCGCTTCGAGGGCATCGGTCTCGACGGCGAGGTCGAGATCGTCGAATGGGACCACGGCATGCCGAGAGGCGTGCACAGGGCGCCGGTGCTCGACGTGGCGATGCAGGCGATCAGCCGGGACATGCCGGCCATATCCAACCTCGTGCCCGGACGCACCGCCGCCGACCACCGGATTTTCCTTGCGCTGCCCGAAGGCGACGGCCGGCAGCGCGCGGTGGTGCTGGCAATCTCCCCCACCCAGTTGATCCGTACCCTTCAGCAGCGAAACGAGGCGCTCGGCAGCATCCTCGTCGCCGTGACGGATGGAAACGGGCGGATCGTCGCGCGCTCTCACGATCCCGAGCGCGCTATCGGCAAGCGGGCGCCCGATTGGGAGAAGCTGGAAGCGCTGGGCACCGATAGCGGCTGGTTCGAAGCCAGGACGACCGAAGGGCAAAGCATCATCCTTGCCTTCGAGAAGCTCCAGAGCACACCCGGCTGGACGCTGGTCGTCGGGGAACCCCTCGATGTTTTCAATGCCCGCTGGCAGGATCCGCTGCTCGGCCTGATCCTGGGCGCGCTCTTTGCGGTCGCTCTTGCAACCGTCGCGGCCATATTGATCGGCCGGCTCATCCTGCGCCCCGTGCGCGCGCTGGCGGCGCACAGTATGGCGATAGCGGAAGGGCAGCAGCCCGTCGGCCTCTCCGCCATCCCGTCTTCGTCCGTCCGTGAGTTCGAAACCCTGCGCCTGAGCGTCGAGGCCGCCGAACGAACCATGCGGGAAGAGGATCGCCTTATCCGCACCGTGGCGCAGGCCGGCGCGCTCATGCTGTGGCGCTGGACGGAGAGCGACGGCCTCATCTGGGTCGAGGGCTGGGAGAAGCTGACCGGCATGCCGGACGGCGAAGCCCTCAAGGGCGGCTGGCTGGACCGCGTGCACGCCGACGATCGCCAGCGGGTACTCGATGTGGCGGGCAGGCAGGTGGAGAAGCGGGCGCTGGTCGACGTCGAATTCCGGGTGTTCGTGGATGGCGGCCGCTGGCTGTGGGTGCGCGGCAGGGGTGGTCCGGTCTTCGACGACAGCGGCAAGGTGCTTCAATGGGCGGGCGTTCTGGAGGATATCGATGCGAGAAAGCAGGCGGAGGCGCAGATCGCCCATATGGCGCACCATGACGCCCTGACCGGTCTCGGCAACCGAATCCTGCTGCGCTCCCGTCTGGAACAGGCGATCGCGGAGGCTGCCTCCGGACAGGTCAGCGCTATCCTCAGCATGGACCTCGACCGGTTCAAGCAGGTCAACGACACATTGGGGCACCCCGTCGGCGACGCGCTGCTGTGCGCCGTTGCCGGGCGGCTGCGGGCCACGACCCGGGAGAGCGATCTCGTCGCGCGCATCGGCGGCGATGAGTTCGCCATTATCCAGACCGGCGCCCCGCAGCCGGAATCGGCGGCGGCGCTCGCGCACCGGCTGGTCGAGGCGGTCGGTGCGCCCTACGAAATCGACGGCCACGTCGTCGAGATCGGCACCAGCATCGGCATCACCTTCATCGCTACGGCGGATATCGATGCGGACGAATATCTCAGCCGGGCGGACAAGGCCCTCTACTATGCCAAGCAGGACGGCCGCGGCCGGGCGACCCTCTACGAGGAGGGGCACATGACGGACGAAATCAACCGCCTGCTCGCGAAGTTCGACAAGCTGAAGCGGCGCCACCAGGACGCCGCCTGAGAGGTCCGGTACGCCACGCTATTCGGACGAGGACGCGATGGTCGCGCCGAGGCTGCGGTGGGGCTGGACCTCGATACTGATCTGGTCGCGCCCGCGCATCTTGGCGGCGTAGAGCGCAAGGTCCGCCCGGCGGTAGACGTCGCCGGGGTCGTCGCTCCGCGCGATCCAGGCGAGGCCGGCGGAGAAGGTGTAGCGGAAGCTCGCCTGCTCGGAAACGGGCCGGGAATGGCGTACGGCCACCAGCATGCGCTGCACGATGGTCTCCGCATCCGCCATCGTCGTGGCCGGCAGGATGAGCATGAATTCCTCGCCGCCAACGCGGCCGAGTATGTCCGTCTTGCGTACATGGCGCTGGATGGTGATGGCGAAGTCCTTCAGCACTGCATCCCCGACGCCATGGCCGAAGCGATCGTTGATGTATTTGAAATTGTCGATATCGAGGACCGCAAGGCAGCCGACATCCCCATCGGCCTCGCCGGGGGAGCCGACGAGTTCGCCGAGCTTGCCCATCACGTAGCGGCGGCTGGGAAGTCCGGTCAGTTCGTCGGTCTGGGAGGCCTTGATTGCGAAGTCGCGATCCTGCCGCAGCGCGCGCTCGTCCGCCCGGATGGAGCTTATGTCGCTGGCGACGCAGAGCATCCAGCCGTCCGGCTGCATCGTCTCGGTCATCCAGAGCCAGCGGCCGTCGTGCAGGTCGGTCTCGAAGGCGCGGAAGCCGTTCTTGCCGCGGCGCGCCTGCGTCGAGCGCAGCCAGGACTCGAAATCCGCCGCCGCGATGACCGTGCCCTGGCGGGCGTGATAGTTGCGGCGCATGAGGTCGGACCAGAGTAGGTCCTCCCCGTCCGATACGAACCAGGCGGCGCGAAAGGCCCGGTTGGCAAACCGCAGGCGATCTTCCGGGTCGAAGACCGCCACGAAGTTACCGGCATGTTCCATCAGCCGCGCCAGTTGCAGCGTCATTTCGGTAGCAGCCAAGACATCATGTCCCCAGGGTGATTCCTGCATGAAATCTAGGTGTGTTCGCTGAACAAAACGTTAGAGCGGTTTTCCTCGCCGGACGGGTCTTGTCCGGGAACGGCACATTTTCGGATGTTCGGGGAGGCCTCGTCTCAGCGCTCGAAGGGTTCTCCCAGCGAGGCGACGCCGTTGAGCTTCAGGAGGCGGCGGTCGGCGGAGATAATGCCGAGCACGAGGATCGTCACGAGGTAGGGCAGACTGGAAAGAAGCTGCGAGGGCAGGTTCAGGCCGGCGGCCTGCGCGGCGAGGCTCATCAGCGACACCGCGCCGAAGAGGCAGGCGCCGAGGAAGACGCGGCCGGTGAGCCAGGTGCCGAAGACGACGAGCGCGATGGCGATCCAGCCTCGGCCTGCGATCATGCCGTCGGCCCACATCGGGGTGTAGACCGAGGCGGCATAGGCGCCGGCGAAGCCCGCCATCATGCCGCCGAAGGCGACGGCGGCGACGCGCACGGCGATTACCGGATAGCCGACCGCATGCGCGGCCTTCGGGTTCTCGCCGACGGCGCGGATGACGAGGCCGGTGCGGGTGAAGGCGAAGGTGGCCCAGACGGCGAGTGTGGCCAGCAGCGACAGCCATACCACGATATCCTGCACGAAGAGGCCGCCGATGACCGGCAGGTCGGCGAGGCCTGGAATGGCGATCTTCCCGATGCCCTTGATCGTCAGGCTCTCGTAGCTCTTGCCGAAGAGGGCCGCGAGGCCCTGGCCGAGAATGCCGATGGCAAGGCCCGTCGCCACCTGGTTGGCGCGGAAGCCGAGTGTGATGAAGGCGAAGACCAGTGCGAGCAGCGCGCTGCTGACTCCGGCCGCGACGAAGCCGAGGACATGACCGCCACCGTGGTAGACGATGACGAAGGCGACGACCGCGCCGAGCGCCATCAGCCCCTCGACGCCGAGATTGAGCACGCCGGCGCGCTCCACGACCAGTTCGCCGAGCGCGGCGAGCAGGAAGGGCGTGGCGGCCGCCAGCATGCCGGCCAGGATGAATTCGACGGCGCTCATGGGGTGCTCCGCGCCGCGGCGTGCGGCCATTCGAGGCGATAGCGCACGAAGGCCACGGCCACCAGATAGGCGAGCAGCAGGCTGCCCTGGAAGACGCGGACGGCGGCGATCGGCAGGTTGGCCGAGACCATTGCATTGTCGCCGCCGATATAGATCGCCGCCATCACCAGCGAGGAGACGATGATGCCGATGGGATGCAGGCCGCCGAGATAGGCGACGATGATCGCCGCGTAGCCGTAGCCGGTGGAGATGGAGCGCTGGAGCTGGCCGAGGGGACCTGCGACCTCTGCCGCGCCCGCAAGGCCCGCCGCAAAGCCGCCGATCAGCAGCGACAGCCAGATCGCCCCGCCTTCGCTGAAGCCGGCATAGCCGGCCGCGCGCGGCGCAAGCCCACCCACCTGCAGCTTGTAGCCCATGAAGCTCTTCTGCATGAAGACCCAGGCGGCAAGCGCCAGGGCGAGCGCGATGAGCAGCGAGACGTTGACCCGCGTGCCGGGGAAGAGCGTCGGCACGATGGCGTCGTACTGGAACATCACCGACTGCGGGAAGTTGAAGCCGGCGGGGTCCTTCCATGGGCCGAGCAGCAGGTAGTAGAGAAGCTGTGCGGCAACGAGGCTGAGCATCAGCGAGACCAGGATCTCGTTGGCGTTGAGCCGGACGCGCCAGAAGGCGGTGATCGAGGCCCAGAGCGCGCCGCCGAGCGCGCCGAGCAGCAGCATGGAAGGCCAGATCCAGCCGCCCGTCGCCTGCGGGAACCAGACCGGAATGGCGGAGGCGAAGATCGCGCCGAGGATGAACTGGCCTTCGGCACCGATATTGAACACCTTGGCGCGGAAACCGATGGCGAGGCCCTGCGCGATGAGCAGCAGCGGCCCGGTCTTCAGCAGCACTTCCGAGAACGAGGACCAGGAAAGGAAAGGCTCCAGCAGCATGGCGTGGACGACGGCGACAGGATCGCGGCCCATCAGCATGTAGAGACCGAGATTGAGCGCTATGGCGACGGCGAGCGCCAGCGGCGGCGCGAGCAGCGTCGCCTTCAGCGAGGCGCGCTGGCGGCGCACGAGGGTGGGCAGGAAGCGCGGGCTCATGCTGTCGCCTTTTCCGGCCTTGCGCCGATCATGTAGCGGCCGATTTCCTCCACCCTGGTGTCGCGCTTCACGAGCGGCGGGCTGAGGCGGCCGTGATAGAGGACCTGGATGGTATCGGCGACTTCGAACAGTTCTTCCAGCTCCTCGGAAATGACGAGGATCGCCATGCCGGCATTGCGCAGCGCCACCAGCCGGCGGCGGATGGCCGAGGCTGCGCCGATATCGACGCCCCAGGTCGGCTGCGCGACGAAGAGTAGCTTGGGCGCCAGCATGATCTCGCGGCCGACGATGAATTTCTGCAGGTTGCCGCCGGAGAGCGCACCGGCCTCGGCCTCAGGGCCGGGCGTGCGCACGTCGTAGTCGCGGATGCAGGCATTGGCGAAGGCCGTCGCCTGCGCCCTGTCCACGAGGCCGTGCTTCAGGAGCTTCAGCGGATGGGCGGTGAGAAGGCCGTTCAGCACCAGCGACATTTCGGGCACGGCGCCGCGGCCGAGCCGGTCCTCGGGCACAAAGGCGAAGCCGCGCTCGCGGCGGGCGGCCGGACCGAACGCGCCGACATCCTCGCCCATCATGCGGACGCGGCCGGCCTCGGCCCGCGCCAGCCGGGTTTCGCCGGAAATCAGCGCGGCAAGCTCGCTCTGCCCGTTACCGGAGACGCCGGCAATGCCGACAATCTCGCCCGCGCGCACCGTGAGGTTGATATCGGAAAGGGTGACGGCGAAAGGATCGTCCGGCGTGTGACTGAGGCCGTCGATCTCGAGCTGCTTCGCCCCGCCGGCCATCGGCTCGGCAGGCATCGGCTCGGGCATGTCGCGGCCGATCATCATGCGGGCGAGGTCGTGGGCGTCGTGTTCGCGCGGGTCGATATTGCCGGTGACGCGGCCGGCGCGCAGGATCGTCGCCCGGTCGCAGATCGCCCGGATCTCCTCCAGCTTGTGCGAGATGAAGAGGATGGAGACGCCGCCGTCGCGCAGGCGCCGGAGCGTATCGAAAAGCTTGTCGACGAGCTGCGGCGGCAGAACCGAGGTCGGCTCGTCGAGGATCAGCAGTTTCGGATCGGTCATGAGGCAGCGGATGATCTCCACCCGCTGCCGCTCGCCGACCGACAAGGCATGGACATGGGCGAGCGGATCGACCTCAAGCCCGAAATCCTGGCCGAGTGCACGGATGCGCTCGACGAGGTCGGCCTTGCGGCCCGGCATGACGAGCTGGATGTTCTCCACCACCGTCAGGGTCTCGAACAGCGAGAAGTGCTGGAAGACCATGCCGATGCCGCGCCGCCGGGCCTCGGCGGGCGAGGCGAGGGCGAGCGTGTCGCCCTGCCAGAGGACGGTGCCTTCGTCCGGTTGCTCGACGCCGTAGATCAGCTTCATCAGCGTCGACTTGCCCGCCCCGTTCTCTCCGAGGATCGCATGGATCGACCGGTCGGCCACGTCCAGGTCGATCTCCTGGTTGGCCTTGATCGGCCCGTAGCTCTTCGAAATGCCGCGAAGCGACAGGAGGGACTGCAACATGGAGGCTTACTGCGGCAGCGGCGTGGTGACGCCCTTGACGTGCCAGTCCATGGCGACGATCTCGGCGTCGGTCATGACGACGCCGGCCGCCACGCCCTCGCTGCCGTCCGCCTTGGTGAGCGGGCCGGTGAAGGGCGAGAAGCTGCCGTCGGCGATCTTCGCCTCGGTCTCCTTGATCTTGGCCATCATGTCGGCCGGGACGGCCGGGTTCCAGTCGACGACCTGCACGACCTTGTCGGCAACGCCGAGGAAGGCGTTCGCGCCCTTGAAGGTGCCGGCAAGATGCGCATCGACCGAGGCCTTGAAGAAGGGCGACCAGTCGGTGGCGACGCAGCCGAGATAGGTCTTCTCGGCATATTGCTTCATGGAGGAGTTGAGGTTGAAGGAGAAGACGCCGGCCTCCTCGCAGGCGGCCACGACCGAGGGCGTGTCCTGTGCGTTGGAGAAGATGACGTCGCAGCCCTGTGCGATCAGCGCCTTGGCGGCTTCCTGCTCCTTGGCCGGGTCGAACCAGGAATTGACCCAGACGACGGAGACCTCGATATTCGGGTTCACGGCCTGCGCGCCCAGCGCGAAGGCGTTGATGGAGGTGATCAGTTCCGGAATGGCGAAGGCCGAAACGGAACCGAGCTTGCCGCTCTTGGAAAGGGCGGCGGAGGCCATGCCGAGCAGGTAGGTGCCCTGGAAATACTTCGCGGCGAACGGCGAGAAGTTCGGTGCGACCTGATAGCCCGAAGCGTGCAGCACGGTGACGCTCGGATCGCGGCGGGCGATCTGCAGCGCGCCGTTCTGGTAGCCGAAGGAGCCGGCGATCAGGAACTTGTTCCCGTCGGCGACGGCCTTGGTCATGATGCGGTCGGCGTCGGGGCCTTCCATGATGTTTTCCAGCACGGTGACCTTCACCTTGTCGCCATAGGCGGCCTTCACCGGCTCGAGGCTGGCGGAAAGGGCATGGCCCCAGCCCACGTCGCCGATGGGCGAGGGCACGACGAGCGTGATGCCGAGCGGTTCGTCGGCGGCGAAGGCGAGGCGGCTTCCGAGTGCGCCGGCAAGGCCGGTTGCGGCAGCGGCCTTCATCAGGTTTCTGCGGGTCAGGTGGGTCATGATTGTTCCCTTTGTTGATTCTTTCAGAATTCCACGGTGGCGAGCGCCGCTTCGGCATTCGCGGCAAGCTCTGCCTCGTCGAGGCCCGGAAACGCGCCGTCCTGCCAGACGATGCGGCCGTTGATCATCGTCATGTCCGTCGCCATGCCGATGCCGACGCGGGGCAGGAGGCTGAGCGGGTCGTGCCGGGTGCCGACATAATCCATCCGGCGCGTGTCGATGGCGAAGAGATCGGCGGCCATGCCGGGCGCGAGCCGGCCGATATCCGCCCGACCGAG